>VXMR01000068.1:27426-111235 GCA_009841005.1 Gemmatimonadales bacterium
CCCGGCCCCGGGGGCGGCGCGCAGAACGGCGCGGTAGGGCATCTTCGGGTTTATGACTACCAGCGCCCGGGTCCTGCCGCCGATGCGCGCGGCGAGGGCGTCGAGGTCGAGGCGCCAGCCCCCCGCCGGATCGAAGACCCAGGGCGCGAGCCGCGGGTGCGCGCCCGCCAGCCGCACGCGGTGGAGCATGCCGGCGTACGTGGGGTCGGTGACGACGACTTCGTCGCCCGGGTCCACCGTGGCGAGCAGGGCGTTGAACAGACCCTCGGTGCCGCCCGCGGTGATCACGCACTCCCGGTTCGGATCGTAGCTCCGCCCGGCGAGCCGGCCGACGTGCCGCGCGGCCGCCGCGCGAAGGCCGGCCCGGCCCGTGAACGGCAGGTAGCTGTTGGCGGCCGGCGATTCGAGCGCCGCGCGGGTGGCGGCCACGGCCGCCGCGGGGGGCCTCAGGTCGGTGTCCAGGTTCTCGAGCCGGAGTATGCCGGGATCGCCCTCCGCCGCCCGCGCCACCCCGTCGATGTCGAACCCCGGAATCCCGGCCAGCCGCCCGGGCGACCGGTGCGCGCGGCCCTCAGCGGCGCTCGCCCGGCTGCCCTGCGCGCTCATCCGCCGATCCTCCGCTGCAGCGCGTCGAGCGCGGCCATGAGATCGGGTTCCTCCGACAGCACGCGGAGAAGCGGGTCGGGGTCCAGCGACCGGGCGCGCTCCGGCATCGTTCGGATCGTGAAGTCTTCCATCGAGAGTCCCTCCTTCACTTCCGTCCAGCGCAGCGGCGCGGACACGGTGGCGCCCGCGCGCGACCGCACGGAATACGGCGCCACGACGAGCCGCCCGCGCCCGTTTTGCACGTAGTCGATGTAGACCCTGCCTTCGCGCCGCGAGGGGTTCCGGACGATCGTGGCCCGGTCGGGGATCTCCGCCACCACCGCCGTCGCGAGCAGTTGCGCGAGGGTGCGCGACTGTTCGTAGTCGAGCTGTCCGCCGAGCGGAATCATCACGTGGATCCCCGACGAGCCGCTCGTCTTGGGATAGCTGGGGAGTCCGATCTCCTCGCACAGCGCGCCGATCGCGCGCGCCACGTCGATCACGTCCCGGAACGGGGCGTACACCTCCTCGCCGTCGCGCTTGTGCTTGGGGTCGAGGTCGAGGAGGCACCAGTCGGGGCGGTCCAGGCTCCCGACGCGGCTCGCCCACGCGTGGAGCGGAATCGCGCCGAGGTTCGCGATGTACACGAGCACCGCCGGGTCGTCGGCGATGAAATAGTGGATATCGCGCTCGGAGCCGCGGCTCCAGATCGCCTCCGTGCGCACCCACTCGGGCTGGAACCCCGGCGCGTTCTTCTGAAAGAAGGACTTCCCGCCGATCCCGTCCGGATAGCGGGTGAGCACCAGAGGCCGGTCCTCGAGGAACTTCAGCAGCCACGGGGCGATGTCCCGGTAGTACGCGATCAGGTCGCCCTTCGTGTATCCCTCGTCCGGCCAGAAGACCTTGTCGAGGTTCGAGAGTTGCAACTCCTCCACGGGCGGGGGCGACGTGTCCACGCGCACGGGATCGGCCAGCGCCGCGCGCGGATCCCGGGGCAGCCGACAGTCGGTGGGAACCACGTATTCGCGATCCTCGTCCCCGGATTCCTCCTCCGGGGTCGGCAGGACGCCGAGGAAGACGGCATGCCGCAGCAGGCCGCCCTCGGTGATTTCCTTGTAACGGACCTCCGCCACGAGTTCGGGTTCGACCCAGTTGTGATCGTCTCCGGCGGGGGCCGGCGTCGCGAATGCGGGTCCGGCCGCCTCCAGCGCGTCGAGCCGGGTCCGGAGTTTCGCCAGCGTCTCGTCGTCGAAGCCCGTTCCCACGCGACCGATGTAATGGAGGGCGAGGCCGTCGTCGTCCGCGGCGGTGCCCGATGCGGGGTTGGCGGGGGATGCGACGCCGGCGGGGCCATACGCGCCGAGGTGGAGCGCGCCGAAGCCCGTCCGCGAGCCGGCGGGACTCGTGAAGCCGACGATGACGAAACGGGCCTCGCGCGCGGCGTGGATCTTCCGCCAGTCGGGAGCCCGGCCGCCGGTGTACCGGGAGTCGGCGCGCTTGGCCATGATCCCCTCGAGTCCCATCTCCTGCACCTGCCGGAAGAGGGCCTTCCCGCACTCCTCGAAGTGTTCGCTGAGCCGGATCGGGCCCGCCTCGGGTACCACGCCGCGCAGGAGGGTGCGCCGCTCGGAGAGCGGGAGATCGCGTAGATCGCGGTCGTCGAAGGCGAGCAGGTCGAAGGCGTAGAAGCTGGCCGGCGCGTCGAACGAGGCGTGCCGCACATCCAGTGGGCGCGAGAGTCTGGCCCGCTTCTGCAGGCGCCGGAAGCTGGGGTATCCCGCGGCGTCGTGAACGACGACCTCCCCATCCAGCACCACGCGCCGGAAGGGGAGCTTGCGGAGGGCGCGAGCGATGTCCGGGAAGGTGGGGAGCGCGTCGTGCCCGTTCCGGGTCAGGAGGCTGGCCGCTCCGTCGACGGCCGAGGCCAGCATGCGGTAGCCGTCGAGCTTCAGCTCGAAGTGCCAGGCGGGATCGTCGAACGCTTCCTCCCGGGGTTGGGCGAGCATGAACCGCACGTCGGCGGGATCGACCGGCCGCTCCGGCGCGCCGGCCCGCTCGAGGGCCGCGGTCAGATTCTCTCCGGGATACCAACCGCGCTCGCGCTCGGCCATCTCCTCGACCGTGAGGCCGGACAGGATGGACGTTTCGGGGAGCGATCCGTCCTCCAGGATCGGGTGTCCGCCGCGCCGCTCGCGGATGAGGAGCCATTCCCGGCCGGTCTCCCCCTTCGCCAGCCGCACCAGCGTCCATACGCCCCTGAGCTTGTGGCCCCGAAGCTCGAACAGGAGCTTGCCCGCCTCCAGTCCCTCCTCCGGATCTTCGAGCATGATGCAGCGGCCGATGTCCCACACGATCATCTCGCCGCCGCCGTACTCGCCCTTCGGAATCACGCCCTCGAACTCGATGTACTCGATCGGGTGGTCCTCGACGTGCATCGCGAGCTTCTTGTCCGCCGGATCGGGGGAGATGCCCCTGGGGACGGCCCACGAAACGAGGACGCCCCCGATTTCCAGGCGGAGGTCGTAGTGCCGGCGCGTCGCCGCGTGCAACTGGACGACGAACACGCCGACCCCCGTCCCGGGCGCGCCGCCGAAGGGCTCCGGCGTGCGCTCGGAAGCGCGTTTGTCCCGGTACTCCTCGAGTTTTCTTCGGGGCATGCTCGCGGCCCTGTCCCTCGACGCTGCTTTCGACCCTCCGGGCGGTGTACGGCCGGAGCGGTATGCACAATCCGGCCCGGAAACTATAATTCGGCCCCCCGGTCCGGCATCACGCCGGGGTTGATACCGCGCCGGGTGGTCCGGCGCGAACACGGAGAGGCGCAGGATGTCACCTCGACCCATCGCAACGGCGACGGTCTCGTTCGGGCTCGTTTCGATCCCGTGCCAGCTCTACTCGTCCGCCGAAAACTCGCAGAAGGTCCGCTTCAACTTCCTCTCCCCCGACGGAACCCGCGTGAAGCAGCAGTACGTGGATGCGAAGACGGGGGAGCCGGTCCAGCGCAGCGATCTCATCAAGGGATACCAGTTCGCGAAGGACCAGTACGTGACCTTCAAGCCGGAGGAGCTGAAGGCGCTCGAGGCGGAGGCGACGCAGGCGGTCGAGATCGTCGAGTTCGTGCCGCTGGACCAGGTCGAACGGGCCTACATCGGGAAGACGTACTATCTCGGACCTGCGCGCGGAGGGGACAAGGCCTACCGGCTCCTCGGCGCCGCCATGAAGAAGACGGGATGGGCCGCCCTCGCGAAGTATGCGGCGCGCGGCAAGCAGTATCTCGTCCTCGTGCGGCCGGTGGGCGATCACCTCGTTCTCGAACAGCTGCACTACGCACATGAGGTGCGGGACATCGCCGACGTGCCGTCGGGAGAGGGCGAGGTCGCCGATGCGGAACTCGGCCTCGCCGTACAACTGATCGAGCAGATCGCCTCGGAGGACTTCGACCCGTCGAAGTACGAGGATGAGGTCGGGCAGCGCATGCTCGCGGCGATCGAGCGCAAGGTAGCCGACGGGACGGAGATCACCGCGCCGGTCGAGGAGGAAACGACGGCGAAGGTCATCGACCTCATGGCCGCGCTCAAGGCGAGCGTCTCGGGGTCCGACGGGAGGGAGACCGACGACGAGGCCGGGAAGGAGCCGGCGAAGAAGAGAGCCACGGGGTCGTAGCCGGACTCACGAGAAGACCACCCAAGGAGAATCCGATGCGGGTTCGATCCGTCACGCTGTTCGCGCTCATCCTCCTCCTGCCGGTCCTGCGGGGCTCCGGTGGACACCCGCCCGGCGCGCCGACCGTCGACGACCTTCGAGGCGGCCTTCCGGATCGGGTCGCCGCCTTCGATCCGGTGGATACGGAGACCCTGCGGGTTCCGGGGCTCGAGGCCGGGGTCGAGATCCTCAAGGACCTGTGGGGCGTCAGCCACATCTACGCGGAGACGGAGCACGACCTCTTCTTCGCGCAGGGGTACAGCGCCGCGCGCGACCGCCTCTTCCAGTTCGAACTGTGGCGCCGCCAGGCCACGGGCACGGTCTCCGAAATCCTCGGTCCGCGTGAGCTGGAGCGGGACCGCGGCGCGCGGCTGTTCCGCTTCCGCGGCGACCTCGAAGCCGAACTGAACCACTACCACCCGCGCGGCGCGGAGATCATCCGGGCCTTCACGGACGGGATCAACGCGTACATTGCCGAGACGGAACGCGATCCGGGCCTCCTTCCGGTCGAGTTCGAGATGCTCGGGATCCGTCCGCAGCCGTGGACCCCGGACGTCGTCATCTCCCGCCACCAGGGTCTGCTCATGAACATCGGGCAGGAGCTGGATCTGGGGATCGCCGTCGCGGAGGTGGGGGCGGAGAAGGTGAAGGAGGTCTCCTACTTCCATCCGGGAGAGCCGGACATCGATCTCGATCCCGCGATCGACGGCTCGCTCCTCCGGCGCGAGATCCTCGACGTGTACCGCGCCTTCCGCGGGTCCATCCGGTTCCAGCCCGAGGACATCGAGCCCCGCTTCCGCGCCACCGCCTCCGACGGGGAAGCCTTCGCCCTGCGGACGCTGCGGGAGGAAGCCGAGGCCGACGCGTACGAGGCGGAGCGCCTCGAGGCGGAGCGGATGGGGACGGGAAGCAACAACTGGGTCGTGGCGGGGCACCGCACTCTGAGCGGACACGCGATCATGGCGAACGACCCGCACCGGGTACAGGCGGCACCGTCGCTGCGCTATCTCGTCCACCTCGTCGGACCGGGCTGGAATGTGATCGGCGGGGGCGAGCCGGTCCTCCCCGGCATCTCGATCGGGCACAACGGGTACGGTGCATGGGGACTCACCGTCTTCCAGACGGACGCCGAGGATCTCTACGTCTACCGCACGCACCCCGACGACCCGGACCGCTACTGGTACCGCGGCGACTGGGAGGAGATGCGGGTCATCGACGATGAGATCCCGGTCGAAGGGCGCGCGGCCGAGCGGGTGCGGCACCGGTACACGCGGCACGGGCCCATCGTATACGAGGATCGGGACAACGATCTGGCTTACGCGGTGCGCGCGGGGTGGATGGAGATCGGCGGCGCGCCGTACCTCGCGAGCCTGCGCATGAACCAGGCGAAGACGTGGGAGGAGTTCCGGGACGCCTGCAACTACTCGAACATCCCCGGCGAGAACATGGTGTGGGCCGACGTGGAGGGGAACATCGGCTGGCAGTCCGTGGGGATCGCGCCCATCCGCCGCAACTGGTCGGGTCTCGTCCCGGTACCGGGGGACGGCCGCTACGAGTGGGACGGCTACCTCGAGATCCGGCACAAGCCGCACGTGTTCAACCCCGAGAAGGGCTTCTGGTCGACGGCGAACCAGAACCTCGTTCCCCCCGGCTACGAACACCGCGACGCCGTCGGTTGGAGCTGGAGTGACCCGTTCCGGAGCGCGCGCATCGACGAAGTCCTCGCTTCGGGGAAGCGCTTCACGATGGCGGAGATGATGCAGCTCGCGACGGACTACGTGTCGCTCCCCGCGCGCTCGCTGGTGCCGATGCTGCGCGGCGTCGAGCTGCCCGCGGGGGCGGAGGCGGCCCGGGGCGAGCTGCTCGACTGGGACTTCGCGCTGGCCCCGGAGTCCCGCGAAGCCGCGATCTACGTGTCGTGGGAGCGCGAGCTCCAGCGACAGATGGCGCCGCTCGCCGTCCCCGCCGAAGTCCGCGGGTCGCTCGGCCGCCTTTCCATGAAGAAGATCATCGACTGGCTAGGCTCGCCGCCCGCGTGGTTCGCGCCCCTCGGAGACGGGGATCCCGTGGCCGGCCGCGACGCCTTCCTCGCCCGCACGCTGGGCGACGCCCTGGAGGGGCTGGAGGATCGGTTCGGCGGCGACCCCTGGCGCTACGGCGACGTGCGCTTCAAGCACGCCCGGTTCCGGCACCCGCTGTCCGGGATCGTGAACGCCGAGATGCGGGCGCGCCTCGAGGTGGGACCGCTCCCGCGCGGCGGCAACGGCTTCACCGTGAACCAGACCGGAGGCGGGGACAATCAGACGTCAGGCCCGTCCTTCCGGATCATCGCGGAGGCGGGGGACTGGGACACGGCCGTGTTCACGAACACGCCGGGGCAGGGTGGAGACCCGGACGATCCCATGTACCGGAACCTGTTCGAGGGCTGGGCGAAGGACCGCTTCTTCCCGCTCTATTACTCCCGCGAGCGCGTGGAAGCCGCCGTCGCCGACCGCCTGATGCTGACGCCGAACTAGTGTAGTATCGCACAAATCCTGCGGTCATTCGAGCGCCGCTGCATCCGTCCCCGCGGCGTTGCTCCTCCTCGCAATAGCTCTGCTATTCCTCGTCGGAGCGCCTTGCGGGAGCCGGCGCCCCGGCACTCTCGGTGACTCGAGGATTTATGCGACACTACACTAGCTCTGCTCGAGATAGAAGCCGATGAGGCCCTGATTTCGGGGCGGGTCGGCGCCGAGCTGGCGGAGCATCGTCGTCACCTGCCCGCGGTGGTACGTGGCGTGGTTGACGACGTGCTGCAGCATGTGCCAGAACACGGCACGCATCGGTTCGCCATCGAAGAACCGGTAGTCGATCACGCGGTGGATGTCTTCGGGGCCGAGTTCCGCGACGAATCGGCGGACGCGCGCCTCTTCCTCCAGCCAGCGCGCGCGAATGTCGCCCGCCGTCTCGAAGTCGGCGGCGGGGAGGTGCTCCGTCGGGAAGTGTCCCCGCCAGCGTGAGCACCAGACCCATTCGGCCGATACGACGTGCGCGAGCGTGTCGCGGATGGAGCCGAAGCTGCTCCCCAGGTCCCGGCGGAAATCTTCGGGCGCGATCCGCTCGACGGCATCGAGCGTCCCGTCGCGGGCCCAGTAGTGGAAGTCGAGTAGTGTGATCAGCGCAGCCCGGGTCATGGGAGGAGTCTACTCGCCGCGACCGCCGGCTGCATCTCCGGGACGCACAGCCGGAAGTCCGCCTCGCATTTGCAGCGGGCGCGGCGCTTCGGCTAGATTACATGGCTGTTCCGCAGACGCCTCCGCCGGAGGCCGACAACCAGCGTGTGGGGAAGACATGAAGGCAGGCATACATCCGGAGTACGCACCCGCGAAGATCACCTGTGCGTGCGGCCGGGAGACGGAGACCGCGTCGACGGTGGGCGAGATCCACGTCGAGATCTGTTCGCACTGCCACCCCTTCTTCACCGGGCGGCAGAAGCTCGTCGACACGGCGGGACGCGTGGAGCGGTTCATCGCCAAGTACGGCGATCGGAACACCCGCAGCGAGGAGAAGGACGCGGTGGAGAAGGAAGAGGCTGCGGAAGAGGAGGCAGTGGCGGCGGATGCCTGAGCCGGAGGCCTCCGGCGCTCGACACCGCATTTCAAGTGACGGGGTTCCTCGCGGACCCCGTTTTCATGTAGGGAACGAATGATGTCGGATCGGGACACGCTCGAGGATCGTCTGCGCGACGCCGCCGAGCGGCAGGAGACGCTGGCGCGCCGGATGGCGGAGCCCGAAGTGCTGTCGGATATGGCGCTCCTGCGGGACCTGGCGCGCGAACACTCGGCGCTGGAGCCGGTGGTGCACGCGGCGAAGCGCCACTTCAAGCTCCTCGACGACCTGCGCCAGGCGCGGGAAGTCGCGGCGGAATCCGACGGCGAGCTGGCCGAAATGGCCGCGGCCGAGGTCGCCGAGTTGGAGGCGGAGCGGGAGAAGGCGCGGGAAGAACTCCGCCGGCTCCTCGTTCCGAAGGACCCGCTCGACGACCGGCCCGCCGTGGTGGAGATCCGCGCCGGCACCGGGGGAGACGAAGCCGCGCTCTTCGCGGCGGACCTGTACCGGATGTACACGCGCTTCGCCGCGGAGTCCGGCTGGGACGTGGAACTCATCAGTACGAGCGCGGGCACGCTGGGCGGCCTCAAGGAGATCGTCTTCGTCGTGCGCGGATCCGATGCCTACGGCCGTCTGCGCTACGAGTCCGGCGTCCACCGCGTCCAGCGCGTGCCCGAAACCGAAAGCCAGGGCCGGCTACATACCTCCGCCGCGACGGTGGCCGTCCTCCCCGAAGCGGAGGAAGTGGACATCGAGATCGACCCGGCCGACCTCAAGATCGACGTGTTTCGCTCCTCGGGGCCCGGTGGACAGTCCGTGAACACCACTGACTCCGCCGTTCGGATCACGCACCGGCCGACCGGGCTCGTGGTGTCGTGCCAGGACGAGAAGTCGCAGCACAAGAACAAGGCGCGGGCGCTGAAGGTGCTTCGGAGCCGGTTGCTGGACCGGCTGGTCGCCGAGCAGGAGGCGGAGCGGGCCCGCGAGCGGCGCACGCAGGTGGGGACGGGTGACCGCTCGATGAAGATCCGCACCTACAACTTCCCGCAGAACCGCGTGACGGATCACCGAATCCACTTCACGAGCCACCGGCTGGAGGCCATCCTCGCCGGCGACCTGGGAGAGGTTGTGGAGGCGCTGCGACTCGCCGGGACGGAGGAGCGGATGGCGGCGGCGGGCGCGTGACGGAACCGCGCCCGGGTGGGGCCGGGCGCCGTCCGGCGGGTCCGACGCGCCGCGAGATCGTTCAGGGCGTGCGGCGCGAACTCGAGCTGGCCGGGCTGGAGGCCCCGCGGGTCGAAGCCGAGCGGCTCGTGGCCGCGGCGCTCGGCCTGTCTCGGAGCGAACTCGCCGTCTCCGGCGGAGAGCGGGTCGATCCGGCCGGCGCGGCGTCCGTGGCGCGCGCAGTCTCCCGCCGTCTGGAGGGTCAGCCGCTCCAGCACATCGAGGGCACGGTCGATTTCCGGCGCGTACGCCTCGTGTCGGACGGCCGCGCTCTCATCCCGCGCCCGGAGACCGAGCAGCTCCTCGACCTCGTCGCCACTTGGTGCCGCGACCGTGGCGCAGCCGTCGATGCGCTCGATATCGGCGTCGGATCGGGCGCCATCGCGATCGCGCTCCTGGACGAGGGGATCGCCGACCGCGTTATCGGACTCGACGTGTCCGAGGACGCACTCGAACTCGCCCGCGAGAACGCCCGCCGTGCAAACGTCGAGAACCTCGAACTGCGCGCCTGTCCTCCCGACATCTGGTCCGCCCTCGTCCCCGAAGAGCGCTTCGACCTCATCATCTCCAACCCGCCCTACGTCACGACCTCGGAATGGACCGACCTCGACCCCCTGGTCCGGGAACACGAGCCTCGCGTCGCACTGGACGCCGGGGAAGACGGACTGGAGGTCATTCGAACCGTTATGGCCGGCGCCCCGGGCCGGCTCCGCGAAGGCGGCGCGCTCTTCCTCGAGATCGGGATGTCGCAGGGCTCCTCCGTCCTCCGGCTTCTGAAGGCCGAAGCCGCGCTTTCCGACAGTCGGATCGGGACCGACCTCGCCGGCCGCCCCCGCTTTGCAAGCGCGCGGAAGACCGACTCCTGCTAGCGCCACCCCCCGGTCGTTCAAGTCGCGTGGGGGTCGGGGCCGGGTTATACTCGGGCGTCGAATCGTCGGCCCGGGCCCGTGTATGGCGAGCGGGGAAGGGACGGACGATTCGCGCCTCCGCCCGCTGCCGACCCGACGTGTCGGCCCGGGGTGCTTCCTGATTCCGTTTCGAGCCGGAGACATGGACGAGCGAGACCGCATGCTGGAGAAGGCGCAGGAGGTGGGGCGCATCATCTCGCAGTTGCCCGAATACGCCTACCTGCGCGCGGCCCGACGCGAGATCGACGAGGATCGGGACGCGACGGAACTGCTCAACCGTCTGCGCGACCTGCAGAGCACGCTCGTGGAGGCGGTCGGCCGCGGCGAGCAGCCGAGCGAGGAGCAGGAACGGGAGTTCGCCGAACTGCAGGAGAAGGTCCAGACGAACACCCGCTACCAGGCGCTCATCTCCTCTCAGGCGAACTTCGAGAAGCTCATGGAGCGGGTGGATCGAGCGATCGGCGAGGGGGTCCGGAAGGGCGAGGAAAGCCGGATCATCCTCCCGACATGAAGGCGGCTCGCGATCTGGGGGAACGCGCGCTGCGCGCGGTCTTCGAGCCGGCCATGGCGTGGCTCACGAGACGCCGTGTCCACCCCAACGTCATCAGCACGCTCGGTTTCGTCATCACCTGCAGCTCCGGCTATTTCTTTCATCAGCATCATGTGAGCACGGCCGGCTTCCTCGTCCTCCTCGGCGGCGTGTTCGACCTGTTCGATGGCACGGTCGCGCGCCGCACGGGACTCGCCTCGTCCTTCGGCGCCTTCTACGATTCGACGCTCGACCGGCTGTCCGAGATCGTCGTGTACCTGGGGCTCCTCTCCCTGTACAACGACTACCGTCTCGAACTGGGCGACGTGGGGATGATCTACTGGATCGTGCTCGCGCTCGCCGGCTCGCTGATGATCAGCTACACCCGCGCCCGGGCCGAGGCGCTCGGCATCGCCTGCTACGTCGGGCTCATGCAGCGCCCGGAACGGGTCATCCTGATCGGCTTCGCCGCGCTCATCTTCGGCGAGACGACCATGTTCGGTCACCAGGGCCTCGTACTCAGGGTCGTGATCATCGTCCTCGCGATTCTCACCAACCTGACCGCCTTCCAGCGGATCTGGTGGGTGTACCGGAATACGCGGCCCGATGGCGAGCCGCCCCGGGAATCGAACTGAACCAGATACGGAGTGAACCAGCATCGTGGAATCGGATAGATCACCTGCAACCATTGCCTCCGCCGAAGGGACGCTCGGCGTTCTCCTCGTAGGGCTCGGAGCGGTCTCGACCACCTTCATCGCGGGCGTGGAGGCGGCGCGCCGGGGACGGAACCGACCCATCGGATCGCTCACGCAGATGAACACGATCCGGCTCGGGAAGCGGACGGAGAACCGCACCCCGTTCATCCGCGATTTCGTGCCGCTGGCGGAGCTGGACGATCTCGTCTTCGGCGCCTGGGATCCGATTCCCGACAACGCCTACGAGTCCGCCAAGGTGTGCGGCGTCCTCCGGCCGGAGGACATCGATCCGCTTGCGGACTTCATGCGGGGAATCGAACCGATGCCGGCCGCCTTCGACCGCGCCTACGTGAAGAAGCTCGACGGCTCGAACGTGAAGACGGGCGCGAACAAGCGGGAACTCGCCGAGCAGCTCCGCGAGGACATCCGCCGGTTCAAGGCGGAGAACGGCTGCGACCGCCTCGTGATGGTGTGGGCGGCTTCGACCGAGATCTTCATGAGGGCGAGCCCGGTGCACGACAGCCCGGCCTCCTTCGAGCGCGCGATGGAGGAGAACCACCCCGACATCGCGCCCTCGATGCTCTATGCGTGGGCCGCGCTCATGGAGGGGGTGCCGTTCGCGAACGGGGCGCCGAATCTGACCTGCGACATTCCCGCGCTTCTCGCGCTCGCCGCCGAACGGGGCGTCGCGATCGCAGGGAAGGACTTCAAGACCGGCCAGACGCTGATGAAGACGATCCTGGCTCCGGGTCTCAAGGCGCGCATGCTCGGTCTCAACGGCTGGTTCTCGACGAATATCCTCGGCAACCGGGACGGCGAGGTGCTCGACGACCCGGAGAGTTTCAAGACGAAGGAAGAATCGAAACTCGGGGCTCTCGAATATATCCTGCAGCCGGACATGTATCCGGACCTCTATGGAGAGATGTATCACAAGGTCCGCATCAACTACTATCCGCCGCGCGGCGATAACAAGGAAGGCTGGGATAATCTCGACATATTCGGCTGGATGGGGTACGGCATGCAGATCAAGATCGATTTTCTGTGCCGCGACTCCATTCTGGCGGCGCCCATCGTGCTCGACCTGGCGCTCTTTCTCGACCTCGCGGCGCGCTCCGGACTGTCGGGAGTCCAGGAATGGCTGTCCTTCTACTTCAAGGCGCCGCAGACGGCACCGGACCTGTATCCGGAACACGACATTTTCATCCAGCACTGGAAACTCAAGAACACGTTGCGATGGCTGAAGGGGGAGGAGCAGATCACGCACCTCGGAGTGGAGTATTACGACTGAATGAAGGGGTGCTTCCTCGTATTCGAGGGACCGGAGGGGGCGGGAAAGTCGCTCCAGATCGGCCGGCTGGCCGAACGGCTGTCCGCGTCCGGCGTGCCCCACCTGGTGACGCGGGAACCCGGAGGCACGGCGGCGGCGGAAGCGATTCGGAGCGTGCTCCTCGACCGGCCGGAACTGCGGCTCGACGGGATCGCCGAACTCCTGCTCTTTTCGGCGTCCCGCCGTGTCCACGTCGAGGAGGTGATCCGGCCCGCGCTGGAGCGCGGGGAGGTCGTCCTCTGTGACCGCTTCGAGCTTTCCACGCGGGTCTACCAGGGGTGGGCGCGCGGAGTCGCCGCGCAGACGATCGAACGGGTCACCCGCGCCGCGACGGGCGGTCTCCTTCCGGATCTCTACCTCGTGCTCGACGTACCGGTGAAGGTGGGATTGGGTCGCCAGGGGCAGGATCAGCAAGATCCTGGCCAACTGGCCTTCTTCGGGCCCGCTCCCGACCGAATCGAGCTCGAGAAACGATCGTTCCGCGAGCGCGTGCGTGAAGGGTACCGGGAGTTCGCGGCGGCGGAGGAGCGGATCGTGGTCGTCGACGGCTCGGGGACTCCGGATGAGGTGGAAGGCCGGGTTCTGGGGCTTCTGGAGGAGCGATTCCCGCACCGGCTCCGGGGGGCGAACTTTCCTCGTTGACCCTGTCGTGTGACATTGACGGTAGCGGCGGAGTGCCGCTCGAACGCGGCCCGATGCGATGCGGGGCTGCCACCACGGAGGATGCATGAGACTGGAGCGATCCTGGACGACCGGAGTGCTGGTCGGCGCCATCGCCCTCGCGACCGGCGGCTGGCTGATAAATCAGGGCGGAGCCGCGAGCGGCGGGGATAGCCGTCGCCTGCTGGAAGAAATCCACCGCCTGATCTCCGCCCGTTTCGTCGACGAGGTCCCGCCGGAGGATCTGTATCGCATGGCGATCGACGGGATGCTTGAGAACCTGGGCGACCCGTACACGACCTTCCTGGAACCCCGGGATTCCGAGGATCTCCGTCTCACCACGACGGGCAACTACGGTGGACTCGGCGTCCGGATCGACGTGAAGGATGACTGGATCACGGTCGTTCAGGTGCTCCCGAACTCACCGGCCCTGCGCGAGGGACTCGAAGTCGGCGACCGCATCATCGAGGTCGAGGGCGAATCGGCCGAGGGCTGGTCGGTGGACAAGGCCGTGGACACGCTGCGGGGCGAGAAGGGGGCGCCGGTCGACATCACGATCGCGCGGGTAGGCGTGGACCGGCCGCTCGCGATCCGAATCGTGCGCGACGTCATTCAGGTGGCGCAGGCGCAGGGTTTCGTCCTGGACGGCGATATCGGCTACGTGACGCTGCGCGGGTTCAGCCGCGAGGCGAAGGAAGAGCTCGTCGCGACGCTGGACCGCCTCGTCGATGAAGGGGCGGGCGGATTGATCCTGGACCTGCGACGGAATCCCGGCGGCCTGCTGCCTGCGGGAATCGATGTCACGGATCTCTTCCTGGAGCGCGGCCGGTCCGTGGTGGAAACGCGTTCCCGGCTGGACGAGCAGAATTACCTGTTCCGCGCCTCCACCGAGGACCGCTACGCCGATATTCCCATCGTCGTCGTCGTGGATGGCCTGAGCGCGAGCGCTTCCGAGATCGTTGCCGGTGCTCTGCAGGACCACGACCGTGCGGTCGTCGTGGGCACGACGACGTTCGGCAAAGGTTCCGTGCAGACCCTGTATCGGCTCTCCGGGGACAACAGCATGAAGGTCACGACGGCCCGCTGGTACACTCCGGCGGGGCGCTCCATCACGAAGGATTTCGACCGGGCGAGCGCGCTTCGCGACCTGGCTGCGAGCGCCGTGGCGATTTCCGGCGAACCGATCGTATCGCGACCGGAGGCGGAAGACCGGGAGGAGTTCACGACGACGGGCGGCCGGACGGTGTACGGGGGCGGCGGGATCACGCCGGACCTGATCGTCTACCGCGACACGCTGTCCACCGAGGAGCAGGAACTGCGGCGCCTCGCGACGCGCTCGGGGGCGATCCCGCGGAACGTCGTCTTCCGGTGGGCGGTCGAGTATTCGAACGAGCACGATTTCAACGAGGGTTTCTCCGTCACGCAGGGGATGCGGGACGAAGTCTGGGCGGCGCTGGTCGACGCGGGAGCCGAGATCGAGAGGGAACTCTTCGACCAGTCCCGGACCTACGTCGACTGGCTCATCGCGGATGAGCTGGCGGGCGCGGAGTTCGGGGAGGTGCCGCAGCTCCGCAGCCGGGCCGTGCGTGACGCGCAGATCAAGGTCGCAATGGACCTTCTGATGGAGGCCGATTCGCCGGACGCGCTGCTCACCGTCGCGGCGCGTGTCGCTGAGGAGCGGGGGGCGGACGGCGCGGAGAGCGGGCAGTCCGACGGGGATCACCAGTAGGCGGCAGGGCGATTCAAGAGGCGAGGAGACGAGTGATGAGAGAGCGCACGCGACGATCGGCCGTGATTGCAACGACGATGGCCCTGATGGCGGCAATGGCGTGCGCCAGCAACCCTCGCCCCGGAACGTACACGCGGCTCATCATCACCGGCAGCGAGATCCGCGAGGCCGGATATCGGTCGGCCTACGAGGCGCTCACGCATCACCGGGAGCTGATCATATTCGAAGACCGGATCGGCTTCCGGGGTGGCAACGACAACCCGTGGACGCGGGACGGAAGCGGCAGGGTGCAACCCCGGCCGCGCATGTCGCAGTCGTACCACATTCCGCTCCTCGTTGTGGACGGCGACTTCAACCAGAACGATGCCGTCACGACACTTCGTCGGATTCCAGCCGAGGAAATCGTGTCGATCCGGTTGTACCACCAGAGCATGGTTCCGGCCCGCTATCGCCGGCCGGGCGCCGAGGGCGGGGTAATCGAGGTCAACACCCGCTAGACGGCGGGTCGGTGCGCCTGAACCCCCTGCCTTGAACCGGAAACGTTTGTGTCGAAGACTCCTCGTCTTCGGCCGCCTGCCCGAGCCGGGCCACGTCAAGACGCGCCTCCAGCCCGTACTGACGAGGGAGGAGAGCGCCCTCCTGTACGAGGCGTTCCTCGACGACGCCATGAAGCTCGCGCCGGACGGGATCGCCGTGGAGTTGTGGGTGCCCGATCGTCCGGGAGCGATGGAGCGGCTGGGCTCGAGATATCCCGCGGCTCGAATCCGGCTGCAACCCGAAGGTTCGCTGGGTGATCGGCTTGAGATCGCGTTCAACCGCGCCTTCGACGAGGGGGCGGATTGCGCCGTTGCGGTCGGAAGCGACCATCCGACCCTCCCGCTCGACTTCGTCGTGCGGGCCTTCGACGCGCTGGCGGGCAGCCCGGTGGCCCTTGGCCCGAGCCTGGACGGCGGATACTACGCGGTCGGACTGCGCGGGTCGGCGTGGCCGCGGGCCCGCGGTCTCTTCGCCGGAGCGCCGTGGTCGACGTCCGGGCTGTGCTCCTGGACGCGCGCGCGCGCCGCGTCGCTGCGGCTCGATTGTGCAGAACTGCCGTCCTGGTACGATGTGGACCGTCCGGCGGACCTGGCCCGCATGACCGGCGACCTGATCGAAGGTAGCGCGACCGCCGGAGCCTGGGCCCGGCTCGCGCCGCCGACCGCGGCACCGGAGGGGTGATGGAACCGATCCGCGTCACGTTGGATCGGGCCGGAACGCGGGAATCGTCGCATCTCGTGTACGGCATCGTCCACGAATCCGGTTCGCCGGGTAGCCGCCACGCCTTCGGCGATCCTCGGCTGACGGCCTTCTGGCGTTCTTCAATGAAACCGCTCCAGATCCTTCCGGTCGTCCGGGACGGCGTGCTCGGACGCCTCGGGCTCGGGGCGGAGGCGCTTGCGCTGGCGTGCGCTTCCCATCACGGCACCCCGCGACACCTGGGGGTCGTGCAGTCGGTGATCGACGCGGTGAAGCTGACGCCGGAAATGTTCGCATGCGGACCGCATCGGCCGTTCGACGATGGGGCGGCCCGGGGGATGGATCGGGAAGGGCGCCTTCCGGGACGGATCCACAACAACTGTTCAGGTCAGCATGCGGCGCTGCTGGCGCTCTGTGTCGCTCGCGGCTGGCCCGTGGCGGGCTACCACGAACCGGAGCACCCTCTGCAGCGGACGATCCGCCGCGAACTCTCGGCGTGGCTGGGTGAAGACTGCGAGCGTCTGCCGTGGGGCACGGATGGCTGCGGCCTGCCGACCCCGGCCCTTTCTCTGCGGGATATGGCGCGGGTGTTCGCGGCGTTCGGTGCCTCGTCGGAGGCGGCCGTGCGATCGGTTGTGACCGCGATGACGACGCACCCGACATTGGTGTCGGGTCCCACGGCGCTCTCCGCGAACCTGATGCGGGCGAGTTCGGGCCGGATTCTCGCCAAGGAAGGGGCGGAAGGCGTTTTCTGCCTTGCGAGCGCCGAGGAAGGGTGGGGTGCGGCCTTCAAGGTGCTGGATGGGGCCACGCGGCCGCTGGGGCCGGCGGTCGTGCACGGGCTTGCCACGCTGTCGTTGCTCGCGCCCGCGGAGATCGAGCGGCTGGAGGGCTTCGCGCAGCCCGTAGTCCGGAACACGTGCGGGGAGGAGGTCGGCGTGCTGTCGGTGCAAGGTCATGGAGGCTGAGGTGGGACTCGACGCACGGACAGGGGCGCTCGTCGAGCTTTCGGCGGCCCTGGCGCGCCCGGACGTGGAGGGATGGCGCTCGGCGCTCGAGGCGGCCGCCGCGCACGCGGCTCGCGCCGAGGTCGAGGAGGCGCTCCTGCAGGCGCACCTGTTCGTGGGTTTCCCCACGGTGCTCGATGCCTTCATCGCGTGGAGGGAAATCACGGGCGGCGAGACTGCCGGTACCGTGGCGGCGGTGGATCGGCCCGGAGCCGGGGAGGCGCTCTGCCGGGCCGTGTATGGGGATGTGTACGACCGGCTTCGCGACCATGTTCGTCGGCTGCACCCGGCGCTGGACGGCTGGATGGTCGAGCACGGGTATGGGCGCACGCTGTCGCGCGCCGGGCTCCCGGTGGAGACGCGCGAGCTGTGCATCGTGGCGCTGCTGGCCGCGGCCGGGCACGAGCGGCAGCTCCGCGCCCACCTGCACGGCGCGCTGAACGTCGGCACCCCGCCGGGGCGGGTGGAGGCGGCGCTGCGCGTCGGAGTCCGCGCGGCCGCGCGGGCGCCCACCGGGTCGGAGGGGTCTGCGGGGACGGACCCTGCAAGGCTGCTCGCGACCTGGGGGAAGGTCGTGGGTCGCGCGGGACGAGAGGGGGGGCGGAACGTGGAGGAGGAATCTTGTTCGTCGACGTAGCCAGGATACACGTAACCGGAGGGGCGGGTGGCGCGGGCGCCGTTGCCTTCCGGCGCGAGAAGGGGGTGCCCCGCGGAGGGCCCGCCGGCGGTCGGGGCGGAAACGGCGGCGGCGTGATCCTCGTTGCGGATCGGCGACTCGACACGTTGCTCGACTACTCGTACCGAGCGCACTACAAGGCCGGCCGCGCCGGACACGGGGAGGGGAAGAGGCGGGACGGCGCCTCGGGAGAGGACCTGCGGCTGCCGGTGCCTCTCGGGACGCTCGTGCGCGATGTCGAGACGGGTGAGGGGATCGGCGAACTGCTCGAGGAGGGCGATGAACTCGTCGTCGCCCGGGGCGGTCGCGGGGGAAGGGGCAACGCGAGCTTCGCCTCGCCCACGCGCCAGACGCCGCGCGAATGGGAGCCCGGGGAGTGGGGGGAGGAGCGGCACATCGAACTCGAACTCAAGCTCATCGCCGATGTGGGTCTGGTGGGGGAGCCCAACGCGGGAAAATCGACGCTCCTCGCCCGTGTAACGGCGGCGAAACCGCGGATCGCCGACTACCCCTTCTCCACGCTGACGCCGAACCTGGGGGTCGTGGGGCTGAGCGGGCATCGTTCGTTCGTGATGGCGGACATCCCGGGCATCATCGAAGGAGCGCACGAGGGGCGCGGCCTGGGCACGCAGTTCCTTCGGCACATCGAACGGACGCGCACCCTCGCGCTCCTGGTGCCGCTGGACGACGAAGATCCGCAGGCGACGTACGACCTGCTGCGCGAGGAACTGCGTGCGCACGACGCGGCGCTGGCCGGAATATCGCACTGCGTTCTGCTGACGAAGGCCGATTTGAATCCCGCCGCGGCGGAACCGCCGGTGTCGGTCGCTGCTCCCGGGAGCTGGGGCCAGTTCACGATCTCGGCCGTGACCGGGGCCGGTCTCGACCGCGCGCTCGAGGGTCTCTGGACGCGCGTGCAGAGGGAGAAGGAGGCTGCGGCGGAGGAGGCCGAAGCGGACCCGTTCGGGAGCAGCGAAGCGTGGCGGCCGTGACCGGGAGACGTTCCGGGGCGGGGCGCGCGATGGAGAGGGAGCTGGTGGCGCTCGTCGTGCTGGCCCGGGCTCCCGGCATCGGGCCGCGCGGCGTCCGGCGTCTCATCGACCGCCATGGCGGGGCGTCGGTGGCGCTCGCGGTGGCGAAGCGCGCCGCGCCGGACGAACTGCGCGCGCTCGGCCGGGGCCGGCGGGTTCCGAGCGCAAGGACGGTCCGGGCCCTCGGCGCCGACGGCGAGAGGGCGGCGCGGTCATTGCTGTGCGAAGCGGGCGCGAAGGGGCTCTCCGTGGCGGGGTACACCGACTGTGGAGAGGCCGCATATCCCGAGGGGCTGCGCGATCTCCTCGATCCGCCCCCCATTCTCTTCAAGCGCGGCGCCGGGGCGCTGGACTCCGAGCGGACGATCGCCGTCGTGGGCACGCGGGCCGCGTCGTCCTACGGGCTGCGCACGGCATACACGCTGGGGAGGGAACTCGGACGCTGGGGCTGGACGGTGGTCAGCGGCATGGCCCGCGGCATCGATGCGGCGGCCCACGCCGGGGCCCTCGATGTCGGCGGGCGGACCGTCGGGGTTCTCGGAACCGGACACGATCGCGAATACCCCGCGGACAACCGGGACCTGTACCGGAGGATGCGTTCGCACGGCATCCTGCTGAGCGAGTTCGAGCCGGGGGCGCCGCCGACGCGTTCGGCGTTCCCGCGCCGCAACCGGGTCATCGCCGCCCTCGCCCGTGGCGTCATCGTCGTGGAGGCGGGCGGAAAGAGCGGGGCCCTGAACACGGCGGACCATGCCCTGGACCTGGGGCGCGAAGTCCTCGCCGTGCCCGGGCGGATCGATGATCCGGGCGCGGCCGGGTGTCTTCGCCTCCTGCGTCAGGGCGCGGGGCTCGTGGCCGGCGTGCAGGACGTCTTCGATGCCCTGGGCTGGCTGCGCCTCGAGCCGCAGGCGCCACCATCGGAAAAAGGATCCGCGCCGGCGGTCGACGGATCATCCGGCGACAGGCGTCTGCTTGGAGCGCTCTCCCGGGGACCCCGCTCGCCGGATGAATTGGCCGTGGGTCTCGAGATGCCCGTCACGAAGGTGCTTGGCGGGCTGGGGCGGCTGGAACTCGAAGGGTGGGTCGAGCGTCGGCCGGGAGGGAACTTCGCCGCCGTCCGGCGGCGGGGCGGCCGCTGATGTCCGCCGAGCGCCCCCCCCGCTCCCTCTATGTGCACTTCCCGTTCTGCGCGCATCGCTGCCACTACTGCGATTTCTCCGTCCAGCGCGCGTCGGACCCGCCGGTCTCCCGCTGGCTCGCCGCTATCGAGGTCGAACTCGCCTGGTGGTTCGAGCGCAACGGATGGGATCCGGGAGACACGCTCGACACGATCTTCGTGGGAGGCGGGACGCCTTCACTCATGGGGCCTGCCGGGATGGAGGGGCTGGCCTCGCGAATCTCCGCCTGGTTCCGAATCGACCCCGCGCGCACGGAATGGACGGCCGAGGCGAACCCGGCGTCCTTCGATGCGCATCTCGGTTCCAGCTGGCGGGCGACGGGCGTGAACCGGCTGAGTCTCGGTGTGCAGGCTCTGGACGATGCCGTCCTGACCTGGCTGGGTCGGCTTCACGACCGGCGCCGGGCCACGGAGGCCGTCACGGAGGCGATGGACGCCGGATTCGAACGTGTGAGCGTGGACCTCATCTTCGGCCTGCCCCCGGAAGTGAAGCGGGATCTCGGGGCGGAGGTGGAGGCGGCGGCCGCGCTCGACGTGTCTCACCTGAGTCTCTACGGCCTCACCGTGGAACCTCGCACGCCGTTGGCCGAATGGATTCGCCTGGGCCGGGTGGGAGCGCCGGACGAGGAGCGCTACGCCGACGAGTACCGACTCCTGTCGCGCGACCTGCGCGCGGCCGGGTATGAGCAGTACGAGGTGTCCAACTTCGCCCGGCCGGGCGCGCAGTGCCGCCACAACTGGTCGTACTGGAACCGAACATCGTATCTTGCCGTCGGCCCGTCCGCGCATGGATTTCTTCCACCGATCCGCAGTTGGAACGTCTTTCGCTGGGACCGGTATGAACGCGCGCTACAGACGGGCCAGGGCCCGCTCGAAGGCTGGGAACGCGTGGGGCCTGAAGAGGAGGAACTGGAACGGATCTGGCTGGGCCTTCGTACGAATCGCGGATTGACGCCCGATTTCGTGCGGAAGGTCTCGTCGGAGGGCCTCCGCCTGGACGATTGGGCCGAGGCCGGGTGGCTGGAGGAGCGGAACGGACGCTGGATGGCAACGATCGAAGGCTGGCTCCGCCTGGATGCGATCGCCGCCGAACTCGCCGGGGCTGAGAGAGCATGACCCTGCCAACTCTGACAGAGCGCGAACGGGCTGTCCTCGCCGCGGTCATCGACTCCTTCGTCCGCACGGCCGCCCCGGCCGGCTCGCGAAGGATCGGGAAGGAGTACGCGCTCGGCGTGTCGCCCGCGACGATTCGAAACACGATGGCGGACCTCGAGAGCAAGGGTCTGCTCACCCACCCCTACACCTCCGCCGGACGGCTTCCCACGGACCTCGCCTACCGGTACTACGTCGATGCGCTCATGCGATGGGGCAGCATCCGGAAGCGGGACCGGGCGAAGATCGAACGCGAGTTGGGGGACGCCGACACCGGCGGCGTCGAGGATCTCATGGGCAAGGCGGCACGCGTCCTCAGCCTCCTGACCGGAGAACTCGGCCTCGCGGTCGGTCCGACGCTCGCCACGGCCACGCTCGAGCGTCTCGAACTCGTACCGCTCTCGAGCGAGAAGGTACTCCTCGTGTTCACGATCGAGTCCGGCGTGGTTCGCACCGTGTACGTGGACGTGACGGCGCGAGTGCCGCGGGCGACGCTCCAGGCGGTGTCGCAGGCGCTGAACGAGCGGTTGGCGGGCAGCGCCATCTCCGAGATCCAGGCGACGCTGCGCGAGCGACTCGGCGACCTGAGCTTCCACAACCGCGGGGCGCAGGAACTGATGAACATCTTCGTGCACAGCGGTCCGGACATCTTCGAGTGGGCTCGCCGCGAGCGCGAGATCCACCTCGGGAGCGCCGCGGCGCTGACCGAGCAGCCGGAATTCACGACGAGCCAGCGCCTGCGCGAACTCCTGCTCCTTACGGAGCGCCGGGAGTTGCTCGCCTCGGTGCTGGGGGATCGCGGCAGCTCGGATGGCCCTCACGTCACGATCGGCGCCGAGCACGGCCAGCCCGAACTCGATGATCTGACCATCGTCACGGCCAACTATGCCGTCGGCAGTCTGCAGGGCACGGTCGGCGTGATCGGGCCGACGCGCATGCCCTATGACAAGGTCGTCTCCATCGTCGACTGGACCTCCGATCTTCTCACGCGGCTGACTCCGTGAACCGCGACTACTACGATCTGCTGGGGGTCGCCCGCGATGCGGATGCGGACGAACTGAAGCGGGCGTACCGCCGCCTCGCCATGGAATACCATCCGGACCGCAATTCCGCGTCCGACGCGGAGGAGCGGTTCAAGGAGGTGACGGAGGCGTGGGAAGTGCTCCGGGACCCGGGAAAGCGGGAGCTGTACGATCAATACGGCGAGGCCGGCGTACGGCGCGGCGGCGGAGGCGAGGCGCCGTTCTCGGGGTTCAACAACTTCTCGGACGCGTTCGACGTCTTCATGCGGGAGTTCGGCGGGGCCGGCTTCGGGGGCGGCGGCTTCGGCGACCTCTTCGGAGATGCGCGGTCCCCGAACCAGCCGCGCCGCGGCTCCACCCTCAAGGTCGCCGTCACGATCACGCTTGAAGAGGCGGCCGAGGGGGCCCGGCGCTCCCTCCGCGTCTCCGCCCTGGATCGGTGCGAGCCCTGCGATGGGACGGGCGCCGAACCGGGGAGCACGGCCTCCACATGCGGGACGTGCCAGGGCACGGGCGAGATTCGCATGGTCCAGCGCTCGATGCTGGGACAGTTCGTCTCGGTGCGTCCCTGCTCCGCCTGCGGCGGCGAGGGCACCTGGATCGCGGATGAATGCCGCGACTGCGGGCGAACCGGGCGCGTGCGGGTCGACCGGTCCGTCGACATCGAGATTCCCGCGGGGATTTCGTCCGACGACTACCTGAAGCTGCGCGGGCGCGGCAATGCGGGGCCGCGCGGCGGACCGCCGGGGGACCTCATCGTGCAGGTGGAGGTCGAGCCCCACGACCGCTTCGAGCGCAGGGGCGATGACCTCGTCCTCGACCTGCCCGTCACCTTCTCGCAGGCGGCGCTGGGCGACGAACTCGACGTGCCGACGATCCTCGGACAGGCCCGCTTGAAGGTGCCCGCCGGAATCCAGGCGGGACAGGTCCTGAGGCTCCGTGGCCAGGGGATGCCGCGTTTGCGGGCCGCGGGCAACGGGGACCAGTTGGTGCGGGTACACACCTGGACGCCGAGCGAACTGTCCCGGCGTCAGCGCGAGATCCTGGAGTCGCTGCGAGAGGTCGAAGATGCGCCGCCCGAGCCGCGCCGGGGCGAGGATCAGAGCTTCTGGGAGCGAGTAAAGGCGGCGTTTACGGCGTAGCGGACCCTGATGCCACGGCCGCGGCCGGCTGCCGTGCCATCCGCTCCGCGAGGCTCGCGAGGAGTTGATCGAAGGGGACGGCGAACTTCTCGACGCCCTCTGCCAGAAGCTGGTCCGTGACCTCGTCCAACTCGATCCCGACGGCCGCCAACTCCACCATCGTGCGACGGGCCTCGTCGACCCCCTCGGTCAGGGTGCCGGCTACGCGTCCGTGATCTCTGAAGGCGTCGATCGTCTTCTCCGGCAGCGTGTTGACGGTCAGGTCGCCGATGAGCGGCTCGACATACATCACGTCGGAATACGCAGGGTTCTTCGTGCTCGTGCTCGCCCACAGCATGCGTTGCGGACGGGCGCCGAGCCGTGCGAGACGGGCCCAGCGATCCGTGGCCAGCCGCTGCTGGAAGCCGACGTAGGCGAGTTTCGCGTTGGCGATCGCCGCCTTGCCGAGCAGGGCCTCGCAGCGAGCGGCGTCGCCCGCAGCGGCCTCGGCCAACGCCCCCAGCCTCCGGTCGGTCAGCGCGTCGATCCGGCTCACGAAGAAGCTTGCCACCGAGGCGACGTCGTCGACGGGACGCCCCGCTTCGATCCGCTGCTCCAGCGCCTCCGTGTGCGCGTCCGCGACCGCCTCGTACGCGGCGATGGAGAAGAGGAGGGTCACGTTCACGTTCACGCCCTCGAACAGTGCCTGCCGGATGGCCGGGACTCCGGCCGGCGTGCCGGGGATCTTGATGAGGACGTTCTCGCGGGCCACCTCATCGTGGAGGCGGCGCGCCTCCCGTACCGTGCCCTCCGTGTCGTTCGCGAGGTGGGGAGACACTTCGAGGGAAACATATCCGTCGACGCCGCCGGAACTCTGCCACACGCCCCGCAGGATGTCGCACGCGCCCTGGACGTCGGCGATCGTGAGCCGGTCGTAGACGTCCTCGACGCCGAGACCCGCGGCGGTGAAGCGGGCGATGTCCGCATCGTACTGCGCGCTGCCCGTGATGGCGTTGTGGAAGATCGCGGGGTTCGACGTGACCCCCCTCAACCCTTCCGTCTCGACCCGGCGAGCCAGCCCTCCGTCGACCAGCATCCCGCGCGTCAGGTTGTCGAGCCAATAGCTCTGGCCGTGCTCCTGAAGCTGAAGCAGCGCGCTCATCTCTCTCCCCTCCCCATCATGTGTCTCAGGTGCCCGATTTCAGGTGTCGGGCTTCGATGTCCAGTACCTTCTCGAGCCGGCGTCGATGCCTCGGGTCGGCCGAAAAATCCGCGGCCAGGAAGGCGTCCGCGATCGCGCGTGCGAGGGCGATCCCGATCACGCGCTCCCCCATGCAGAGGACGTTCATGTCGTCGTGATCGACGCCCTGCGCCGCCGAATACGTGTCGTGGCAGACGCCCGCGCGTACCCCCGGCACCTTGTTTGCAGCGATACAGACGCCGACGGCGGATCCGCAGATGACGATCCCCCGCTCGACGTCGCCGCGAGCCACCCGCTCGGCGACGGCGAAGGCGAAGTCGGGGTAGTCGACGGAGTCCGTCCCGTGCGTGCCGATGTCGACGACTTCGTGGCCCGCATCGCGAAGCTCCGCGGCGAGAATATCCTTGTAGCCTACGCCCGCGTGATCCGCCCCGACCGCGAGCCTCACGCCGGTCGCTCCGCCGCGAGCGCCTCCAGAACCTGCGTGACGAGGGCCTCTGCAGTGAATCCGAAGCGGGCAAAGTTGTCCGCCGCCGACGCGGACTGTCCGAAGCGGTCGATTCCGATCACGGCGCCATCCCGCCCCACCCATTCCGTCCACCCGAGGGTGGCGCCGGCTTCGATCGCGACCCGCGGAATCCCGGGGGGAAGGACCTCTTCCCGGTAGGCCGGCGGCTGCGCCCGGAACAGTTCCCAACTCGGAAACGAGACCACACGCGCCGATATGCTACGGGCCTCGAGGGCTTCCGCCGCTTCGACCGCCACCTGCAGTTCAGAACCGGTACCGATGAGGACGACCTGAAGGGGGCCCGGCTCCGGTCTGAGGACGTAGGCGCCGCGCCCCACCCCCTCGCGGGCAGCGCCGGCGGTGCGGGCGAGATGGGGAACCTTCTGGCGCGTGAGCACGAGAATCGTGGGCCCCGAGCCTCGCTCGATCGCCACGCGCCACGCCTGAACGGTCTCCTCCGGGTCTGCGGGGCGCAGCACGACGACGCCGGGCATCGCGCGGAAGGAGGCGAGGTGCTCGATCGGCTGGTGCGTCGGCCCGTCGGCCCCGAGGCCGATGGAGTCGTGCGTCATCACGTAGATGTTGGGCAGTCCCATCAGGGCGGCGAGCCGCATCGACGGCCGGGCGTAGTCCGTGAACGTGAAGAAGGTGGCGATGTATGGCCGGATGCCTCCGTGGAGGACAAGTCCGTTCGCGATGGAAGCCATCGCGTGCTCGCGGATGCCCCACCGGAGGTTGCGGCCCTCGGGCGCGTCCCTGGAAAAGTTCGGCGAGTCGATCAACGTGTTGTTCGAGCCCGACAGGTCGGCGCTTCCGCCGATGAGTTCGGGGAGGCGCGGCGCGAGCGCGGTCAGAGCCCGGCCGGAGGCGGCCCTCGTAGCGATCGGATCGTCGTCGGGGCCGAAATCCGGCAGTTCCTCATCCCACGCCGCCGGCAGTTCCGACCGGATGCGGCGTTCGAGTTCCGTCGCAAGCTTCGGGTGCTCCGCGCGGTATCGTTCGAAGCGCTCCCTCCATTCGGCGGCGAGCGCTTCGCCGCGTGCGACCTGCCCACCCATGTGGCTCCGGACGGCGTCCGGCACGAGGAACGGCGGCTCGGTCGGCCAGCCGTACACGGCCTTGGTGAGCCGGACCTCCTCCTCGCCCAGCGGCGCGCCGTGCGCCGCGGCCGTGTCCTGCTTGTTGGGGGCGCCGTAGCCGATGTGCGAGCGGACGATGATCAGGGACGGGCGGTCCTCCACGCTCCGCGCGCCTTCGAGGGCCGCGTCGAGCGCCGCCAGGTCGTTCGCGTCCCCGACGGACTGCACGTGCCACCCCAAAGACTCGAATCGCCCGCTCACGTCCTCGGAAAAGGCGAGGTTGACGTCGCCATCGATCGTGATCCTGTTGTCGTCGTAGAGCCAGGCGAGCTTGCCGAGTCCCAGGTGTCCGGCCAGCGAGGCGGCTTCGTAGGAGACGCCCTCCATGAGGTCGCCGTCGCTGCAGATGACGTAGGTCCGGTGATCGACGATCGAGTGGCCCGGCCGATTGAACACCGCCGCGAGATGCGCTTCGGCGATCGCCATCCCCACGGAGTTCGCGACGCCCTGGCCCAGGGGACCGGTCGTCGTCTCGACGCCCGGGACGTGGCCGTACTCGGGGTGCCCCGCCGTGCAGCTCCCCGCTCGCCGGAAGTTGCGGATCTCCCGCAGGGGCAGGTCGAACCCGGTGAGGTGGAGGACGGCGTACTGGAGGATCGCCGCGTGGCCGGCGGAGAGCACGAACCGGTCCCGGCCGAACCAGGCGGGGTCTCGCGGGCTGTACCGCATGTGGCGCATCCAGAGGGCGTATGCCACGGGGGCGAGCGCCATCGCCGTGCCGGGATGCCCGGAGCCGGCTCGCTGGACAGCGTCCATGGCGAGCGTGCGGATCGTGTCGATGGACTGGGATTCTACGAGGGGATCCGCGCTCGGAGCAGCGGACCCGTAATTGGCTTCGGCGGTCCTTGTCTCGTTCAATCGCCCCCTCGCACGAGTTTGAATCGCCCTGGGCAGCCAGTGGCAAAAGCCCTGCTGCGTTCGAGCGGCGCTGCATATCGCCTGAAACGCTGCGCTCTGCGTCGCTCCTCGATCACATAGCAACGGCTATGCTCTCTCGTCGCTCCTTGTCAGGCAAGCGCTTCACCGCTCTCGCCGCTGACGCAGGGTCCTGCCACGGGCTGCTAGCTGGCCCAACGCCGGGAAGCCGGAGGCCGCGCGAGACAACTCGTGCTGGGCGGGCCGCTTCGGCGGAGCGAACATAAGGGTTCGAGGCGCCACCGGAAAAGGCTCCGTCGCGGAAGCGCGCGAGGGCTGGTGGCGATGGCCCGTCGGCGGCGGATACGTTGCCCTTCGTGAGCGATCCAACGTTCTTCGCCGACGGTCTTGCGGGCCTGGCGGTCGGCGCGCGGGCCGAACTCGCGAGCGACGAGGTGGGCCATCTCCGCGCCGCCCGGATTCGCCCCGGCTGCCGTCTCCAGGTCATCGACGGCGCCGGACGCCGCTGGGAGGCGGAACTCGTTACACTGGACCGGCGCGGCGCAAGCTGCCGGCTGCTCGCCCCGCGCCCGCCTGTACCCGCACTCCCGCTTCACCTCTGGGCTCCCGTGGCGAATCGCGATCGCTCCCTCTGGCTCGTGGAGAAGGTCGTGGAACTCGGCGCCGCCACGATCACGTGGATCGAGTGGGAGCGGTCGCGCTCCGTGGCCGATGCCGGCCGCGCCGAGGGCTTTCTGCGGCGGGCGGAGGCCCGCGCGAGGGCTGCGCTGAAGCAATCGGGCCGAGGTTGGCTCACTCGGCTGGAAGGCCCCGTGGAACCCCGGGAGGCCTTCCGGCGCCATGGGGGGGACGGGTGGCTCGCGGACGCGGAGGGGCGGCAAGGGCTCCGTGGCGCGATCCCCCGTGGCTCGGAGGGCGGAGGTGCCGGACGCCCGTTGACCGTCGCGGTCGGGCCGGAGGGCGGCCTGACGGGTCCCGAGCGGCGTCGCTGCCTGGAAGCGGGCTTCAGGCTCGTTTCCCTGAACTCGGCGACACTGAGGTTCGAAACGGCGGCAGTGGTCGTCGTCGCCGCGGCCGCGGCCCTTCTGGCGGACGACGAAAACGAGGCGGACGACGAGAGGTCGACATGACGGACTGCGTGTTCTGCGGCATTGCTTCGGGGGCGATCCCGGCGGACGTGGTTGCCGAGACGAGCGACTGGGTGGCGTTCCGGGATCTCGAACCCCAGGCGCCGGTGCATGTGCTCGTCATTCCGCGGGCGCACGTGTCGAGCCTCTCGGCTCTGTCGGACGGGCCGCTCGGAACGCAACTCCTTCTCGCGTGCGCAGCCGTCGCCGGCTCGGAGGGGCTGGAGGACGGATACCGCGTTGTCACGAATGTCGGCGAAGACGGTGGCCAGGCCGTGCCTCACCTGCACTTCCACGTGCTGGGTGCCCGCCGCATGGGTTGGCCGCCGGGGTAGCCGCCGTGGATCACGCGCTCCGAGTCATCGAGTTCGACCGCGTGCTGGCGGCGATCGGCGAACGCGCCGTGTCGGAAGCGGGCTGCGCCGCGGTACACGCACTCCGGCCGCTTGCGGACGCGTCTTCCGCGGTCCGCTCGCTCGCGGCGGTGCACGAGCTTCGGCGGCTCATCGAGAGCGGAGATGGTTGGGCGCTGGACACGATCGCGCCGCTGGACGGGGCCCTCCGGCGGCTCGCGATCGAAGACGCGCCGCTGGAGCCGCCTCAGTTGCTTGCATGCGCGCAGGTCATGGCGGTCGCACGCGCCGTGCGGCGACTGGACGCGCGTCTCGATCCCGACGGCCTCCCCGCGGAGCATGTGAGCCGGTTGTGGGGTGAGGCGGCCCTCGAGAAACGGATTGCGCGCACCTTCGACGCGACGGGAGCGGTCGCGGATGGGGCCTCTCCGGAACTTGGGCGCATCCGTCGCGCGCTCGCGACGCGACGTGGCCGGCTCGTCGACGAGCTTACGCGCTACGCCCGCGAGCTTCCGGAGCGCGTTCGCGTGCCCGACGCCTCGGTCACCGTCCGAAACGGCCGCTACTGCATCCCGGTACGCCGCGAGGGGAAGGGAATCGCGGGCGGTCTCGTGCACGACGCTTCCGCCAGCCGCCGGACCCTGTTTGTCGAGCCATCGCGCGCGATCGAGGCGATGAACGAGATCCGCGAGCTGGAACTCCGCGAGGCCCGCGAGGTGGACCGGATTCTGCGCGACCTGTCCTCTGCCGCGCGCGCTCGCGCGTCGGAACTCGCCGTCTCGTACACCGCCCTAGTAGAACTGGACTCGCTTCGCGCCCGCGCGCTCTTTGCGGGCGAGATGGACGCATCGCCCCCGGCCTTCAGCGAGGGGCCTTCGGAGGGGATCCGCATCCGCGGCGCCCGTCATCCTCTCCTCGTCCTCGATGCCGGCGGAGCGGTCCCGTTCGACCTCGATCTCTCGGCGGGCGAGCGCGTCCTCCTCGTTTCGGGCCCGAACGCGGGGGGGAAGACGGTGTTTCTCAAGACGCTCGGCCTGCTGTCCGCGCTCGCGCAGAGCGGGGTCCTGCCGCCGCTCGGCGACGGGAGCCGGATCCCCTTCTTCCGTCGCTTCTTCGCGGTCATCGGGGACGAACAGTCGATCGAGGCTTCGCTCTCCACCTTCGGTGCGCAGGCGCGCAACCTGGCCGAGATCCTGCACGAGGCCGGCGACCGGGACATCGTCCTCTTCGACGAGATCGGCAGCGCCACGGACCCGGCCGAGGGGGGCGCGCTTGCGGCGGCATCGTTGCGGCGGCTGGCTCGACAGGCACGTCTCACGGTCGCCACGACGCACCTCGGCGACCTCAAGCGCCTCGGCGACGAGAAGGCCGCTGCCGTGAACGCCTCGCTGGAATTCGATGGAACACGGCTCGAACCGACGTACCGTCTCGTAAGGGACCGGCCCGGACGCAGTTACGCGCTGGTGATCGCGGCGCGGCTGGGCGTCCCCGAAGACGTACTCGCCGCTGCGCGCGACCGGCTCGGACCCGAGCACGTGTCGCTGGACACGCTCCTCGCCCGGCTCGAGACCGAACGGAGCGAGGTCGAAGACCTTCGTACGCAGCTTGAGCGCCGGGCCGGAGAGACGGCCGACCGTGAACGCGATCTCGCGTCCCGGGAGACTGCCCTGGCCGACTCGGAGCGCGCCGCCGCTCTTGAACGGGAGGCGGAGCGGCTTGCGGTTCTTCGCGAGGCGCGAAAGCAGGTGGAAGCGGCGATCTCACGCCTCGAGTCCGAATTCGCCACGGGGGATGAGGTGCGCCGCCGGGAGTCGAAGCGGGCCGCGCGGGGGGAGGTGGAGCGGGCGCTCCGGACGTCTTCCCGCGCTCTTCGTGCCCTGGGCGAGTCCGAGCCTCCATCGGTGGCGCGAGCGGTGCGAGTCGGCGATGCCGTGCGGTGGAACGCGTCCGACCGGCCGGCGCGCCTCGTTGAAATCCGGCAGGATCGCGGCGTCATCGAGGTCGGTGAACTGCGGCTGACGGTACCGCTGCGGGACCTGACTCCCCATTCTGCACCGGAGACCCGTTCGTCCGGCCCGGCCCGGCTGCACGAAGCCGCGGGCTCCGCGCAGCGCCGACCGGATTTCACCGCCGCCACGGAGGTCGACCTGAGGGGCCTGCGCGTCGACGAGGTCGAGGGAATGCTCAACCCGGCCGTCGATGCGGCGGTGGTCGGCGATCTCCCGTGGCTAAAAATCATTCACGGCAAGGGAACGGGCGCGCTGAGGGAGCGGGTCGGGCAGCTGCTCGCCGGGGATCCCCGGATCCGGATCCTCAGGGCCGGCGAATCGAACGAAGGGGGAACAGGCGTCACGGTCGTGGAGTTCGAGTGAGCGAGACTTGCGGGCGGTAGGGGTGGAATCGTGGTGAGCGACAGCCTCGTAGAGGACATCCGCGCACGGGCCGACATCCTCGAGATCGTGGGAGAGTACGTTCAGCTTCGACGATCGGGGAAGAGCTATCGCGGACCCTGCCCGCTGCACGGCGGAGACGGTCCGAACTTCGCCGTCGACCCGCAGCGCCAGATCTTCAAGTGCTTCGTCTGCGGGGAGGGCGGGGACGTCTTCGGCTTCATCATGAAGCACCTCGGGTTCGATTTCCCGGAGGCGGTGCGCTTCGTGGGCGCGAGAGTCGGGATCGAGGTTCCCGACCGGGAGGAGCGACGCGAGGATCCGTATGCGCCGCTTCGCGGAGTGCTCGCCTTCGCGGCCGAGTGGTTCCGGGACCGGCTGCGCGAACCGGCCGGCGCCGGCGCACGCGCCTATCTCCAGGGGCGCGGACTTTCGCTGGAGGAGGCGCTCGACTTCGGGCTGGGCTACGCAGACGACGAATGGCGTGCGCTCCGCACCGCCGCGGCCCGGCACGGGATCGAGGAGCGGGCGCTGCTCGAGCTCGGGCTTCTTGCGACGAGCGAGAGAGCGGAAGAGCCGTACGACCGTTTTCGCGGGCGTCTCATGTTCACGATCCATGATCTGCGCGACCGCCCGATCGGCTTCGGTGGCCGCATCCTCGATGCCGCCTCCGATGCGCCCAAATACATCAATTCGCCCGAATCGCCCGTCTTCCACAAGGGAAAAGAGCTGTACGGACTCAACCGGGCGCGGCACGCCATGCGACGCGAGGGCCACGCCGCGGTCGCGGAGGGGTTCACCGATGTCATCGCACTGCACCGGGCCGGCCTCGGCTTTGCGGTCGCCGGGCTGGGGACATCCTTCACGGCGGACCAGGCTCGCCGCATCGGCCGATACACGAAACGGGCCTACCTGCTCTACGACAGCGATCTCGCCGGGCTGCGCGCGACGTTCAGGACCGGGGACATCCTGTTGGCCGCGGGGGTTCACCCGATGGTCGTGTCGCTCCCGTCCGGGGAAGATCCCGACTCCCTCATCCGCCGGGACGGTCCGTCCGCCATCCGGCAGCTTCTGGACGATGCGGTGGATCTTCTCGAGCGCAAGCTCCAGATCCTTCGCCGCGAGGGATACCTGGATCGGGTGGAGGGACGGCGTCGGGCGGTGGATGGCCTGCTCAGTACGCTGCGGGCGGTCTCCGATCCGGCGCTCCGCGACATTTACGTGGACCGGGCGGTGGAAGGCCTGGGGATACGGCGCGAGACGCTCGTGGACGAGATCGCGCGCCTCGAGCGTTCCCCACCTCGACGCCGTTCCCCGGCCGCCGAACCGGGACGCGCCCGGCGTGGACCCTCGCCGGCCTCGCGCACGGAGTACGATTTCCTCCTCCTGCTCGTTCGTGACCCGACGCTCACGCGGCAGGCCGTGCGCGTCGGGCTCGCGCCCGGTCACATGTCCGACCCGCGGTCGCGCGAGCTGTTCGAGATCCTGGCGGCGGCATCGGACGAGGGGGTCGATTCTCCCGACTGGGCGTCCGCCTCCGCCGCCGCCGGGGAACTGGCGAAGACGCTGCGAGAGTCCGATCGGGAGCTCCCGGACGCCGCCCGGGTCTTCGACGCCGTGGTGCGTCGCCTCCTCTACCGGCGGCATCGTGAACGGATCGAGGAGATCGGCCGCGCGATCGAGCTTGCGGAGCCGGAGCAGCAACGTCGATTGTTGGACGAGAAACAGGAACTCGTGCGCGAACTTCGGGCCGCGGGCGAGTCGGGAGCGTTCATGCCGGCCGCTGAAGCAGGGCGGACTACGGCCACGCAGCGATGACAGCCGGGGAGAGTATGCAAGGGACTGATATCGTCGAGGAGTTACTCACCCTTCAGGAAATCGATCACAGGATCCTGAAGATAGAAGATGAACTCGAGAGTCTCGGCGGAGAGGTGGCCGGACTCCGGGAAACCGTGGAGACGCTGGAAGCCCGGGTCGCGCGGATCCGGGCGGAGGTGGAGGAGGCGGAAGGGCGCGTCAGGCAGTTCCATCGAGCCGTGGAGGCGGGCAGAGCGACGCTCAAACGTCTGGAGGCGCGATCCGTCGCAGTCGCGAACATGCAGCAGCATCTCGCGGTTCGGAGCGAAACGGACACGGCCCGGCGCAACCTGCGTGCGGCGGAAGATGACCAGCTCGACGCGATGCAGGATGTGGAGACCGCGCGCGGGGCGTTGAAGGCCGCGGAAGCGGAGCTCGGGGAGGCGACCGCGCAATTGGCGGAGCGGAGCACCGCCGTGGAAGGGCTGCGGGCGACGCTCGAGGGGGATCTCCAGCACTGCGGCGTGAGTCGGAGGACGCAGGAGAGCCGGCTGGACCGCCGGGCGCTGCAGTTGTACCGCACGGCGGGCGGAGGTGGGCGTCAGGCCGCGCTCGCCGAACTCACCGTCGATGGGGTATGCGGCCGCTGCTATACGGCGATACCGAAGCAGCAGCAGACCGAGATTCGGGCGCGGCGGCATCTCGCCATCTGCGAGGGTTGCGGGATCATCCTCTACCCGGGATCTCTCGCCTGACGCGCAGGCTTCGCATCATCGCCGGGGACCTGGGCGGCCGCTTCATCGAGGCCCCCCGTGGAGGGCGCACGCGTCCGACGGCGGGGCGGGTGCGGGAGGCCTGGTTTTCCGCGCTCGCGGGGGATGTCGACGGCGCCAGGGTCGCCGATCTCTACGCCGGCTCCGGAGCGCTGGGGATCGAAGCGCTGTCGCGGGGCGCGGCGCACGTCCATTTTGTCGAGTCGGATCGCCGGGCGGTTGCGCTGCTGCGCCGCAATGTCGCAATGCTCGATCTCGAAGACCGATCGCGGGTGGTGCGGGACGATGCCATCGCATGGGTCGACGGTCAGGACGCACCGCATGATATGGCCGGTCCGGGCGCGCTCTTCGATCTGGTCTTCGCGGATCCACCGTACGCGTCCGCCGGCGGCGCGCAGCTCGTCGAGCGCTTCCGGATCCGTCCGTTCGCCTCACAACTGTGGGTCGAGCACCGCCCGGACGCCGAGTGGGCGACGGCGGCCGACTGGACGAGGGAATACGGTGACACCTGCGTCAGCCGGTTCCGGGCTCCGGCCGACGCGTCAACCCGAACACTCTGACGGGGAACTCGATGAACAACGCCGTCGCCGTGTATCCCGGGTCCTTCGACCCGTTGACGGTCGGACACGAGGACATCGTACGCAGGAGCCTGCGGATCGTGGACCGGCTGATCGTCGCCGTGGCGGAGACGGCCACGCAGGCGAAGTCGGGACTGTTCGGGATCGACGATCGCGTCGATCTGATCCGCGAGGTGTTTGCGGACGAACCGAGGGTCGAGGCGACGTCGTTCTCCGGCCTGCTCGTGAACTTCGCACGGTCGCGCGAGGCCCGGATCATCGTCCGCGGGCTGCGGGCCGTGAGCGACTTCGAGTACGAGTTTCAGATGGCGCTCATGAACCGCTCCCTCTGGCCCGAAGTTGAGGTTCTCTTCATGGCGCCCGCCACGCGTCACACGTTCCTGAGCTCCTCGCTCGTGCGCGAAGTCGGACGTCTGGGCGGAGATGTGACGGACTTCGTGAGCCCGGTCGTGAAGGCCCGCATGGACCTCGCGTTCGGGCGCTAGCAACCGGGACTGCAAGGTGACGTCTCAGCCGATCCCATCCGGCTTCATCGACCGACTGAGGACGCGGGCCGGCGCCCTCGAGCGGCGCATCGGTTTTCCGGAGGCGGACGAGACCCGCACCGCGCGGGCGATTCGCCGGTTGCGGGAGGAAGAGTGGGTACGCCCCGTCGAGATCCGCGCCGGCGCGGATGGCCTCGCGAAGGCCGCGCAACGCCTCGCGGCCGGGGAACTGGACGGGGTCGTGGCGGGGGCCGTGCACGCGACGGCGGACGTCATCCGGGCCGGTCTGCGGGTCGTCGGTCTCGCCGATGGCGTGGAGACCGTCTCGGCCGCCTTCCACATGATCTTTCCCGCTCCCGCCGAGCGGGTGCTCACGCTTACGGACGCCGCGGTCGTCCCGGCGCCGACCCCGGCCCAGATGGCGGAGAGTGCTTCGGCGGCCTGCGACGCGCACAGAGCCGTTGCGGGAGAAGAACCGGTCGTTGCGTTTCTCTCGTATTCCACGCTTGGCTCGGCCGCGGGGCCGGCGGTCGAGCGTGTGCGGGAGGCGCTGGACATCTTCCGCCGCCTTCGCCCCGAAGTCGCGGCGGACGGTGAACTGCAGGCCGACGCGGCGCTCGTATCGGACGTCGCCGCGCTGAAGGCTCCCGGGTCTCCGGTGGCCGGGCGCGCGAACCTGCTCGTCTTCCCCGGCCTCGACGCCGCAAACATCGCGTACAAACTGCTCGAGCGACTCGCCGGGGCGCGCGCGCTGGGGCCGATCCTTCAGGGGCTGCGGCGACCGCTGAACGACCTCTCCCGCGGCGCCTCCGTCTCCGATATCGTGGATGTCGCTTGCATTACAGCCCTCATGTCACCCGGGAGCGAAGGATGACGTTTTCGATCGAAACGGCGGGAGCCACTACCCTCGTCGCCGTGGGCGGACAGCTCACGATCAACAACCGCGGCGAATTCAAGGAGCGCGTGCTCGCGCGCCTGGCGGACGGGGACGCCGATTTCGTCATCGATTTCACCGAGGCCGACTACATCGACTCCTCCGGCCTCGGGGTACTCGTCAGCCTCTCCAAGCACATCCGCGACGCGGGCGGCCGCCTGACGCTGGCCGGGCTGAACGAGGATCTTCAGCGGCTCTTCGCCCTGACCAGGCTGGACTCGCTGTTCGAGATCGCCGAATCCCGGGCAGCGGCGCTCGGCGAATCCTGACCGGAGCTCCAGCTCCGGAATGAAGGACGGAGACGCGGCCCGCATCCTGGTCCTCTCCAGCCGGCCGGACATCCTCCAGGCCGTCGCGGACGCCGCCGCCGAGATCGATCCGCCTCCCGAAGTGAGAGGGCTCTTCGGGCGCCCTCTGACGGTGCTCCCGACGGATCTCATCCTGGTGGACATCGCCGAACCGCGCGCGACGATGCCGTACCTGCACCGCCGCTTCGGCGCTGCGTCGGCCCTCGTGGCGCTCGTCGATGGCGCATGGATCGACCGTCTGGGCTCGGCGCTGGCAGAAGACTGGACGGACTACCTCTTCTATCCGCTCAACGCGGCCGAACTCGGGCTCGTGTGGCAGAAACACACCTCGCCCGCGGAGGCGCCCGACCTGAACCTGGACGTCGATGAGTCGGGGCACATACGCGTCGTGTTTCCCTCGAGCGTGCGCTACCAGCGCGCCGTGGTGGAGCGGGTCGTCGTGGCATGCCGGCACCTCGCCGATCTGGATGGCGAGACGGCGTTCCGACTCCGGGTCGCGCTCGGCGAGGCCGTGGCCAACGCGATCCTGTGGGGGGGCGGCGACCGTCCCGGCGCCGTCGTGCGGGTTTCCGCGAAAACACACGCGGACGGCCTGCGCGTGAAGGTCTCGGACGAGGGGAGCGGTTTCGATCCCGATGCCGTGCCGGACCCGATCTCGGCGGAGGGCATCGGGCGGCCCCGCGGGCGCGGCCTCTTTCTTCTGAGGCAGCTGGCCGACGACGTGACGTTCAACGAGACCGGAAACAGGGTCACGCTCTCGTTCCGGGGCGCGCCGGATCCCCTTGTGAGGATCGAACCTCTCCTGCGGCGTTTCGCCGATGTCACCGGTCTCAGATTTCGCCTCGACCGGCGGTTCGAGGACGGCTCGCAGGTGCTGTTCGACAGCTGGGCGAACGACGAGGAGTCGAACGGCCCGCGTGAGGTTCGGGAGGCGTGGCCGCTGGGCGATGCGGGACGGCTGCGGCTCGTCCACGATCCGGCGAGCAGCGGCGATGCTGCCGCGACGCTGCTCGCGGGCTGGATCGGCGCCGTGGCCGAGGGCGAACATTCGCGGGAGCGGCTCCTCGCACGACGGTTGCGCCGGGAGCGCGTGCTGGCCGAATTGGAGATCGCCCGGGATCTGCAACTGAAACTCCTGCCGCCCCCCGAGGACTTTCGCGATCTCGGACGGATAGCGGCCCGCTGCGATCCGGCGCTCTCTCTGGGCGGCGACTTCTACTATCTCGTCCGCCTCGCGGACGGCTGCCTGGGAGTCATGCTCGGCGACGTGAGCTCGCACGGCCCCTCCGCCGCGCTCATCATGGCCCGTACGCTGAGTGCCGTGGTCCTGGCGACGCGCGTGGAGGCCGAACCCGCGGCCGTCCTGGACGCCATGCACGGGCAGCTCCGGGCGGCGCTCGACGCGACCGAGATGTACATGACGCTCTTCTACGGAGTCATCGATCCCGAGCGCGGAGAACTGCGCTACGCGAACGCCGGTCACCCGTATGCGTACCTGCTCGGATCGGACGGGACGCGCCGTCTCGCCGCCCTGGATCCCCCTGTCGGCGTGGCCACGGTCCGGTCGTACCGGCAGGCACGGGTGCCGTCTGCCGGGGAAACGCTGCTGGCGTTCACCGATGGCCTCGCCGAGCTCAGCGATCCTCTCGAGACGCCGGATGCCCGGGTGCGGAGGTGTATCGACCGCGGGGACCTCGACCCCGAACTCCTCGTGACGGCTCTCTTCGCGGATAGCGATGACGAGATGAGGCTGGACGATCGGACGGCCGTCGCGGCTTCCCTGTGAGCGCCGGGAAGGCCGAACGCACCCGGCCGAAGCGTGCGCTCGGCCAGAACTTCCTGGTCGACCCGAACATCCAGCGCAAGATCGTGCGGGAACTCGACCCGCGGCCCAGGGATGTCGTGCTCGAGGTTGGACCGGGGCACGGAGAGCTCAGCCAATACCTCGTCGGCCGTTGCCGTCGCCTCGTCCTCGTCGAGAAGGATCGCGATCTTGCGGGTGGGCTCCGCGCCCGCTGGGGGGACCGGGCGGATGTGGATATCGTGGAGGGCGATGCGCTTCGCATCGGACTCTCGGAGTTCGTGCGGGATGCCGCTACGGTGCGCGTGGTGTCGAACGTCCCCTACAACATCACGTCGCCCCTCGTCTTCGCCTTTCTCGAACTCGAGCCGGCGGCCAGCCGGATCGTGCTCACGGTGCAGAGAGAGGTGGCGGAACGCATCGTCGCGCCGCCGGGCATCAAGGCGTACGGCGCGCTCTCCGTCGGGGTGCAGGCGATCGCCGTCGCCTCGGTTGCCTTCCGCGTGGGCCGCCAGGCGTTCCGTCCCGTCCCCGCGGTCGATTCGGCGGTGGTTCGGCTGGAGCCGCGGCCGGACGCCGCCGGCGTGGACCGCGCGTCGCTCAGGACGCTGACGCGGGCGTGCTTCAACCGCCGCCGGAAGCAACTGCAGAAGACGCTGCGCACGGCTCCGGAGCTGAGTTTCGCCGGAGATGTGGAGGCGGTATTGGGGCGACTCTCGATCGATCCCGCGGTGCGGCCCGAGATGCTGGATCCTCCGACTTTCGTGCGCCTCGCGGCGGCGCTTCGGGCGGGAAAGGAAGGGGGCGCGTCGCGTTGAGTTGAGCACGGGCCGGCCCTATCTTGGTTTGTGAAACCTTTCACAAGGGCAGGCATGAGCGGCAGAATTTCCGATTCGACGGTTCGGCGCCTCTCCCTGTATCTCCGCATGTTGCGCGACCTCGAGCGAGCCGGCGTGGAGTTCGTGTCCAGTTCGCAGCTTGCCGAACCTTCAGGGGCCACCTCGGCCCAGGTCCGGAAGGATCTGAGCCACTTCGGCTCGTTCGGCAAACGCGGGCGCGGATACTCGGTCGACGGGCTCGTGCGGGCGCTGGAGAACATCCTCGGGCTTTCACGCAGTTGGCGGCTCGCGCTGGTGGGTGTCGGCAAGATCGGGTCCGCGCTCCTCGGGTATGGCGGGCTTGCGGCGCGCGGATTCGATGTCGTCGCGGCCTTCGACGTCGACGAGGCGAAGATCGGGACGCGGGCGCACGGGCTCAGGATTCGCCCCATGAGGGAACTCCGGCCGGTCATCGCCGAGTGCGGAGCGGAGATCGGGGTCGTCGCGACCCCCACGGAGGTCGCCGCCGAGGTCGCCGCGGAACTCGAGCGCTCGGGCGTGGGCGCGATCCTCAACTTCGCGCCGATCGAACTCTCCGAGGTGAACGGCGTGCCGATCCGGACCGTGGACATCGTGCTCGAACTGGAAGGCTTGAGCTATCTGATGTCCGAGGCGGGGCGGCGTACCGGGAGCGATGCATGACGGGCATGCACTTCGCGCCCGACGGGGTGCTGGTGCGCAAGGCGCTGCGCCGACTCGAGGACGGTCCCCGCTCGTCCGTGGATCTCGCCGCCGAGGTTTTCGGCATGCACGGGTGTCCGCCGACCATGGCCGGGCGGCTCGTCGCACAGCTGCTCGAAGGGATTCCCGAGGTCGCCCGCGACGGGGAGGACGGCGATGCCTGGCGGCTTGCCGGGGGAAGCCGGCGGACCCGCAATCCGGCGGCCAGGGGGCTCCGGGACCTCCGATACGCGGTCGTGGACGTCGAGACCAACGGCGGTGTCGCGGGGGGGCACGGCCGGGTGGTGGAGATCGCGATCGTGAACGTGGATCGTGGCGCCATCGGCGGATGCTATTCGACGCTCGTGGATGCCGGCGTGGCGATTCCGCCGTGGATCACGCGCCTCACCGGCATCCGCACGGAGATGACGCACGGAGCACCGAGCTTCTCCCAGATCTGCGATCCGGTGCGCGAGCACCTCCGCGGCCGGGTTTTCGTCGCACATAACGCGGCCTACGATTGGGGCTTCGTGCGTGCCGAGATGCGGCGGGCAGGGGCCGGCCTCCCAAGGGGACCTCGGCTGTGCACGGTTCACATGGCGCGCCGACTGCTGCCGGGACTCGAGCGTCGAGGCCTGGACTCGGTCGCCGACTATTACGGGATCGAGATCCGCGAACGGCACCGGGCTCGGGGCGACGCGGTCGCGACGGCGCGTATCCTCGTCCGCATGCTCGAGGATGCGGAACGGCGGGGCTGGACGACGTGGTCCGCGCTCCGAAAAGCTCTCGGGCCGGTTCCGCGACGCGGGCGCGCCAGGCGGCGGGATCGGCCTTCCGAACGGGTTGAACCACACGAACGACTGCATGAGTGATGGAACAATGAGCGATAGCGAAAGAACTCCGGTGATCGTCTCCGCCGCGCGGCTCCCCACGGGTCGCTTCATGGGCGGACTCTCGTCCCTCGCGGCCCCGGACCTCGGCGGTCTCGCGATCTCGGCGGCGGTCGATCGGGCCGGAGTCGACCCGGGGGAGATCGACGACGTGATCATGGGGAATGTCGTGCAGGCGGGGGTCGGACAGGCGCCCGCCCGCCAGGCGGCGATCCGGGGCGGGGTACCCGTGACGGTTCCAGCGGTGACCGTGAACAAGGTCTGCGGTTCCGGCCTGAAAGCCGTCATGCTGGCGGCGCAGGCGATAAAGGCCGGCGACGCCCGGGTCGTCGTCGCCGGGGGGATGGAGTCGATGTCGAACGCCCCCTATCTCCTCCGGGGACACCGCGAGGGAGTGAAGTTCGGGGACCGGTCGCTCGTCGATGGTCTCATACACGACGGTCTGTGGTGCGCCTTCGGTACCTGTCACATGGGCGGCCACGCCGAGTACACGGCCCACAAGGCGGGCGTGAACCGCGAGGACCAGGACGCCTTCGCGCTCGGTAGCCACGAGAAGGCCATCCGCGCGATCGATGGGGGGGAATTCGCCGAAGAAGTCGTCCCCGTCCACATCGAGACGCGCAAGGGGACCGTGACGATCGAGACGGACGAGCCTCCGCGTCGCGGCACGTCGCTCGAGGCGCTCGCAAAGCTGAAGCCCGCCTTCGCGGGCGATGCTCCACCGGAGGTCACCGAGCCCAGCGTCACGGCCGGAAACGCGCCCGGCCTCAACGACGGGGGGGCGGCCACGCTCGTCACGTCCGAGGCGTACGCCGCGGCGCACGGCCTTCCGGTTCTCGGGCGGATCCGGGCCTACTCCGTGGGTGCGATGGCGCCCCGCGACCTCTTCTTCGCGCCCGTCGATGCCGTGCGGAAGCTCATGACCCTCGATGGGACGGTGGTCGCCGATTACGGACTCGTGGAGATGAACGAGGCGTTCGCCGTGCAGTGTCTCGCGGACGCCCGCGAACTGGGGCTGGATCTCGATCGCGTGAACGTCCGCGGCGGGGCGATCGCCCTCGGCCACCCGATCGGGGCTTCGGGCGCGAAGATCCTCACGACGCTCCTCCATGCGATGCGGGACCGCGACATCGAGCAGGGGATGGCCACCCTGTGTCTTGGCGGAGGCAACGCCGTCGCGCTGAGCGTGGAGCGGCGATGAACGTGAAGCCCGAAGGCTGGGCCTGGGCCGGACGGCTGGCGGCATTCGCCGGTTTCTTCATCGCCTTCGGACTCGTGTTCGGGTTCGCGACCGCGCTCATCGCGGGCCTTCCGGGTGCCGAGGCGGCGGAGTCCGTCGACTGGCGGACCGTCACGCCCGTGCTGCTCGCGGCGTGTGCGGCCACCTGGCTGCTGGCGGTCGGCGTCGACAGGCGTCCGCTGTCCGCGCTCGGGTTGAGGCCCGGACCTCCGGGCCTCGCGGAACTCGGTTCCGGCGTGCTGGCGGGAGTTGCGATCATCGGCGCCGCCATTCTCGCTCTGGTCGCACCGGGCTGGGTCTCGTGGACCGTGTCGCCCGCACCGGTCCTCGAGGGGGTGCAGGTCTCGGCCCTCCTGCTGGTGGCTGCGTTCACGGAGGAACTCCTTTTTCGGGGGTATCCCTTCCGCGTCCTCCACGTCCGGTTCGGGCCCGTTCCCGCCGTGGTCGCGACCTCGGTGGCGTTCGGCCTCGTGCACGGCGCCAACCCGGGGGTGACGCCGCTCGCGCTCGTCAACCTGACGCTTGCAGGCGTGTTGCTCGGCGTGGCGTACTGGCGTTCGGGCAGCCTGTGGTTCGTCACGGGGCTCCACTTCGGCTGGAATTGGGTGATGGCCGCGAGCGGTCTGCCCGTGAGCGGGCTCGACGTGTCGGTCTCCGGCCTCGAAGCCGCCGTCACGGGCCCGGTACTGTGGACGGGCGGTGCCTTCGGGCCGGAGGGGGCGCTGATGATCACCTTCGTGACCGTACTCGGGACCGCGTGGCTGTGGCGGGTCGCGGGGTCGCGAAGCCCATCCGGTTCCCGGTTGTCGACGACGACGGGAAGCCCCGACGATAATGATGGGAGCCTCGATGCGAGCGGGTGAGGTGTCGCGGGTCGGCGTCGTCGGTGCGGGGACGATGGGAAGCGGCATCGCCCACGTCTTCGCGCTCGCCGGCATCGAGGTCCGCCTCGTGGACGTGGCGCCGGAAGCGCTCGGCCGGGCGCGGGCCTCCATCGAGCGAGACCTCGCGCGCCAGACCCGCCGGGAGCGAATCTCCACGGAAGAGGCCGAAGCGGCGCTCGACCGGGTCGCGACGGAGCGGTCGCTGACGGCGCTCGAGGACGCGGAAGTCGTCGTGGAGGCCGCCAGCGAGGACCCGACGCTCAAGTTCAGGCTCTTCGAGGAGTTGTCCGCCGTCGTGAGTCCGGAAACGCTGCTCGCGTCGAACACGAGTTCGATCTCCATCACCCTCATCGCCTCGCACGCCGCCGACCCGGGGCGCGTGATCGGGATGCACTTCATGAACCCCGTGCCCGTCATGCGCCTCGTCGAGGTCATTCGGGGGCTCGAGACCACCGACGACACGGCCGACCTCACCCTCGGCCTCTGTGCGCGGCTCTCGAAGACGGCGGTCCTGGTGAACGACTATCCCGGTTTCGTCGCGAACCGGATTCTGATGCCGATGATCAACGAAGCCGTGTACTGTCTCATGGAGGGAGTGGCGGAGGCCGAGGCGGTGGACACCGTGATGAAGCTCGGCATGAACCATCCCATGGGACCGCTTGCGCTCGCCGACCTCATCGGACTGGACACGTGCCTCGCGATCATGCGGGTCCTGCACGCGGAACTCGGCGACTCCAAGTACCGCCCCTGTCCGCTGCTCGCGAAGTACGTCGCCGCCGGACGGCTGGGCCGGAAGTCCGGTCGCGGCTTCTACGACTACACCGCGGCATGATGACCGGCCGCCGCTCCTGGTCTGCCCTCGAACTCTCCTCCGAGGCGGAACAGATTCTCACGCTCGCTCGCCAGTTCGCCGAAGAGCGGCTTCAGCCCACGGCGGAAGCCCGGGACGCGAACGAGGACCGCTTCGATGCCGCGATCCATCGGGAACTGGGCGAGCTCGGCTTCCTCGCCATGCGGGTGCCGAAGCGGTACGACGGTCTCGGGCTCGATCTCGTCACGTACCTCTACGTGCTGGAGGAACTCGCGTGGGGCGATGCCGGGGTCGCGGTCTCCGTCAGCATTCACAATTCGCTCGCCGCTGCGATTCTGCTGCGCCACGGGAGCGAGACACAGCGGGAGGAGTGGCTCCCCAGGATGGCCAGCGGGCAGGTGCTCGGCGCCTTCTCTCTCTCCGAAGCCGGCGCCGGTACGGATGCCGCGGCGCTTCGGACGCAGGCCACGCCCGTCGACGGCGGCTGGATCATCAACGGCGAGAAGATGTGGGTGACGAACGGCGCGTCCGCGGATGTCGTGTTGATCTTCGCGAGGACGGATACGGTGAATGACCGGCGTGGATCGCGCGGCATCAGCGCCTTTCTCCTGCCGGCCGGGACGGAGGGATTGTCCGTCGGCAGGAAAGAGCGAAAGATGGGACAGCGAGGTTCGGAAACGGTCGCTTTGTCGCTGAAGGATGTCTTTTTGTCGCAAGACCTTATGGTTGGAGAGGTAAACCGGGGCTTCAGCTACGCGCTCGAAGGCCTCGAGGCGGGCCGGCTCGGGATCGCGGCACAGGCGCTCGGGATCGCCTCGGCCGCGGTGGACGCGGCCTTCGAATACGCGGATACTCGACGCCAGTTCGGGCGCTCACTGCGGGAGTTTCAGGGGATGGAGTTCAAGCTCGGCGACATGGTGACCCGGCTCGAGGCCGCGCGGGGGCTGCTCGAGCGTGCGGCCGCCGCGCACACATTGGGCGACCCGCGGGCGCGCCGTCTCTCCAGCGTGGCCAAATTGTTCGCGAGCGAGACCGCGATGACGAACGCCCGCGACGCCGTCCAGGTGTTCGGGGGCTACGGATACTCGCGGGAATACCCCGTGGAACGTCTCTTCCGGGACGCGAAGGTCACCGAGATCTACGAGGGAGCCAACGAAATGCACCGCAGCCTGATCGCGCGGCAACTCTACAGAGAGAGGGGATACGTGTGAGTGCGACGGCCGAACGCAGAGCCATCGGCGCCCTGGACCCACGCCCGCTCCGCGAGACGGACCCCGCGGTGGCCGCTTCGATCGACCGGGAGCTTGAGAGACAGCGCACGGGTCTCGAGTTGATTGCGAGCGAGAACTTCGTGTCCCGGGGGGTGCTCGAGGCGACCGGCTGCGTGCTGACGAACAAGTACGCGGAGGGCTATCCCGGGCGCCGCTACTACGGCGGCTGCGAGTTCGTGGACGAGGTCGAGAATCTCGCCCGCGAGCGAGCGCACCGGCTGTTCGGGGCGGACCACAGCAACGTCCAGACGCACAGCGGCTCCGGTGCGAACATGACGGCGCTTCAGGCGCTCACCGAACCCGGGGCGACGCTCCTCGGGATGGATCTCTCGCACGGGGGGCACCTGACGCACGGTTCGCACGTCAACTTCTCGGGTCTCTGGTACCGCGTCGTCCCCTATGGAGTGCGCGCCTCGGATCGGACGATCGACTACGACGCGCTCCGGGCGACCGCGCTGGAGGTGCGTCCTTCCGTCATCATTGCGGGCGCCAGCGCCTACCCGCGACGGATCGATTTCGGGCGTTTCGCGGAAATCGCCGAGGAATGCGGCGCCCGCGTCCTCGTGGACATGGCGCACATCGCGGGTCTCGTGGCGACGGGACACCATCCGTCCCCGGTGCCGCACGCGGATGTCGTGACGACGACGACGCACAAGACGCTGCGCGGGCCGCGGGGCGGACTCATCCTGTGCCGCGAGGAGCACGCGAAGGCGGTCGACAAGGCCGTGTTCCCCGGACTCCAGGGCGGTCCCCTGATGCATGTGATCGCCGCAAAGGCGGTCGCTCTCGGGGAGGCCTTGCGTCCCGAGTTCGGCGAGTACTCGGATCTCGTCGTGCGCAACGCCCGCGCTCTGGGACGGCGGCTCGCCGAACACGGCTATGACCTCGTGGCGGGAGGGACGGACACGCACCTCCTCCTCGTGGACCTCCGGACGACGGATCTCACCGGCAGGGATGCGGAGGCTCTCCTGGGTCGGGCGGGCATCACCGTCAACAAGAACACCGTGCCGTTCGAGACGCGGTCGCCCTTCGTGGCGTCCGGCATAAGGATCGGGACGGCGGCGGTGTCGACCCGCTCCATGGGCGAGAACGAAATGGAGAGAATCGCCGACCTCATGCACCGCGCGCTGCGCTCCGAAGGTGATGATGCGACGCTTTCGGCGGTGGACTCCGAGGTCCGCGCGTTGTGCGCGGATTTCCCGCTTTATCCGCAGGATGACCGCGTTCGCGGCGAGAGCCTAGCTTGACGCCAACTTTTTCCCCCGTCTAACTTTGCCCTTCATGTCCTTGCGGGCAGTGCGCACCAGGGCCGGAAAAAGGGGCCTGTGACGAGGTGAGACGAGGTGGACACAGCGGGGGTTCTGACGGGCATCAGGAAGGGCAACCCCAGGTATACGGAAGCCGCATACCTGTTCCTGCTCTCCGCTCTCCAGCGCCGGTTGTCCAGCCTGGAACTGCCTCGTCACGTCAGCGGCGCCGAAGTCGCCGACGCGGTCCGGGAACTCGCACTGGAGCGGTTCGGCCCGCTGGCGCGGACCGTCCTTGAGCATTGGGGCGTGCACGGCACGACGGACATCGGCGAGATCGTCTTCGCGCTGGTTGAATGTGGAGTGCTGATCAAACAACCCGACGATTCGCGAGAGGACTTCGAGGGGCTCTTCAGCTTCGACGAAGCTTTTGAGGACAGCTACCCCTGGAGCGCGTAGGGGAGGAAATGGAAGGGGAGGGGTGAACGCGTGGCCGATTCGGGGTCGTTCACGGAGTGCTTGAGTTGCACGAAGGGGGTCCTGCTCCCGCTTTCGGACTACGGACGCGACGGGGCGCCGATCCGGTACAAGGCATGGGTCTGCTCGAACCCCGACTGCGGGTTCAACATCCGGATCGACAACGGTGAGATCAGCTTCGGGCGCAACGTCCAGCAGTCCTACAAGTAACCTCCCCGGCGAAAGCTCCGTCGATATCGCGCGGAGTTCCGCCAGCCGGGTTCCCACCTTCTCGCCAGCGGACTGGTGGCGCTTTGCCGCGCGCGAGGTGTGGCTGCCCACCGCGGTCGAGATGGCGGAGATCGATCGCGTCGCCGTCGAATCGGGGGCGATACCCGAACGCGCGCTGATCGAAAACGCGGGTCGAGCCCTGGCGCGGCACGTGCACGAACGGTTCCCGGCCGGCCGGGTCGCGGTGCTTGCGGGAAGCGGCCACAACGGCGCGGACGCCCTCGTGGCCGGACGGACTCTTTCCGCCTGGGGGCGATCCGTCGGGTTCGTCCAATGCGGGAGCCGCGCCCCGGATCCGGATGTCCTCGCGGGCTGGAAGCTGACGCTCGAGCCGTCGGAAGCGCTGGAGCGGGAACTCGCGGCAGCGGACATCGTCATCGATGGCATCCTGGGGACGGGCCTGACGACGGCGCCCCGCCCGCCCCAGGCGAGGATGATCGAGCGCGTGAACGCCGCCCGGGCCGCCGTGGTCTCCGCGGATGGTCCCAGCGGCGTGGACTTTACCACGGGCCGCGTGCCGGGTGCCGCGATCCGGGCCGACCTGACCGTCACCTTCGGGTGGCCGAAGATGGGTCTCCTGAGGTTCCCGGCTCGCGAACGCATCGGCGACCTGGTCTCCGTGGAAATCGGCTTTCCGCCACCCGCGGCGGCGCCGACGGCGCGGGCAGTGACGGCGGCGTGGGTGGCCGGCCTGCTCGGAGTGCGGCCCGCGGACGGCCACAAGGGCGACGCGGGCTATCTCGCGATCGTGGGCGGGGAGCGGGGCATGGCCGGGGCCGTGGTGCTCGCGGCCCGCGCGGCGATCCGGGGGGGAGTCGGCATTGTGCGCGTCGTGAGCGCCCCGGAGAACCGGGAGGTCGTGCAGACCAGCGTGCCGGAGGCCGTATTCGTGGACTGGTCCGCGTCCGAGGCGGTGCGGTCGGCGCTGAGCTGGGCCGGCGCGGTCGCGGTCGGACCGGGTCTGGGAACGGGGCCGGAGCGCACGGAGTTGATGCAACGCGTGCTGGAGGAAGGGTCCGTTCCGCTGGTCATCGATGCGGACGCTCTGAACGTGCTTTCGGCTGAGGCGGCGGAGACAGGGGCGCCGCTCGGTCCGCCGGCTCCGCTGCGATCCGTCCTCCTGACGCCGCATCCCGGCGAGATGGCCCGCTTGCTCGGAACATCCGTCGAAGAGGTACGCGAGGATGCGCCGGCTGCGTCCCGGCGGCTGGCCGACGCGACGCAGGCGACCGTGCTGCTCAAGGGCGCCCCGACCTGGGTGGCGCGGCCCGGCGGTGAACTGCGTGCGACGACGCTCGTGAGTCCGGCGTTCGCGAGCGGCGGCATGGGGGACGTGCTGACCGGCGTCTGCGGCGCCTGCCTCGCGTCGGGCCTCGGCCCCGCCGACGCGGCGTCTGCCGCCCTGACGCTCACGGCGCTTGCCATTCTGCGCGGCGTGGACGAGATCGGCGGGTCCGCGGCGGACGTGCCGGAGGCGCTGCCGGAGGCGCGCCGGGTGCTGGGAAGATTGCGATCCGGAGCCTGGCCGGGCGTCAACCTCGCCCTCCCCGCGTTGCCCTCGGTTGCGACCGGGGACCGGGTCGGATGAACGTCACCGGTCCGGCGCTCGCCGAGGGGCCCGAAACCGCGCGCATTCGGGCGTTCCTGGACGGAGCGGGCGCGCCTGCCGCCCGCGGGGACCCCGCGGTCACCATCACGTTGCCGGTGGGGGATGACGCCGCGGCCTTTCGTCCTCCGGATGATACTCAGGTCGTGGTGAGCTGCGACGCGAGCGTGGAGGGGGTCCACTTTCGCCGCGAATGGATGACGTGGGAGACGATCGGGTACCGTGCGGCTGCGTCGGCGCTGAGCGATCTCGCGGCCATGGCCGCGACTCCCATCGGCCTCGTCGTGGCGGCGGCGCTGCCCCCCGAACTGGACGTCGGGATCGCCGCGGCCCTGGGACGAGGCGTGGGAGAGATCGTCGGGCGCGTCGGCGCGCAGATCCTCGGCGGCGACCTGGTCGCGTCGCCGGGCCCCGCCTTTCTCGACATCACCGTCCTCGGCTGTGCGGCGGCACCGACGACGCGGGGCGGGGTGCGCCCGGGCGACGAGTTATGGGTGACCGGCGAACTCGGGGCGGCCGCGGCCGCCCTGCGCGATCTGGAGCGGGGGCTGGAGCCGGACCCACGGGCCCGCCGGGCCTTCGACCGCCCCCGCCCCAGGATCGAGGAAATGCTGTGGCTGCGGGACCGGGTCCGGATCCACGCGGCGATCGATCTTTCGGACGGTATGATGCGGGATGCGCGCAACCTCGCGGCGGCTTCCGGCGTCGCCCTGGAAATCGAGGCGGATCGCCTCCCGTCCGCCCCCGCCCTCGAGGGATTTCGTCAGACGCCGGCGGCGGAACAACTCCTCCTTGCCGGCGGTGAGGACTACGAACTGCTCTTCGCCGTGCCGGCTGGCGCCATGCGGGGGACGGAGCGGGCGTTCGCCGTCGCCTTCGACCACCCGCTCACGCGGGTCGGGAGGGCGCGCGAAGGGGAGGGGCTGACCGTGAGCGGGCGGTTGAATCCGACGCTGCCCGCGGGGTTCGATCATTTCGGGGCCGGGCGTTGATCAGGACGACGATCTTCTACGTCGCGCTCGTGCTAGCGACGATCTTCTTCGGGGCCATGGCGGCGGTGGTTGCCCTCGTCGGCGGCGGTCGGGCCTGGATGGATCGTGCCAATCGCGGCTGGGCTCGCTCGGCGCTCGTGGCCGCCGGCGTGCGCGTCAAGGTGCACGGTCTCGAGCATCTCCATCCTTCCGGAACCCAGATCATCGTCGCGAACCACCAGTCGTACTTCGACATCTGGGCGCTCATCGCGTGCCTCCCCGCGTCCGTGCGCTTCATCGCGAAGCGTGAGTTGGGGAACATTCCGATGCTCTCGGTGGGGATGCGTTCCGCGGGGCACGTGCTCATCGACCGCGACCGGGCCCGCAGCGCGAGGGAAACGCTTCGGGAGGCAGGCGACCGGATGCAGGCCGAGCAGCTGACTCTCGTGCTGTTTCCGGAGGGGACCCGGTCGCGTGACGGCCAACTGGGGCGTTTCCGGCGCGGCTCCTTCGCCCTTGCCCTGGCGACGCCGGCGCCCCTGGTGCCCGCGGCGCTCGATGGGGGCCAGCACATCTATCCGCCCGGCGCGAAGCGGGTACGGCCGGGATCCATCACGGTGCGGCTGGGGCCGGCGATTCGGCGGGAAGGAGCGGAGCCGGCCGACCGGAAGACGTTGGTGCGGAAGACCCGCGCCGCCATCGAGGGGATGCTCCCGGAGGCAGGATCGGGCGGCGGCGCGTCCGAATAGCCTGCAGGTGGGTCCGCGCGCGACTTGTTCCGGGGCCGCGGGGCCCTATCTTCCGGCACGGGTGGAGGAAGACGCGATCGTCCGGATCGCCGGGGGGGAGGGGACTCGCCTGCATGAACCGCCCCATACATCACCGACGCCGAAGCGTCCCGTGACGGCCATCGTCCGGGTCGTCGGCCGCGAGATCGTCGATTCGCGGGGCAATCCTACGGTCGAGGCCGACGTGCATCTCGAAGACGGCGCAATCGGCCGCGCCGCCGTCCCCAGCGGCGCATCGACGGGGGACCACGAATCGGTGGAGCTGCGCGACCGTGACCCCGCGCGCTACAAGGGCAAGGGCGTGCAACGTGCGGTCGCGCACGTCAACGGGGAGATTGCGTCAGCCGTGCGGGGACGCGACGCCTCGGACCAGCGCGGGCTCGACTCCACGCTCATCGCGCTCGACGGCACGCCGAACAAGGGCCGCCTCGGGGCGAATGCGATCCTTGCCGTCTCCATGGCGACGGCGCGCGCGGCCGCCGCCTCGGCGGGGACGCCTCTGTTCCGACACCTCGGTGCCGGTGATCCGCGCGTCCTCCCGGTCCCGATGCTGAATATTCTCAATGGCGGCGCCCACGCGAACAACACGGTCGACATACAGGAGTTCATGATTCTGCCGCTTGGCGCGCCGAGTTTTTCCGAGGGTCTCCGGGTTGGCGTGGAGGTGTTCCACACGCTGAAACGCCGGCTCTCGGACGCAGGGTATGCGACCGCCGTGGGGGACGAGGGCGGGGTGGCTCCGGACCTGTCTTCGAACCGTGAAGCCCTGGACCTCATCATGGCCGCGATCGTCGACGCGGGTTACGAGCCCGGCTCCGAGGTCGCGCTCTCTCTCGACTGTGCCGCATCGGAGTTCTACGACGCACGGGCCGGAGCGTACCGGCTCGAGAGCGCCGGTGAAGCCGGAGAACTCGGCGCGCGGGACCTCGTGTCGCTCTACGAGGACTGGCTGGACGCATACCCCATCGTCTCGATCGAAGATGGACTCCACGAAGACGACTGGGAGGGGTGGGCGACCCTCACGTCCCGGGTCGGCGGTCGCGTTCAGCTCGTCGGGGACGACCTCTTCGTAACCAGCGTCGATCGTCTGGCGCGCGGTATCGAGGCCGGAATCGGGAACGCGATCCTCATCAAGCTCAATCAGATCGGGACCGTGAGCGAGACGCTGGACGCGATCGGGATGGCTGCGGAGGCGAACTTCGGCATCGTCATTTCGCACCGCTCCGGGGAAACCGCCGACACGTTCATCGCGGACCTCGCGGTGGCGACGAACGCCGGGCAGATCAAGACGGGAAGCGCGTGCCGGTCGGAACGCGTCGCGAAGTACAACCAGCTGCTGCGGATCGAGGAACAGCTCGGCCCGAGGGCGACCTATCCGGGGGCCGCCGTGTACGGAGGCCGGTGATGGCGGAGGCGGCCAACCGTCGGCTCACGCGCGCCATCACCTTCATCGCCCTCATCGGAGCGGGGTACTACTGGATGGTGGGTGGAGAATACACGAGAGCCGATCTGGTCCGACTGGAGGGTGAAATCGAGTCGAGGGAAGCGGAGATGACGGCCCGCAACGATGAACTCGCGTCGATCCGGGCCTGGGCCGACAGTCTCGTGTCGAACGCCTGGGCGATCGAGCGCGTCGCTCGGGAACGGTACGGCTTCGTCCGGCCGCAAGAGATCCTGGTGCGGTTCGTCGACCTCGGAGACCGGGAGCCCCCCGCCTCCGCGACGCCCCCGCATGTGAACGTACCCTGAGATGTGGCAAGACCCGTAACGCCCGGACGCACCCGGGGCCGGCGGCTTGCCCCGCGCGCCACGACGTGTAGGATAGCGGACCTATTTGGGTCGTTTCCCGGAAATACCACGGCTATTCGAGCGCCGGTGCATCCGGCTCCGCGACGTTGCTCCTCCTCGAAATGGCGCTACCATTACTCGTCGGAGCGCCTTGCGGGATCCGGCGCCTCGGCACTCTCGGTAGCTCGCGAATTTCCGGGACACGACACCGGCAGGGTAGCTCAGCCTGGTAGAGCAAGGGACTCATAAGCCCTGGGTCGGGGGTTCAAATCCCCCCCCTGCCACTCGTTATGGCGGCGCAACACGAACTCGGAGACGGGCCCGTTCGGGTCCTCGTACGATTCTCCGGCGAGCTCTCGACGAAGGCGCGCCGGACGCGGTCGCGCTTCCAGAACCGGCTCGCGACGAACCTGCGTGACGCGTTCGAGTCCGAAGGGATCGACGCCGTCCTCGAGCCAGGCTGGAGCCGTTTCCATATTGAAGGCCCGAACACGGCCTTTCTCGACCCCCTGCTGCGCACCTTCGGCGTGTCCAGTTGTTCCCTGCTTGCCGGCGAGTGCGAGGCGGATCTCGACATGATCGTTGCCACGGGCACGGCCCTCTTCTCCGAGTCCGTGCGGGGCCGGAGCTATGCGGTGCGGGCGCGCCGTTCCGGTTCACATGGCTTCTCGTCCTCGGATATCCAGCAGCGTCTCGGGGCGGCCCTCAATCCCGGCGCCACCGTGGACCTCGGGGATCCGGACATCACCGTGTTCGTCGAGGTCCGCGATGACCGGGTGTTCTTTCACGAGGACAGGGTGCGGGGACCGTCCGGCCTGCCGCTCGGAGTTCAAGGACATGCGCTCGCCCTCATCTCCGGCGGTTTCGATTCGGCCGTGGCCGCCTGGATGGCGCTGCGCCGGGGGATTCACCTCGACTACGCCTTCTGCAACCTCGGCGGAAGCGCGTACGAGCGGATGGTCGTGGAGGTGACGAAGGTGCTGGCGGATCGCTGGAGCTACGGAACGCGGCCCCGGCTGCACGTCCTCGAGTTCGGTCCGGTCGTCGAGGCCATGCGGGCCCGCGCCAAGCCCGCATACCTGCAGGTCGTCCTCAAGCGGATGATGTACCGCGCCGCCGCGAGGATCGGGGAACGCATCGGTGCCGACGCGATCGTCACGGGCGAGTCGGTCGGGCAGGTCTCCTCGCAGACGCTCCGCAATCTCCGCGCGATCGAGAATGCCTCGTCGCTCCCGGTGCTCCGACCCCTGCTCGGATTCCACAAGGAGGAGATTCTCGACCGGGCGCGGGAGATCGGCACGTACGATCTGTCCGCCCGTGTGCGCGAGTACTGCGACCTCGTGCCGCAGCGGCCGGTCACCGCATCGTCGCCGGAGGCCGCCGAGGCGCAGGAGTCGGCCGTGGGTTTCGAGGAACTGGGCGAGGCGGTCGCCGGCGCGTCCGTGCACGATGTGCGGGCCCTGCGTCCGGAGTCCATGGTCGGAGCGTCCCTGTACGTGGTCGAGGTGCCCGACGGCGCGGTCATCCTCGACACCCGCGCCTGCGACGCCTTCGAGGCCTGGCACTGGCCGGGCGCGACCCGCCGCGATCTCCCGCAACTCGAGCGGGATTTCGGCGAACTCGATCGCGACGCGACCTACGTGCTCTGCTGTACGGAGGGTGTGCGAACGGCCTACCTGGCCGAGGTCATGCAGCGCGCGGGATACGAGGCCTATTCCTTCCTCGGTGGGGCGCCCCGCATGCGGCGCGTCGCGCGAGGCGGGGCGGAGATCGACTGATCGCCGCCCGTTTTGACACCCTCGCCCGTGCGGGGCGAGCTTGGGCCGCATGAGCGGGGAGAAGAACGGCATGACGGCGGCCCTGGAAACCGTCCGGCAGGGGGAAGTGCCGACCCATGTCGCCGTCATCATGGACGGGAACGGCCGCTGGGCGAGACTGCGTGGCCTGCCGAGATGGGAGGGGCACCGCGCGGGCATGACGGCGGTGCGCGAGATCATCGAAGGGTCGGTGGAGGCCGGCGTGGCCCACCTCACCCTGTACGCCTTCTCGGACGAAAACTGGTTCCGGCCTTCGATGGAGGTGGAAGCGTTGATGACGCTCCTCCAGGAGTATGTGCGGAGTCAGCGCGAAGCTCTGGTCAGGCACGGAGTCCGCGTCACCGTGTTCGGTGACCGGCTGCGGCTTCCCGGCGAGGCCCGCCGGGCGATCTCCGAACTCGAGGCCTCGACGGAGGGCGGAACGGCACTGGAAGTGCACCTCGCGATCAGCTACGGATCGCGGGCGGAGCTCGCGGGTGTGGCGCGAACGCTCGCACAGCGTTGCCTGGAAGGCGACCTGGCTCCGGAGGAGATCGACGCCGAACTCTTCGCGTCGGAACTCCTGACGAGGGACTGGCCGGATCCCGACCTCCTGATCCGGACCTCGGGGGAGCAGCGCATCTCCAACTTCCTCCTCTGGCAGCTAGCGTACGCGGAACTCTTCGTGACGGACGTCCTGTGGCCCGACTTCACCCGGGAGCACCTCTTCGGCGCGCTCGTCGACTACCGGCGCCGCGAGCGGAGATTCGGGCTGGTGAAGACGTGAGGGGACCGGGTCCGGCATGAGTTCCAACCTCCACAAGAGACTCGCGGTCGCGGGTGTCGGAGTCCCCCTCTGCGCGCTGGCGACCTACGCCGGCGGGGTGGTCTTCGTCACCGGGCTGGGGGTTGCGGCCGCGCTCGGTTACCGGGAATTCGCCGCGATGATGCGCGGTACCGGGACACGGGTCCTCGGCCTGTCGGGAGCGGTGGCCGCGTTTCTCTTCCCCTTCGCCGTCTTCGCGGGCGGTCTCGAGAGCGGTGGATTCTATGCGGTGGGCCTGATGCTCCTCTTCCCCGTGCTCGCGCTCACGACCGCGGACCTCTCGGAGCGGCCGATCCGGGCCGCCGCCTGCACGGCGTTCGGAGTCTTCTACGTCGGGGGGCTGCTCGCCCTGGGGCTCCCCCTGCGCGAAGGCGAACTCCTGCTGCCGGCCGGCGCCGATGCGAGCGCCGGGCGGATGGCCGGTACGCTCCTCTTCTTCTTCCCGGTCGTCATCACCTGGCTCGCCGACACCGCGGCGTACCTCGGCGGACGCACTCTCGGGAAGCGCCCGCTCGCCCCGCGCATAAGCCCGAACAAGACGGTAGCGGGCGCCGTGAGTGCGCTGCTGGCGGGCCTCGCCACCGCTGTCCTCTATCCGCGATTCCTCCTTCGGGAGCTCTGGACGCTGGAGCTGGCGCCCACGCTGGCCTTCGGATTCGTCGTGACGGCATTGGCGATCGTCGGCGATCTCGTGGAATCCGCCCTCAAGCGCGAGTGCGGCGTAAAGGACTCATCGCGTCTGCTTCCGGGGCACGGCGGGATGCTGGATCGGCTCGATTCCATCCTGTGGGCGGTCCCGGCCGCGTTCCTCTTCCTCTTCCTCTTCGCGTGAAGCGCGTCGCCGTCCTCGGCGCCACGGGATCCGTCGGCGCGGGCACGCTCGAAGTGATCCGCCGCCACCCGGCGCAGTTTCGTGCGGCCGTCCTGACGGCGAACCGCAGCTGGGAGGCGCTCGACGCGCTCGCGCTCGACCGGGATCCCGATTTCGTCGTGCTCGGGACCCCGCCCCCGGACGACTTCGCGCCGCGATGGGCCGGCGAGTGGCGGTTTGGCGCCGATGCGCTCGCGGAGGCGGCCGGATCGCCGGGGATCGACGTCGTTCTCAATGCGATCGTCGGGTTCGCAGGGCTCGATGCGACGCTGGCGGCGCTTGGAGCGGGGAAGCGGCTGGCACTCGCCAACAAGGAGTCGCTCGTGGCGGGCGGAGAGCTCGTGATGCGTGCGCTGCGCCGTGGAGGCGGTGAACTCCTGCCGGTGGACAGCGAGCACTCCGCGGTCCACCAGTGTCTGGCCGGGCGTCCGGTGTCGGAGGTGGCGCGCGTCACCCTCACGGCCTCGGGCGGTCCCTTCCGCGAGTGGCCGGCGGATCGGCTCGCCACCGTCAAGCCGGCCGATGCCCTGCGTCATCCCACGTGGTCGATGGGAGCCAAGATCACAATCGACTCCGCCACGCTGGCGAACAAGGCGCTCGAGGTCATCGAGGCGCACACGCTGTTCGACCTCCCCTACGAGCGGATCGAGGTCGTCGTGCATCCCACATCGATCGTTCATTCCCTCGTCGAATTCAGGGACGGCTCCTCGCTTGCGCAATTGGGCCGACCCTCGATGGAGATCCCGATCCTGTGGGCTCTCGGCTACCCCGACCGGCTGGACGACCAGCGGCAGGAGGCGGGGTTCGACCCTGTGCGGGATGGTCCTCTGGAGTTCGAACCGGTGCGGGAGGACGATTTTCCCCTCTTCCGCGCGGGGGTCGCGGCGGGAAGGGCGGGAGGCGAGTTTCCGGTGGCCTTCAACGCGGCCAACGAGGTCGCCGTCGAGAGGTTTCTCTCCGGGGACGTCGGCTTCAGGGAACTCGCCGACGTCGTGCTTCGTACACTTGAACGGTTCTCGTCGCGCGCCATCGAATCGGTGGAGGATGCGCGGCGCGTCGACGCGGGGGCGCGCGCCATCGCCCGCGGTCCATACGGGGAGTCCAAGTCGGGAGACGCTGAGTGATCGTAACGATTCTGGTAACCCTCATTGTCCTGGGCGTGCTCATCTTCGTGCACGAGCTGGGGCATTTTGCTGCTGCGAAGAGCGTCGGGATCGACGTGCCGCGGTTTTCGATCGGCCTGGGCCCGAAGATGGTGGGGTTTCGGCGCGGTGAAACGGAGTATGTCCTCTCTTGGATCCCCCTCGGCGGCTACGTCAAGATGGCCGGAATGGCGGACGAGGAGGTGACGTCGACGCTCGAGGGCGGCGGCGGGCGTGCCCCCGAGCACACGGCACGGAGCGAAGCGCGTCCGGGGCCCGGAGACTTCGACGGGAAGCCGCTCTGGGCCCGCTTCTTCGCCATCTCGGCCGGCGTCATCATGAACTGGATGTTCGCGGTCGTCGCCTTCGCCGCGATCGCGATGGGGCGCGGCGTGTTCGAGCCGCGGATCGCCGAGGTCGCGCCCGGGTCACCCGCTGCGGAGGCGGGACTTCGGAGCGACGATCTGGTCCTGCGCGTGGACGGCGGCGCGGTGCACGACCCCGCCCAGGTGACGATGCGGATCGAGCGCCGGGCCGGCGAGCCCGTCGACATCGTCGTGGAGCGGGGAGGGGAGCAGCTCACCTTCGTCGCGACGCCCGACGCGGTCGAGCAATACTCGGATCTCACGGGAGAATCGAGGACGGTCGGGCGCATCGGGATCTCCGTCGGCGCCGATGGAGGTCGAGCGGACCCCATCGCCGCCCTGGGGCGCGGCTGGTCGAACGCGGCCTACTGGGGCGGCGCCGTCCTTCAGTTCCTCGGAGACCTCGTCACGGGACGGAGTTCGGCGCGAGAGGTCGGCGGCCCGATTCTGATCGGGGAGATCTCCGGACGCGCGGCGCGTGCGGGATTCTGGGAACTCCTGAGTTTCATGGCGATCATCAGCATCAATCTCGCCATCTTCAATCTGCTGCCGATTCCCGTCCTCGATGGGGGACACCTCCTCTTCCTGGGGATCGAGGCGGTCCGCGGCCGGGCGCTCAGCGTCCAGGCGCGCATGCGGTTCACGACGGTGGGGATGGTTTTTGTCCTCGCCCTCATGGTGTGGGCCGTGGGAAACGACGTGCTCAGGGTGATCCTCAGATAGCAGTCCGTGGCAAGACCCTGCGTCAGCGCCGAGAGTGGCGACGCGCGGACCGCGTGCCGGGCCGGGATCAGATGGGGAGAGAGAGTTGTTCGGCGGCGGCGCGGGTCCTCGCGAGCGCGACGACGTCATAGCGGGGGCCGGGCTCCTCCTGCGCGGCGACGTCCAACAGCCCATCGTACGCCGTCGGCGCGAGGCCTTCCGCGACTCTTTCCAGAGCGAGTTCCCGGTCGTTGCACTCCTGGCTCAGGTGGGCAAGCAGAATCCCGCCCAGCCCGGGGTGCGCGAGTTCGCGCGCGAACTCGGCCGCGTGGCGGTTGGAGAGGTGTCCTCGACTGCCTCCGATCCGCTGCTTGACCCGCCAGGGATAGGACGCCGCCCGAAGACGGTGTTCATCGTGGTTCGCTTCCATGACGAGAAAGGCGCACTCCTGGAGCGCCGCGCGGACGGGTGTCGTCGGTCTCCCGAGGTCCGTCGCGATCCCCACCCGCAGGCCCGTGGCTCCGTGCAGCACCGTGACGGCGACGGGTTTCGCGGCGTCGTGCGCGGTGGGGGCGGCCTCGATCGCGAGGTCGCCGACCTCGAGTCCCGTGCGCGGCAGGTCCTCGCATTGCTCCTGCCCGCGCAGTAGCGGAGCGCAGGCGCGGCGGGTAGGCGCGTTCATGGCGAGACGCCAGCCCCAGCGGCGTGCTCCGATGCCGGCGCCCGCGGAGTGATCCCGGTGCTCGTGCGTGACCACGACGAGGTCGACGGCTTCCGGCTCCACATCGAGTTCGGCGAGTCGGCGGGCAAGTTGAACCCCGGAGAACCCCGCATCGACGAGCACGCGGGCGCGGTCGCTCTCCACGAGAAAAGCGTTGCCGCGGCTCCCCGAGCCCAGCGACGCGACGGTCAGGCTCACGAGCGGCGGGCCTCGTCCCAGACGTCGCCCAGCCAGTCCCGGAGTTCCGGGGTCCCTTCGAGGCCCCGGCGCTCGACAACCCGGACGGCGGTGGAGAGGAAATCGCCGCGGCGGTGGAGCTCGGGGCTCCGGCCTCCTCCCCACGAGAAGGGTTCCACCCACCGAGGTGGCGGCTCCGCTCCGAACAGGCTCGAGCCGGCGCCGACGACCGTGCCGGTCTCGAGTCGAGTGCCGATGCCGGTCTTCACGTGATCGCCGAGCAGACAGCCGAACTTCATGAGTCCGGTATCCCGCCGTGCGCCCGGCGGTCCCACCCGGATCGAGCCGTAGGTGTGTTTGAGATCGCTGTTTACCGTGGCCGCGCCGAGGTTGACCCAGGAGCCGAGGTACGCATGTCCGAGGAACCCGTCGTGCGCCTTGTTCGAGTGGCCCAGCATCGTCACGCGGTCGACTTCGCCCCGCACGCGGGAGGCGGGTCCCCCCCAAAAGCGCGAGATGTGGCCGCCGAGGAGCTGTGAGTCGGCCCCCGCGTAGAGCGGCCCGCCGAGGCGGGTGCCGGCGCGGACCTCGACTCCGGGACCGAGTTCGACCGGGCCTTCGCGCGCATCGAATAGCACGCCGGGTTCGACGAGCGCCCCCTTGCCGAGGCGGATCGGGGCGTCGCCAAGGCGCCAGCAACCGCTCGGTAGCGCCGCCGCTTCCGGGCCCGAGCCGGCCGCCAGGTCGGCGGCCAGCCGGTCGGGCCCCGCCGACACGAGGTCCCACGGGTTCCGCAGCCACCCGCCGGGCACCTCGCGGTCCGGCAGCCCGGGCCGCGGGCGCGGAGCGGCGAACCAGTCCGCTCGCGGCGGCTCCGCGCCGGAGCCCAAGCGGACGCCCGCCAGTTCGCCGGCGACCCAGAGGTTCGCGGGCGCGTCGTTCCACGCCGTTTCGAGTGACGGCACGGCCCGGGCGTTCCATACGGTGCACGGCGCGTCCAGCCCGCCCGCGTCCAGGCAACCCGGCGCTCCGGGCTCCGCATACCGGCGCAGCCAGGGGCGCGTCACGTGACCGGCGACGCGCATTCGCGCGACCCGCTCCAGCCGCTCGCGCAACGTCCAGCGGCCGAAGACGAGTTCGCCGCACGGCCGGGTGAGCGCGAAAGGAGCCCATCCGTTCGCCCGCTCGTCGTCGAACATGACCAGCGTCGTCAACGCGGCGGTTCGGCGGAGGATGCGTCCGTGTCGATCTTTCGCAGGCGAGCGTCGAGTCCCGCGGCCTCTTCGCGCGGCATCACGAGGAGTTCTCCGTTCGCCTCCACGATGACGAGGCCCGACACCCCGATGACCGTGGCCCGGCGGGACTCCGTCCACACGACGTTGTTCGCCGCGTCGAGGAGACGCGTAGAGCCGACCGAGGCGTTCCCGGCCTCGTCCACCTGCCGGGCGCGCAGGAGCGCGCTCCACACGCCGAGATCGTCCCAGGCGAACCGGGCCTCGACGGCGGCCACGTGTTCGGCTCGCTCCATTACGCAGACGTCGATCGCGACCGGCTCGGCACGCGCGAAGAACTCCTCCGCATCGCCGCGCTCGAGGGCCGGCCACGCCCCCGCGAGTTCGCGCGCGCAGCGTCGGGCGGCCTCGATCAGATCGGTCGCCCGCCACGCGAAGATGCCGGAGTTCCACAGGAAGCGTCCCGATTTCAGGTATTCCCGGGCTCGCGCGGGTCCCGGCTTCTCCACGAAACGCCGCACCTCCCGTGCGCCGGAGGTCGCCTCTCGCCCGGTCTCCAGGTATCCGAATCCGGTCTCCGCGCGGTCCGGCCGCACGCCGACGCAGCACAGGTATCCTTCCCGGGCCGCCCGGAGCGCTGGCTGCAGCGTCTCTTCGAGGGCCTCCACGGGCTCGATGCGGTGGTCCGCGTGCATGGAGATCATCAGGGCCCCCGGCTGAGCCCGCTCGATCTCGGAGGCCGCCCAGACGAGGGCCGGGCCCGTTCCCCGCGCCTTCGGTTCGACAAGCGCATCGACACCCGCCGCATCCAGACTCGGGCGCATGAGTTCCACCAGGGGTTCGGCTGCGACGACCCGGACGCGCGGGGCGCCCACCAGCGCGACGGCACGGGCGAGCGTATCGTCGATGAGCGGGTCCGGGCCCGCGAGGGGCAGGAGTTGCTTGGGACGGGCCGGGGTCGAAGCGGGCCAGAACCGGCGGCCGATCCCGCCTGCGAGGACCGCGCAGTACGCCTCGAGGTGCACCGACAGAGCCTCCCTCCCGTCCTCCGAACCGCCCGTTGCATGCGCGGGATCTTCCCGCCGCGGGCCGGCCGCGACGCGGCCAAGCTACGGACGCCGCGGGTGCCGCGCCACGTTGCCGCTCCGGCCGCTCGATCCCCCTTCGTCCGGGTGTTTTTTCTTGCCCGAGTCCCGCTCGGGCGACAGTTTTCGCGCCATGCTCTCCCGACACCGAATCCGTACGCCCGCACGGCTCGGAGCGCTGATCCTCGCGCTCGCGGCGACCGCCTGCGACGATCCGTTCGATGCCTTCCTCGGCGATGTTCCGCTCACGCCGACGGAGGTCACGCTGTATGACTACGTCACGGCTCGCCTCGAAGATCCTCCGGCTTTCGATATCGTACTCGCGGTTCCGGCCCGGGTGGACCAGACGCTGAACTGGGACTTCCTCTTCCAGATCCGGGACGGAGCGCCGGAACTCGTCCCGTTCTCGGCGGTCGCGGACAGCGTGACGGACTCAGGCCTGCAGCTCACCGGCGAGCGCTTCGACGCCGTGCTCGAAGCTCCGGAGGACGGGTACACCCTGAACGCGCCCCTCGCCGTCCAGCCGGGGGACGTGCTCATCGCCCGCAGTCGCGTCGACCCGAACAATTTTCTCGCCTGCAGCCGCTATGCGAAGCTGCAGGTTCTCTCCATCGATCCCGAAGCGGGAACGATCACCTTCCGCCATCTGGTCAACCCGAACTGCGGAGACATCGTTCTCGAAGCGGGAACGCACGGTTCCCTGTGACGTCCTGTCCGGCCGGTTACGCCCCGCAGCGACATGCTTGACCTCAGAACCCTCCGCGACGACGCCGACCTCGTCCGCGATGCCATGCGGAAACGTGGCGACGAGCACGCGGCGGGTCTCGTCGAGGAGACGTTGAGGGCGGATGAAGTCCGCCGCCGCCTGATCCGGGAAGTGGAAGTCCTCAAGGCCGAGCGGAACACCGCATCGAAGGCGATCGGCGCCGCGAAGGGCAGGGGCGAGGACGCGTCGGCGGAGATCGACGCGATGCGCCGCGTGGCCGCGCGGATCAAGGTCCTCGACGCCGACCTCGCGCGCACCGAGGCGGAGCTGCGCGATCACCTCCTGCAGATCCCGAACATCCCGGATCCCCGCGTCCCGCCCGGCGAGGAAGGGGAAGGGCCGACGGTCGCGGAATGGGGCACCCCGCAGAAGGACGAAGTGCCGCCGCACTGGGACCTCGGGGCGACGCACGGCCATTCGGAACCCGGCGGTTCCGCACTCCCCGGAGGGCGGACGCCGGCGCTGGATATCGAGCGTGGGGCGAAGATCGCGGGCTCCGGCTTTCCCCTCCTCGTCGGGGGCGGCGCCCGGCTCAGCCGCGCGCTCGTCCAGTTCATGCTGGACCTTCACGTGCGCGAGCACGGATACCTGGAGGTCCTGCCCCCCTTCGTCGTCTCCCGGGATTCGATGACGGGGACGGGGCACATCCCGAAGTTCGAGGACGACGCCTACCGGACGGACCCCGACGACCTCTTCCTCGTGCCCACGGCCGAGGTGCCACTCACGAATCTGCACCGCGGAGAGATGCTGGCCGCGGGCGACCTGCCGCTCGCGTACGTCGCGCACACCCCCTGCTTCCGGCGGGAAGCCGGGGCGGCGGGCCGCGATACGCGCGGGCTCCTGCGGGTCCATCAGTTCGACAAGGTCGAGGTCGTCCGCATCTGTCGGCCCGAGGAGTCGGAGGCGCAGCTGGAACTCCTGACCCGCCATGCGGAGCGCGTGCTCGAGCTGCTGGAGGTCCCGTACCGGCGGGTCCTGCTTCCGCTGGGGGATCTCGGCTTCGCGAACGCGATCACGTACGACCTGGAGATCTGGGCTCCCGGCGTCGAGGCATGGCTCGAGGTGTCCAGCTGTTCATCGTACGGGGACTTTCAGGCGCGCCGCGCCGATATCCGCTTCCGGCCAGAGGGCGGCGGACGCCCCGCCCACGTGCATACGCTGAACGGTTCGGCGCTTGCCCTCGCCCGGCTCATCGTGGTGCTGCTCGAGACCGGCTTCCGCGACGGCGAGGGGATCCTGCTGCCGGAGGTTCTCCACCCCTACCTCGGGTTCGAGCGGCTCGAGTTCTGCCGGTGATCCGGCTCTGGAACCGGCGCGGCGGCGCGCTTCTGCTCGCGGTGCTGTCCACGGGTGTCCTCGTCTGGTCCGCCATCTTCTCGCGTCAGCAGGCCGAGGAGCGCCGCCTCGACGCTGCGGTCCTCGGGCAGTTGATGGCGGTGAGCACGGCGGCCGCGGCGGGCAATCTCACGGTCGAGGAACAGAACGAGCTCTGGAATCAGGCCTCGCAGCAGGTGGGCGCCCAGGTCCGGCGCCTGCGCATCCCCATCGTGATCACGGACACCCTCGGCAATCCGAGCAGCTCCGCACACCTGCCCGACGACTTCCCGCTCGGCCCGACCGGCGACCCGGACGACCAGGCGCTGCGCGAATTCGTGGCCGAACTCGACGCGTTGAGGCCGCCCTTCGAGGCGTCCGGCCTCCAGGTCCACTTCGGCGATCCCGAATTCACGAGCCGCCTCCGTCTGATCCCCTGGCTGCAGGCGGCGTCGCTCCTCGCGATCCTCGGCAGCGGTGGCTGGCTCCTCTTCCTCTCCTTCCGGAGCGAGCGGGAGCGCATCTGGTCCGCCATGGCCAGGGAATCGGCCCATCAGATGGGGACCCCGCTCAGCTCGCTTGTCGGCTGGCTGGAGGTGCTCGAGGCCCGGCCGCGCCCCCGCGGATCGGAAGTCGGGGAGCCCGACCTCATCGACGAGATGGCGGCGGATGTGACACGCCTGCAGAAGGTCTCGCGCCGCTTCGAACTCATCGGCCACAAGCCGAAGCTGGAGCCCATGTCCGTGCGCGCCACGGTCGTCCATCTCCGACAGTACTTCGAGGCCCGCCTGCCCACGCTCTCCCGCACCGGCAAGATCGAGATCGCGGTGGAGATGGAACCCGAACCGCCGGAGGTGCTGGGCAACGCGACGCTCCTGGAGTGGGCGTTCGAGAATCTGATCAAGAACGCGATCGACGCGCTGGCCCCGGAGGGCGGCCGGATCGTGATCTCCCATCTCGGACCGAACGGCAAGCGTTCCGTGTTCCGGGTGCTCGACACCGGGCCGGGGATCCCTCCCGCGCTCCGGGACAAGATCTTCAACATCGGCGTCACGACGAAGAAGCGTGGCTGGGGCGTCGGCCTCTCCCTCGTGCGGCGCATCATCGAAGACATGCACGATGGCTCCATCCGCCTTGAGGACACGGGGCGGGGCGCGAGCTTCCGAATCGAACTCCCGCGCTACCGTCCCGGGAAACGGGGGACGTGAGGGGACTCCGCCTCAACCCGGAGCAGCGGGACGCGGTCGAACACGGCGAAGGGCCGCTGCTCGTCCTCGCCGGCGCGGGCTCCGGCAAGACGCGGGTGCTCACGGCCCGGGCCGCCCGCCTCATCGAGGAAGGGCTGGAGCCGACGCGCCTTCTCGCCGTCACCTTCACGAACAAGGCCGCCGGCGAGATGCGGGAGCGGATCGAGGGGCTCATCGGCCGTTCCACGCGGGGCCTGTGGATCGGCACCTTCCACTCGGTCGCCGCCCGCATCCTTCGCATCGAGGCTCCGCACACGTCGCGCACGCGCGCCTTCACGATCTATGATGAGGATGATTCCATCCGCACGCTGAAGGACGTGATGGAGTCGGCGGGCTACGACCCCAAACGTTGGGCGCCCCGAGCCCTGCGCGGCCGGATCTCCGGCGCGAAGAACGCGCTCATGGGGCCCGCCGAGTACGAGTCCGAGGCCTTCGACCTGCTCGCCGAGGTCGTGGCGAAGGTCTATCCCGCGTACCAGCGCGAACTTGCGCGGCGCAACGCCTACGACTTCGACGACCTCCTCTTCGAGACGGTGCGCCTGCTCGAGACCGTGGACGGCGTGCGGGATCGCTACGCCGCCCGCTTCGCGTACGTGCTCGTGGACGAATACCAGGACACGAACCACGCCCAGTACCGGATGGTGAAGGCGCTGGCCTCGAAACACGGGAACCTGTGCGTCGTGGGGGATGACGATCAGGCGGTGTACGGATGGCGCGGAGCGGACATCCGGAACATCCTCGACTTCGAGGCCGACTTCCAGGGCGCGCACGTCGTGCGGCTGGAGCGCAACTATCGTTCGACGGCGTCGATCCTCGAGGTCGCGAACTCCGTCATCTCCCGGAACCTCGCGAGGAAACCGAAGCGGCTGCACACGGAGCGGGAGGCCGGCGATCCGATCGAGGTCGTCCGCTGCGATGACGAGCGGGCCGAGGCGGCGTGGGTGTCGTCGCAGATCGAGGCCGGCCGCGGCACGCGCGGCCTGAACGAGTTCGCGGTGCTCTACCGGACCAACGCCCAGTCGCGGGCGTTCGAGGAGGCGTTCCGGCGGTCCGGCATTCCGTACCGGATCGTCGGAGGCGTCCCGTTCTACGAACGTCGCGAGGTGAAGGATGTCATCGCCTACCTGCGTCTTCTCGTGAATCCGGCGGACGACGTCGCCTTCCTGCGTGCCGTGGGGTGGCCGAGGCGCGGGGTCGGGGCGAAGAGTCTGGAGCGGCTGGAGGACCTCGCCCGCTCGGCCGGCGACGCGGGAGAGACCGTCGAACCCCTTGCACTCGTCGCGGCGCGGGCGCGGCACGAAGACGGCATCCCGAAGATGGCGGCGCGCGGCCTGAGGCGGTTCGCCGACGGGCTCGCCGACGTGCGGGCCTCGCTCCCCGCCTGCAGCGCCCGGGAAGCGCTCGAGGCGTGCGTCGCGACCTTCGGCCTGGCCACGGCGCTGGCGGAGGAGGAGGACGGCGCAGACCGGCTCGAGAACGTGAGCGAGCTGTTCGCGGCGGCGGCGGCGTTCGAGCGCGACGATGTGGAGGACCCCGATGACGAGGCCACGGATCTCGAGTTGTTTCTGCAGTCCGTTTCGCTGCGTTCCGATCTGGATGAGGCCGACTTCGATGGCGAAGCGGTGACGATGATCACGCTGCACAACGCGAAGGGACTCGAGTTCCCCGTGATCTTCCTGGGCGGGCTGGAGGAGGGGCTCTTTCCCCTCTCGCGGGCAATGGAGGCACCGGGCGGGCTGGAGGAGGAACGGCGTCTGTTCTACGTCGGGGTCACGCGCGCGATGGACCGGCTGAGCCTGACGTACGCGGACCACCGCTGGCGCGCGGGGATGGCGAGCCGCTCGGCCCCCTCGAGCTTCATCGATGAACTCCCGGAGGAACACGTGCTCCCGCGCCTCGCCGCGCCGCATTGGAGGCGGCGTCACGCCCGCCGGGCGGGCGCGGTGGAACCCGACCGGACCTTCGCCTGGCAGAGGAGGGTGGAGCGTGGATCCGGCCGCGTCGGCGGTCCCGGGGGCTCCGCCGGGGATGGAAGGTCGGCACCTCCGGGCGAACTCGAGTATGACTACGACGATTCACAGGTGCCGCTCGCGCTCACGCCGGGTGTGCGTGTGATACATCCGCGCTTCGGGGCCGGCGAGGTGCTGCAGGTCTACGGCTTCGGGAGAGAGGCCAAGGCCGACATCGCCTTCGAGGAGGTCGGCCGGAAGAAGGTCGTCGTGGCGTACGCCGGGTTGCGCCCGGCCTAGGTCACTCTCCGCCGCGGTCTCCCAGGGCTCGAGCCACCCGCTTCGCCGTCGAGACGTTGTCCTTGCCGCGCCGGAATCCGCGCAGCAGAGAGGCCGTCGTGAGGAAGGTCTCCTCGGCCTCCTCCTGGACGACCGCGAGCAGCGCCGCGACCTCCACGACCCGCTCCTCGACCAGATCCACCATGCGGCCGGTGGCTTCGCTCGCGCTCTTCAGCGCCTCTCCCACGCCGTCCGCGTCGTCCCGGAGCCGGCTCGCGATGCGTCGAGCCTGGTCGCTCGCCTGTTCGACGTTGTGCAGCACCGGTTTGAGGCGGTCGCTCAGGTCGCTGACCGTGCCCGAGATCTGTCCCAGCGGCTGCCGGGTCTCCCGCAACAGGCGGATCGCGTGCAGAAGGACGATGAGAATCGCCAGCGCGACGACGAGCCAGACCGCCATCCCGGCGACGACCGCGATCTCGAATGTGGTCACTGCGGCTCCTTCGGAGGACGGTCGGAAGGACTACGGGAGGAGAGTATAGGTCTGGTTCCCGTGGGGCTCAACCGCGTTTGCCGCGACGTTTGCCGCCCTCGGCCCGCCGGCTACTTTGGCGCGCGGTGCCGGCTGGCAGTCCGTGGCAAAACCCTGCGTCACCGCCGCTCGAACGCAGCAGCGGGTTTGCCACGGGCTGCAAGGCCGGATGCGGGAACGGGCGGGAGGAGGCGCGATGCACTATCGGATCGAGGGTGGAAACGAGCTGAGCGGCGTGTTCACGCCGGCCGGAAACAAGAACGCCGCCCTCCCGATCCTCGCCGCCACGCTCCTCGCGCGCGAGCCGGTGCGACTCGAGAACGTCCCGCGCATCACCGATGTGGAGACGTTGCTCGACCTCCTCCGCAGTCTCGGCGTTGAGGGCGGCTGGACGTCGCCGGACGTGCTCGAACTCGACGCCGCCGGCGTGAACCCGGAGGCGAACCCGGACGCGGATCTGGCCGGCCGGATCCGCGGATCGGTACTGCTCGCGGGCCCCATGCTCGCCCGGCTGGGGACGTGCCAACTCCCGCACCCCGGAGGGGACTTCATCGGGCGCCGCCGTCTGGACACCCACATGCTCGCATTGCGGGCGCTCGGCGCGACCGTCGACGTCGGAGACCGCTACTTCCTGCGCGCTCCGCGTCTCCGCGGCGCTTCCATCTTTCTGGATGAGCCGTCCGTGACGGGTACGGAGAACGCCGTGCTCGCGGCGGCGACGGCGATGGGGACGACGGAGCTCCGCAACGCCGCCACGGAACCCCACGTGCAGGATCTGTGCCGCTTTCTCGTCGCGCTCGGCGCCCGCATCGACGGCATCGGGACCTCGCGGCTCGTCATCGAAGGCGTGGAGGATCTGGGAGGCGGGACGTTCCGGATCGGACCGGATCACATCGAGATCGGAAGCGTGATCGGCCTGACGGCGGCGACGGGCTCGACGCTCGGGATCGCCGGAGTGGACCAGATCCACTTCGACCCGCTGCGCGTCGGATTCCAGCGCCTCGGTCTCGAATTCGCGTGGCGCGATGACCGGCTCGTCGTGCGCGGAGCGGGAGAACTCGAGATCCAGCCCGACCTCGGCGGCCAGATCCCGAAGATCGACGACGGGCCCTGGCCGGCGTTCCCCGCGGATCTGATCAGCATCGCGCTGGTGGCCGCGACCCAGTGCCGCGGCACCGTCCTCATCCACGAGAAGATGTTCGAGTCGCGGATGTTCTTCGTCGACAAGGTGATCGCGATGGGCGCACGCATCGTCCTCTGCGATCCGCACAGGGCCGTCGTCGTGGGGCCTTCGCCGCTCCGCGCGGCCACCCTCGAGAGCCCCGACATCCGGGCCGGCATGGCGCTCCTCATCGCGGCGCTTGCGGCGGAAGGCACGAGTCGCGTGCACAACATCGGGCAGATCGAGCGTGGCTACGAGCGCATCCACGAGCGTCTCGCGTCGCTGGGGGCCCGCATCGAACGCGTCGGGCCGGAAGGGGCATGACGGAGGTCGCGGAGACCCCGAAGGATGGCCTGCTGCGGTTGTCGCAGTGGGAATCGCTCGATCCGACCGTCGTGTGCGGGATCACGACGGCGGAGCGCGGGGATCTCGCGGTCGCGGATGTCCCACCGGAGCGCGTGGCCGCGGTCTACGCGGATCTCGCCCGGGAACTCGGCTTCCGCCGGGTATCGGTACCGACTCAGGTCCACGGCACGGATCTCCGGGAGATCAGAGGCGCGCCCGCCGCGGACCCGGCGGTCTGCACCGTCGACCGGCCGGGTCGCGTGGACGGCCAGCTCGTCGACGGGCCCGGCTGGCTCCTCGCCGCGACGGCCGCCGATTGCGTGCCCGTCTACCTGTGGTCGCGCGAACTCGGGCGCATCGGGCTGATCCACGCCGGGTGGCGCGGGGCCGCGGCCGGCATCCTGCCGCGCGCGATCTCCCGGCTCGTTCGCGGCCTCGACCGCCGTCCATCCGGCGCCATCGGGGATCTCCGCGTCCATCTCGGGCCCGCGATCTGCGGGCGCTGCTACGAGGTCGACACCCCAGTGCTTTCCGCTTTCGGCCTCGGCGGCACGCGCGCGCGGCTCGATCTGAGGGAGATCCTCGCCGCCCAGGCCGCGACGGCTGGCGTCGCACCCGACGCCCTCTCGAGTTCCCGCTACTGCACCTCCTGCGGTCCCGGCGACCTCCATTCGCACCGCGCGGGCGGCGGGGCGGCGGGACGGATGGCCGCCTTCCTCGGGCTGCGGAGCGGCTGAGCCCGAGGTGTCGACAAGCGGTCCGGGCTGTTGCCGCCGGTCGGCCCCCGCCGTATGTTCTGGGTCGCATGTCCACATACGTCCGCGCGGGCCGGCGGGCGATTGCGTTACTCGAAGTGGGGAAGCTGTACGGGCCCCACTTTTTTTTGCAGTAGGGCGAACCGGATTCGCCGAAAGGGTCGGTCATGCTGGACTCGGCGGACATCGAACGCGCCGTCGAAGCCCTCGGCTTCGAGGTCGTGCAGATGGAGCGGGGCGGAGGCCGTCGCCAGCCGTTGCTCAGGCTCCGGATCGATCGGCCGGGTCCGTCGTCCGCGCGGTCGGGCGTCACCGTCGACGATTGCGTCGCGGTGACGAGGGAACTGCGTGGCGCACTTGAAGATGGGGCGGCCGACGACTGGGTGCTCGAAGTGTCGTCGCCCGGAGTGGACCGGCCGCTGGTCAGGGCCGCGGACTACGACCGCTTCGCCGGGTCGCGGATCCGCGTCAGGGGTTACGGCCCCCTGGCCGATCGCGGCCGAAAACTGGAAGGGACGCTGCTCGGGACGGTGGACGGACTTCCCGGGACGTTCGCGCTGGAGATCGAAGGGGATCGTGTGGAGATCCCGCTGGAGCTCGTGGCCTCCGCCCGCCTGGTCTACGACTGGGACGCGGCTCGGGGCGTGGGTGGGAGATAGAGAGACGCAATGAGCGATCAGATCCCGATCGTTGAAGCATTCCGCATGATGGCGGCGAACAAGTCGCTGACGGAGCTGGAGTTGCATGATCTCATCCGCGAAGGGATCCATGCGGCGCTCGCCCGTCGTTTCGGCGGTCCGGTCGAAGCGGAAATCGACGTCACCGAGGAGGGCGACATCTCGATCGTCGTCCTCAAGGAAGTCGTCGAGGAAGTCGAGGATCCGGCCCGGGAAGTGACGCTCGAGCAGGCCCGCTGGGATGACCCCGATTTCCAGGTGGGCGACCTCATGGAGATCCCCGTCGACTTCAGGGATTTCGGGCGCAGCGCGGTCATGGCCGCGAAGCAGAGGATCATCCAGCGCATCCGCGAGGGGGAACGCGACCGGATCCGCATGGAATTCAACGACCGGGTGGGAGACCTCGTTTCCGGCGAAGTGCAGGCGAGCGAGCGCGGAAAACTCGTCGTCATGCTGAACCGGTCCCGTGAGGCCGAGGCGATCATCCCGTGGCGGGAACAGAACCCGCGGGAACGCTTCCGCCAGGGCGAGCCGATCCGCGCCGTGTTGAAGCTGCTGGAGGAGACGCCGCGCGGCCCGCGGCTCATCTTGTCGCGGGCGGATCCCCAGTTCGTCGCTTCGTTGTTCGCGCTCGAAGTGCCGGAGATCTACCAGAATATCGTTGACATCAAGGAGATCGTCCGTGAAGCGGGCGGACGCACCAAGGTGGCCGTCGCATCCCGCGATGAGTCGGTCGACCCGGTCGGGGCCTGCGTCGGTCTCAAAGGGTCGCGCGTGCAGGCGGTCGTGTCGGAGTTGAGCGGGGAACGCATCGACATCGTGCCGTGGCACCCGGACCCTGAGATCTTCGCGCGCCGAGCCCTGGCTCCGGCCCGGGTCGCCAAGGTGATCTCGGATCAGGAGCGGCACGTCATTACGGCGATCGTGGACGAGGACCAGCTGTCGCTGGCGATCGGACGGAACGGGCAGAACGTGCGGTTGGCGTCACAGCTCATCGGTTGGCAGATCGATCTGTATTCCAGCCGTGACTGGATGGAGCGCGGCGGAGAGGCCGGCCTGTTCGGAGGCGACGACGAGTACGAAATGTCCGACTTCCCGCTCTCCGAGCTCGAGGGGATCGCCCCGGCGACGCTCGCGGCGCTCGAGGCGGCCGGGGTCAGCAGCTTTTACGGACTCCTCGACATGGATCGAAGCGATTTCCTTCAGGTCCCGGGGATCGGGCCCGATGAGGCGGACACACTGGAATCGCTCATCGACGAACTCACCGTCGTGGACGAGGCGCAGGCCGAGGTCGCCGCGGCTGCGAAGACGGCTGCCGAGGCGTCCGCGGAGGCGGAGGCGCCGGAGGCGCCGGATGCACCCTCGGAGCCGCCGGTACCGGACGCGCCTGCGGAGGTGGCATCCGCGGAAGCGGCCGACGCGATGAGCACGGCGGCGTCGGGCGAGGGGACCTCCTGAAGCGCGGCGGAGGTCGGGCTCGGGCCGGGGGTACGCTGAGCCTGCTCGGGATCGCGACGCGCGCGGGCCGGGTCGCTCTCGGAACGCGGGCCGTGGATATCGCGGCGCGCAGGGGAAGGCTCGCCCTGCTCGTGGTTGCGGGCGACGCATCGAGGCATGCGCTGGGCCGCCTGACTCCACAGGCGCGGCGGGCGTCGCGTGTAACGGTCGCGAGCCGCAGAGCGCTCGGACGGGCGCTCGGACGGAACGACGTAGCTGTGGTCGGCGTCACGGATTCGGCGCTGGCGCAGCGGATTCTCGAAGGGGAGCGCGCGCCCTCGCGGCGTGACGAGAGCTCCGGGTCGCAAGGAGATCCGGAAGGGCAGGTGCCTGGACAATGAAGCGTGTCTTCGAGGTCGCAGAGGAACTGAGACTCGATACGAGTCACCTCATCCAGTTGCTGCGTGAGATGGATGTGCCCGTGCGAAGCCACATGTCGAGCGTGGACTCCGCGAGTGTGGCGCGTCTCCATGCGCGGCTCGAGCGCGAGCGGCGGGGTGAGGCCGTTACCGGTACCGCGGCTCCCGTGCGGCGACGCCGTCGCCGGCGGAGGGCCGCTCCCGCGTCGCTCACGACCGCGACCACGGAGATCGAGGCTGAAGAAGAGGTCCAGCCGCCCCCCGAGATTGCGGAAGAGGAGGCTGCGGCGGCCACCGATGTGCCGGAAATCGAATCTCCGGCGGAGGCCGAGACCGCGGTCGGGACCGAGATCGGGCCCGAGCCCGATGTTGTGACCGAGACGCCGCAGCCTGAGCCCGAAGTCGAGCCTGAAGCCGAAATCGCTCGGGAGCTCGCCGATGAACCCGAGGCGCCGGCTCCGGAGGCGGACGAGCCGGCGGCGGCCGAAGCGCCCGTCGAGACGGCGGAGTCGGCGGAGACGGAAATCGCCGAACCCGAAGCGGAACCGGCGGAGACGGAAGCGGCAGCGGAGGAGCCGGACGCTCCGGCGCGCCCCGCGCGTCGGCCGAAGCCGGTCCGCCGTGACATGCCGTCGCCCGCGGCTCCCTCCGCGCCCTCCGGCCCAAGAGCTTCGGCGGGTCCCGGCGGCAAGGTGCGAATCTCGGCCGAAGGCTACACCGTCGACGGTCGCAAGAAATCTCGCGGCGGAGACGGGAAGAAGCGGCGGCGCGTGGATCGAAACGCCGTCCAGCAGAATTTCCGCAAGACGCTCGCCGCGATGGGGCAGTCCTCGCCGCGGAAGCGGCGGCGCGAAACGCAGCAACAGCAGCGCGAGGCGGAGCGCGAGCAGCGCGAACTCGAACAGCGCACGGAGAAGGCGACGGTTCGGGTCAACGAGTTCCTCACCGTGTCCGAACTCGCCGACCTGATCGAGGTCCCGCCGCAGGCCATCATCACTTCGGCGTTCAAGAACCTCGGCCTCATGGTGACGATCAATCAGCGGCTCGACTTCGGCCAGATCGAACTGATCTGCGAAGAGGCCGGCTTCACGGCGATCCGGGAGGAGGGCTTCGAGGCGGACCTCGCGAGCGACGACGAAGACGTGCCCGAGGACGAGAGCCAGTTGGTGTCCCGGCCGCCGATCGTGACCGTGATGGGCCACGTCGACCATGGAAAGACCTCGCTGCTCGACCGTATCCGGAGCACGAACGTGATCGCGGGAGAGGCGGGAGGCATCACCCAGCACATCGGCGCGTACCACGTGGTTCTCGCCGGGGGCCGGACGATCACCTTCCTCGACACGCCAGGCCACGAGGCGTTCACGGCGATGCGGGCGCGCGGCGCGGAAGTCACGGACATCGTGATCCTCGTGGTGGCTGCCGACGACTCCGTGATGCCTCAGACGATCGAAGCGATCAGCCACGCCCGGAACGCGTCGGTGCCGATCGTCGTCGCGGTGAACAAGGTCGACCTCCCGTCGGCGGACGTCGATCGCGTCAAGCGGGAACTCCTGGCGCGCGAAGTCGTCCTCGAGGACTTCGGCGGCGAGATCCTCGGCGCGGAGGTCTCGGCGAAGACGGGCGAAGGGCTGGACGACCTTCTGGAGAAGGTCCTTCTGCAGGCGGAGATCCTCGAGCTGAAGGCGAACCCGGAGAGAGAGGCCCGCGGGACCGTCGTCGAGGCGCAGCTCGACCGCGGCATGGGTCCGGTTGCGACCGTGCTCGTGGAGCGGGGGACGCTGGAGGTCGGCGCCGACTTCGTCTGCGGACTCTACGGCGGGCGTGTCCGCGCGCTCCTCGATGAGCGGGGCCGAAAAGTCACGAGCGCCGGCCCGGGGATCCCCGTGCGGGTGCTCGGGATGGAGGGCGTACCGCAGGCTGGGGATTCGCTCGTCGCCCTTTCCGCGGCGAGAGTTCGCGAGATCGTCTCGCGGCGCCAGCAACTCGAGCGGGAGAAGGACATCCGCCGCCGGGCGACCGGGACGCGGCTCGAGGATGTCTTCGCCGCGGTCAAGGCGGGCAAGGGCGCGCGCCTGAACGTCGTCATCAAGGGCGATACGGATGGGTCGGTCCAGGCGCTCTCCGACAGCCTCGAGCGGCTGTCCACCGACGAGGTTTCGGTCGAGGTCATCCACCGGGCGGTCGGCGGCATCAACGAGTCCGACATTCTTCTGGCCTCGACTTCGGAGGCGATCATCGTCGGCTTCCACGTCCGGCCCGACGCCGGAGCGGTGGTCGCCGCGGAACGGGAGTCGATCGAGATCCGGATCTATAACGTGATCTACGAAGCAGTCGAGGAGATCCGTCTCGCGCTCGAAGGCCTGCTCGCGCCCGAGCAGCGCGAGGTCACGGTCGGCATGGCCGAGATCCGTGAGCTCTTCCGCGTCCCGAAGGCGGGGACGATCGCCGGCTGCTACGTCCAGTCCGGCACGATGCGCCGCAACCTTCCGATCCGCCTCCTGCGCGACCAGATCCAGATCTACCAGGGTCGGATCGACAGCCTGCGGCGGTTCAAGGAGGATGTGCGCGAGGTGAAGGACGGGTACGAGTGCGGCATCTCGATCGAGAACTACAACGACATCAAGGTCGGCGATGTGATCGAGTGCTACGAGGTGGTGGAGGTCGCGCGCACCCTCTCCGGAGCACCGGCGGGCTGACCTTCCGCGGGGCGTTATGGCCGTCATCGGGGTGCGCCGCTGGGTATTTCACCTCCCGGGCTGCCGGTCGCTCAAGGCGAAGCGTTCGGTGATCCGCGGTCTGCGTGAGCGCACGATCCTGAAGTTCCGGGTTTCCGCCGCCGAGACCGGGCTTCGCGACCGGGCCTCGATGGCCGAGATCACGGCCTGCGTCGTATCGGGCGAACGTCGGCACGCCGAGTCCGTTCTCGGACGCGTCGACCTTTTTCTGAGGTCCGACCCGCGGGCGCACGTCGTCGAGTCCGAGACAGAGTTCCTGTGAAGGCCGGCTGCCCGGCGCGGGGGAGCGCGTGACCCATCGTCACCGGAGCGAACGGCTGGGCGAACTGTTCCGGCGAGAACTCACGCGCCTCCTTCTCGGGTCGCTCAAGGACCCGCGTCTCGACGGCGTGGTCGTGACCGATGTGCGGGCGACGAAGGATCTCTCCTTCGCCACCGTCTACATTCGCTCCGACGAGGACGTATCGGAAGGCATCGAGGGTCTGGAACACGCCGTGGGGTTCATACGACGGGAACTCGGCCGGTCGCTCCGGTTGCGGAAGATCCCCGAATTTCGCTTCCTGCCCGACGAAACGCCCGAGCACGCGAGCCGGATCGAGGAACTGCTGCGCCAGGCTCGCGGGGACGAGGGATCGCGTGACGAATGAAGCCGGTCTGCTCCTCGTCGACAAGCCGGCGGGAGCTACCTCACACGACATCGTCCTTCGGGTCCGCCGGAGGCTGGGCGTGCGCCGGGTCGGCCACACCGGGACGCTCGACCCCTTCGCGACGGGGCTCCTCCTGTCGCTCGTCGGATCCTTCACTCGACTCGCCGATCTCTACCACGAACTCCCGAAGTCCTACGATGCGACGATGGCGCTCGGGCGGGAGACGGACACGGACGATCTCACGGGAAAAACCGTATCGGAAGACGCCGCCTGGCAGGAGCTGGATGCGGAGGCGATCCTGGCTTCCCTGGCGGCTCGCGAGGGCGTCGGACGACAGGTGCCCTCGGCCTACTCCGCGCGCCGTGCGGGTGGTGAGCGCGCCTACGCGGTGGCCCGCCGCGGGGAGCGTCCCCGGCTCGAAGCACGCGAGGTGACGGTCCACGAGATCGCGGTGACGGAGATCGATCTGCCCCGGGTTCGCTTCCGCGCGAGCGTGTCCACCGGCACCTACGTGCGTGCGCTGGCCCGCGACATCGGGAGAGATCTCGGGCCGGGGGCGCACCTGACGGAGTTGCGCCGCACCGCGATCGGCCCCTTCGGGGTGGGCGAGGCGACCTCTCCCAATGCGGCGGCGGAAGCCGTGGCCGCGGCGTCCACGGCCTGGCGCTCCGGGATGGCCGCGCTGCCGTGGCTGTGGCGGCGCGAATTGAACGACGGAGAGCGGGACGAGGTCCGGCACGGACGATCGGTCGAGCGCGGAGAGGTGCTGCCCCCGCCGGGGAGCGCGCGCAACTCGGGAGAGGGCACCGCGAACCCGGTCGCGCTGTACGCCTCCGACGACCTCCTGGCCATCGCCGAGGAGCGCGGCGGTCGCCTCCATCCGAAGAAGGTGTTCCCCGCGTGAGCGGGCTCCCTCCGTACGTTCGGGGCACCGTCGTCTCCGTGGGGACCTTCGACGGGGTCCATCTCGGACACCAGGCGATCCTGAGCGACGTTCGGAGGCGCGCACGCGCACGAAACGGTCATGCCGTGCTCCTCACGTTCGACCCGCACCCATTGAGCATCGTGCGTCCCGAAGTCGCCCCTGCCCTCCTCACGCTACCGGACGAGAAGAAGGACATTCTCGCCCAGCTCGGCCTCGACTACGCCGCCTTCATCTCCTTCACGCGCGAGTTCTCCCGTTACTCTCCCGAAGCGTTCGTGGAGGACCTCATCGTGCCGCGGTTTCGCCCGGCGGAGATCGTGATCGGGTACGACCACGGGTTCGGGCGCGGGCGCGCCGGGGACGTCTCCGTGCTCGAGCGGCTGGGTAGAGTCCACGGGTTCGAGGTCTCCGTCGTCGGAGGCGTCGAGGCGGGCGGATCCCCCGCCTCATCCACCCGGGTTCGGGAGGCGGTGTCGGCGGGCGACATGGAGGGAGCGGCCGCGGGCCTCGGTCGTCCGTATTCGTTCCGCGGCACCGTGATCCGGGGGTTGGGACGGGGCAGGACGCTCGGTTTTCCGACCGCCAATCTCACGCATCCCCCTCCCGACAAACTCCTTCCTGCCGAGGGCATCTACACGGTGCGCGCCACGCTCGGCTCCGGAGTCGCCGATGGACTGCTGCACCTCGGCGCCCGGCCGACCTTTGCGGGCTCTCCACCGGCCATCGAACTCTTTCTCATCGATTTCGAGCGTGACATCTACGGAGAGTGCGTGATCGTCGACGTCCTACACCGGCTGCGCGAGGTGCGGACCTTCGCGTCGGGAGACGATCTCGCCGCGCAGATGCGCCGGGACCTCGCGGACGGCCTCGAGTACTTCAGGAGGCGGCGGTCATGAGGCGGACGCCGATGGTTCGACCGGGAAACCCGTGGCGCCTGGCGCTCGCGGCCTGCGCGGCCATGCCGTCGCCGACGCTTGCCCAGTCGCTCATCCCGATGGTCGAAGGTCCGGGGGCATGTGCCGTTGAACTCCGCGAAGTCATTCGACTCGGCGGACCCGGCGATCCGGGAACGATCGGCAGCCGTCCGGAAATCACGCGCACAGCGGCGGGCGAATACATCGTGGCGAGCGTCGAGAACCGCGGACAACTGCTTGTGTTCGACGAGGAGGGTGGGTTCCGCGATCGTTTCGGCCGGGGAGGCGATGGTCCGGGCGAATTCCGCGTGCCCGGCCGGATCCGTGTCGGGCCGGACGGAAGCCTGTGGGTTCTGGACCTCGTCAACCGCCGCATCACGCAGGTGTCCCAGGAGGGGGGACTGCTCGAAACGACGGATATCCGAAGCCTTCACGGGCTCGATTTCGTGGCCCTCGCAGCCGGGGAACGTCACGCCATCTCGGGGTTCGGCCAGATCGACGATCGACTGAGTGCGACGACGGAAATCGTCGGCAGCGATGGAGTCCGACTTGCGAGCCTCGGTGCCGTGCCCGTCGCGTCGTGGGTCGTGAACTTCTTTCGCGCCCCCATCGCCCTGGACGGGCAGGGCAGGGTGTGGACGACCCGGGCCGGGGAATACGGGTTCGAGGCGTGGGATCCGGAAGGCGGGAGCGAGCCGGTCATACGTCTGGGCGGGGACCCGCAGTGGTTCGACCCCGGACCGCCGCAGCCCGGGGCGCCCGTGACGGCGCCGGCCCCCTCCATCGTCATCAGTCTTCGTGTCGACCGCGGCCTGCTGTGGGCGGGCACCTGGGTCGCCGACGAGAACCGGGAGGCGAACGCCGCCGCCGCGCCGTCGCCGCTCGACCTCGACCGGCTCCTCGACACCATCCTGGATGTGATCGATCCCGCGAGCGGTGCACTCATCGCGCGTACCCGGCGTGATGAGGCGCTCAGGGGCTCGGGAGATGATCAGCTCCTGTTCGGTGTGCGGGAAGAAGGCGGGATCGCCCGCGCCGTGATCTTCGAGCCCGCCCTCGCCGGTCCCGATTGCCCGGTGACGAACCCGTCCGGCAGGTGAGCGCACGAGCTTACCTTTACAGAGACGCGTGTAGATTCTAGTTTTATGGACTGTATGTGAAGCGGCACGGCGGAGCACCGCCATCTTGCCGGTCGCTCCGCGGGCTAAAGCGGAGCGGCGGATCGAGGGATAATAGAGAGACGTGGAAAAGACAAAGAAGCAGGAAATCATAGAAGGGTTCTCGCGGCGCGAGAACGACCAGGGGTCGGCTCCGGTGCAGATCGCACTGCTCACGGCTCGCATCGAGGAGTTGACCGGGCATTTCCGGGATCATCCGAAGGATCATCACAGCCGTCGCGGACTACTGAAGATGGTAGGCCGGCGCCGTCGATTGCTGAATTACCTCCGCCGGACGGATCTCGACCGCTACCGAGCGGTCATCGAGGAGCTCGGGCTACGCCATTGAGGCGCCGGCCCGCTCCGCAGACTTCCGCCTCCGCTTCCGCCGGCCCGCATCGTCGGGCCCCCGCTTTCCTTCCCTCGTACCGCGCCGGATCCCCCCAGCCGGGGTGCTGAATCGAAGAAGCCAGAGTCGAAAAGAAACCATGAACGTCCGGTCCGATGAGAGGCCGGCGCGGCGCGCGGAATCCCGCGGCGCCACACTCGAAAGAAGAAGAGAAGAACAGAATGACACACCGAATCGAAACTGAATTCCACGGACGGCCCCTGATCCTGGAGACGGGCAGAATGGCCCGGCAGGCCGATGGCGCCGTCTATGTGCAGTACGGGGAGACCGCAGTGCTCGTCACCGCCACGGCGGACCGCAAGCCGACGCATCTCCCCTTCTTCCCCCTCACGGTCGAGTACCGCGAGAAGACTTACGCCGCGGGCAAGTTCCCCGGCGGGTTCATCAAGCGGGAAACCCGGCCCGGCGAGAAGGAAACGATCTCGGCACGGCAGATCGACCGGCCGCTCAGGCCGCTCTTCCCGGAGGATTACCGGAACGACACGCAGGTCGTCTGTTTCATCATCTCGGCCGACCAGGAGAACGACGCCGATGTCATCGGCATGCTGGGCGCCTCGACCGCGCTCCTCCTGTCTCCGATCCCGTGGGGCGGGCCCATCGCCGGCGTCCGCGTCGCGCGCCGCGACGGCGACTGGCTCGTCAACCCGACCTTCGACGACCTCGAGATGTGCGACTTGGAGATCGTGGTCGCCGGATCCGAGGACTCGATCGTGATGGTCGAGGGCGCCTGCCTCGAAGCCACCGAGGACGAATTCCTCGAGGCGATGCAGGTGGGGCAGAAGGCGATCGTCGAGCTGATCGGGCTTCAGCGCGAGCTGGTTCGGATGGCCGGAGCCCCGGACACGTTCGAGTACGAGCCCGTCGGACCCGATCCGGAGGTCGTGAGCAAGGTCACGGAGCAGGCGGCCGGACAGGTCGGGGATGCGCTGAGGATCGCGGACAAGGAAGAGCGCGGGCGCGTCCTGTCGGCGCTGCGCCAGGCTCTCACCGAGCGGCTCGAGGCGGACCACTCCGACTGCTCCGGCGATGTCGGCGCAGCCCTGCGCAAGCTGGAGAAGGGGATCATGCGCCGCCGCATTCTCGAAGACGGCGAACGGATCGACGGTCGCGGCATGAACGACGTCCGCGACATCACCTGCGACGTCGGCCTCCTGCCGCGAACGCACGGTTCGGCGCTCTTCACGCGCGGCCAGACGCAGGCGCTTGCGGTGACGACGCTCGGAACGGTGAGGGACGAGCAGCGGATCGATTCCGTCGATGTGCGCGAAGAGACGTCGAAGTCCTTCATGCTCCACTACAACTTCCCCGGCTTTTCCACCGGCGAAGTGCGGATGTTCCGGGGCACGAGCCGCCGCGAGACGGGCCACGGCATGCTCGCCGAGCGCGCGCTCCAGGCCCTGCTTCCGGCGTACGAGGACTTTCCGTACACGATCAGGGTCGTCTCCGATATCCTGGAGTCGAACGGGTCGAGTTCGATGGCTTCGGTCTGCGGCGGATCGCTCTCCCTCATGGACGCCGGCGTTCCGATGCGGGCTCCGTGCGCGGGGATCGCGATGGGGCTCGTCAAGGAGGGTGACAAGGTCGAGGTGCTGACCGACATCCTCGGCGTGGAGGATGCCCTCGGCGACATGGACTTCAAGATCGCCGGCACCCAGCGCGGGATCACGGCCGTCCAGATGGACATCAAGGCCGACGGGCTCTCCGTCGACACGCTGCGGGAGGCGTTGGCCCGGGCGCGCGAAGCCCGGCTGCGGATCCTCGAGGCGATGAACGAGACGCTCGAGGCGGCCCGCGAAGAGATGTCGCCGCACGCGCCGCGGATCGTCACCCTGCAGATCAACCCGCAGAAGATCGGCGAGGTCATCGGGCCGAAGGGGAAGACGATCCGGATGATCCAGGAGGAGACGGGGACCGAGGTCAACATCGACGACTCGGGCACGGTCACCATCGCGGCGCCCTCGGGCGCGGGTGCGCAGCATGCGCGCGAGATGGTGGAGGGCATCGTTCAGGAGCCGGAGGTCGGGCGGGTCTACCGAGGCGTCGTAAAGAACACCACGGACTTCGGCGCCTTCGTCGAGATCATCCCCGGTGTCGAGGGTCTGTGCCACATCTCGGAACTCGAGGAGGGTCGCACCGCCAAAACGGAGGATGTGGTGAGCCCCGGCGACGAGGTGAAGGTGAAGCTGCTCGCCGTGGATGACCGCGGCCGTCTCAAGCTCTCCCGGCGCGCGGCCCTCGCCCCCGCCGAGTAGGCCTGACCACGTCACGTCCCGGCCCGCCGGCGCGCGGGCCGGCTCGGGATCTGCGACTGCTCGCCGGCACGGGAGGGCGGCTCGACCGGGAGGTGTACCGAACCTGTCTCCCGGATGGCCCTGTCGTGCTCAGCGAGCGCATGGATTCCGTGCGCTCCGTCGCCATCGGCCTCTGGGTGCGACAGGGTCGCGTTCACGAGGGGGCCGCGCACGGCGGCGTGTCCCATCTGCTGGAGCACATGGTCTTCAAGGGGACGCGCCGGCGGTCCGCGCGCGATCTTGCCTGGGAGCTGGAACGCCTCGGCGGCGCGCTCGACGCCTATACGACCCACGAGTTCACCGCATTCCAGGCGCGCGTGCCCGCGGGGGCTCTCCATGCCGCGCTCGACGTGCTGTGCGATCTCTGCTTCTTTCCACGGCTCTCGGAACGGGACCTGGACGTGGAGCGGGAGGTCGTGCTGGAAGAGATCGCCTCCGCGGCGGAGGTGCCTGAGGACATCGCCTTCGAGGCGCACGCGCGCTCTCTCTATGGCGGACATCCGTATGGCGAACCGATCCTCGGCACCCGCGAGTCGGTGGGGGGACTCACCGTGTCCGCGGTGGCCGAGGTGCACGAACGCGCGTACCGGCCGGGGAACGTCGTCGTGGCGGCGGCGGGAGCGGTGGAGCACGAGGATCTCGTGGAGGGACTCGCCCGCTGGGTCCCCGACCGCGCCGCCGCCCCCGGACCGCCCGACCCGCCGTCGCCGGTCGGCGAATCGGGCTTCCGGCGCATGCGGCGCGAGGGCGGCCGACAGACCCACATCGTGACGGGAGGACTCTCGGTGCCGTACCGCGATCCTCTTCGCTACGCCATCCATGTGACGGCGACCGCTCTCGGCGGCGGAATGAGTTCGCGGCTTTTCCAGAGAATCCGGGAAACGCGCGGCCTCGCCTACGCCGTGTACAGCTTCCACGGCTTCCACGAGCAGGCGGGCCACGTCGGCGCCTACGTCGGGACCCGGCCCGAGACCGCGAAGGATGCGCGCGAGGCGCTGGATGAGGAACTGGCCCTTCTCGCGCGGGAGGGATTGACGCGTCAGGAGCTGGACGACACCCGCAGTCAGCTGAAGGGACAGGTCCTGATCTCGCTCGAATCGCCGGCAAGCCGAATGAACCGGCTTGCCGGGGTTGCCCTGTACGGCCACGAGTATCGCACCCTGGACGAGGTGGCGGCGAGAATCGACGCGGTGGACCGTGCGCAATGTCTCGAGGCCGCCGCATATTTTTCACCCGAACGGCTCGCGACGCTCGAGTTGGCGCCTGGGAGGGAGCGAAGATGATTGTTGGCGTACCGAAGGAGATAAAGACGGACGAAAACCGCGTCGCCCTCGTTCCGGCCGGCGCGACCGCCCTCGTCGCGGCCGGCCACGAGGTGTGCGTCGAACGTGACGCGGGGCTGCGCAGCGGCTTTCCGGACGACATGTACGTCGCCGCGGGGGCGCAGGTGCTGGGGACGGCGGACGAGGTATGGAACCGGGCCGAACTCGTCGTGAAGGTCAAGGAGCCCATCGAATCCGAATACGACCGGATGCGGGTCGGCCAGGTCATCTTCACCTACTTCCACTTCGCGGCGGACGAACGCCTTACGCACCGTACGCTGGAGAGCGGCTGCGTCGCGATCGCCTACGAGACGGTCCAGCTTCCGACCGGCGAACTCCCCCTTCTCACGCCGATGTCCGAGGTGGCGGGGCGCATGGCGATCCAGCAGGCAGCCAAGAACCTGGAGCGGATCGCGGGCGGGTACGGGATCCTTCTCGGCGGCGTGCCGGGGGTCCTCCCGGCCGAAGTCGTCATCCTCGGAGGAGGCGTCGTCGGCGCGAACGCAGCGACGATCGCGGCGGGTTTCGGCGCCCACGTGACGGTTCTCGACGTCAATCTCCCGCGCCTCAGATACCTGGCGGAGGTCATGCCGGCCAACGTGGACACGCTGTACTCGAATCGCCACTCGATCCTGGAGCAGATCGAACGCGCGGATGTCGTGATCGGCGCCGTGCTCGTCCCGGGCGGAAAGGCGCCGAAGCTCGTGCGACACGACGACCTGCGGCGGATGAAGGACGGTTCCGTCATCGTCGACGTGGCCGTGGATCAGGGCGGCTGTGTCGAATCCGCCCGCCCGACGACCCACAACGACCCCATCTACACCGTCCACGGAGTCATCCATTACTGCGTGGCGAACATGCCGGGGGCCGTCCCGAGAACCTCCACTCTGGCCCTGACGAACGCGACGTTCCCCTACGTGCTGAACCTGGCGAATCGCGGGTGGAAGGCTGCATGCGACGAGGACCCGGACCTTGCCCTGGGAGTCAATATCGCGGGAGGGCGGGTCACGTACGAGGCGGTCGCGCAGGCGTTCGATCTCGAATACACGCCCCTCGAGGTGCCCGCCGCGTGAGTCCCGTCCGCCGGGGGGGCTTGTCGGGCGAACCCCGCACCGCTCCCGGCGCCGGCGCCAGGTTGTGCCACGGGCCGCCTGAGGAGCCGCGCGGCGACTTTCCTGCATTCGAAAGTCCGTTTACATTTCGGCGTCCTTCACCCGGACTGGCTGTCTCCGGGAAGATTCGCCGCTTTGGAGGGGTCCCACCCGTGTCCTTCAGCCCACCGATCTTGCGCCGGCCCGGAAGGGCGGCCTTCTAGATGGCAACGTGGTCGCTGCGGGGTAACTTCCTGCCGATCAGCAAGATCGGAGTGGATCTGGGGACCGCGAACACCCTCGTTCACGTTGAAGGCGAGGGTATCGTCCTCAACGAACCGTCGGTCGTCGCGGTTCGAAAGGAAACCGGACGCATTGAAGGGATCGGCCTCGCGGCCAAGCGCATGCTCGGCCGCACGCCGAGCGGGATCGAAGCGGTCCGACCGCTGAAGGACGGCGTCATCGCCGACGTGGACATCACGGAAATGATGATCCGCTACTTCCTCAAGGAAGTGATAACCACGCGGTTCTTCAAGATTCGACCGCTCGTCGTGGTCGGCGTACCGTCCGGGATCACGGAACTCGAACGCCGGGCCGTCCGGTCCAGCGCGCACGCCGCCGGCGCCAAGGAAGTCTACATGGTGGCGGAACCGATGGCGGCGGCCGTCGGCGTCGGACTGCCGGTGGAGACGCCGACGGGCAACATGATCATCGATGTCGGCGGCGGGACGAGCGAAATCGCCGTGATCGCGCTTTCGGGATCGGTCGCGGACACGTCGATCCGGGTCGGCGGGGACGAACTGGACTCGACGATCGTCTCCTTCCTCCGCAAGAACTACAACCTCCTCATAGGCGAGCCGACGGCGGAAGCCGTGAAGATCCAGATCGGCTCGGCCTATCCCACGGACGACGACAAGGAGATGCTGGTCAAGGGGCGGGATCTCGTCTCCGGCATTCCGAAGACCGTGCGGATCCATTCGGCCGAAGTCCGCGAGTGTCTGCAGGAGCCGATCCAGCAGATCGTGGCGGCGGTGCGGCGGGCGCTGGAGATCACGCCGCCGGAACTCGCCTCCGATATCGTGGATCGGGGGGTCGTCATGACGGG
>VXMR01000157.1 GCA_009841005.1 Gemmatimonadales bacterium
GAGGCGCGACATTGGTCGCGCGATGGCCTGCGGCGGCGCGAGATCGCCGACCGCCTGGCTGCGGAGTTCGGTCTGAGCCGGAACGAGGCCTACCGCGTGAGCTTGCAGGTTCAAGAGGCGCCCTCGGAATGAGTGACGGATTCGGCTTCGAACGGCTGACCGCCGCCTGCGCAGCGGCCCGGGCGCGCGTCGCCGGGACGGCGGCGGCTTCAGCCGTCACGCTGGGTGGAGCGCTGATCCTCGTCCTTTCCCTGCTTCCGGTCTCCGCTCGGGAAGGCCGTGGCTCGCTCGTTCCGCTCGCCCTCGCCTTCGTGCTGTGGGCCGGCCTCGCCGGGCTGGTGTGGATCGCCCGCCGCGTCTGGCACGCCCTGCATCCGCATGCGGTGGCGGAGGAGGCGGACGCTGCAGCGGGTCTGGGGGCCGGCGATGTGCGCTCCGCGATCGAACTGGAAGGGGCGGAGGCGGCGGCGGGAGCCGGATTGGCCGCCCTCCACCGCACGCGGGTTTCCGAGGCGCTGGGGAGCGCTGCGTCGCGCGGCCTCCTGCCGGTCACCGGACCGGGATGGAAGCGGCGGATTCGCCGTTCGGGCGTCGCCGTGGCGCTCATGCTTCTCGCGATCTCAATCGCCGCGCTGCTGCGGCCGCAGCCGACGTTCTCGGCCGCCGCGGCGCTGGGCGCGCCGTGGCGCACCGCTTTCCCGGCGCCGCTTCCCCCCCTCGGCGTGACCGGCGAGACCGGCGTGCCGCGCGGAGATGCGGCGGTGGTAGCCGTCTCGGCCGCGGGCCGCGACCGGGTCGACCTGGTGTGGCGCGCGGCGGGCCGGGCGCCCGAACGGGTCCTCCTCGATGTGTCGGCGGCCGGTTCGGCCCAAGGCCGCACCGCCCCGATCATCTCTCCCACCGCCGTGTGGGCCGAAGACGCGGAGGGCTTTTCGAGCGACACCCTGCGCGTCCGTCCCCTCGAGCCCCTCCTTGTCCAGGATCTCCAGCTCACCGTCGAGTTCCCGGCCTATCTCGGGCGCGGGTCGGAGCGCTACCGTGGCCGGATTCCGCCGCTCGTGGCACCGGAAGGCACGCGGCTGCGGTTGAGCGGGGAGACGAACCTCCCGCTCGATGAGGGAGTCCTCGCATGGGAGCCCGGCGACGGTGAAACCGCCGAGGCGGCGGCCCGCATCCCGCTCGAGATCGCGGGTTCGCAGTTCGCCGTTTCGTGGGTGCCCGAGCGAACGGGCGCCTGGGCGTGGGAACTGCGGGCCGAGTCGTCGCTTGGCGAGCCCATTCCCCCAGACCCGATCCGGGTGCTCGTCGTCCCCGATCTTCAGCCGCGCATCCACCTCCTCTATCCCGCACCGGATACGACCCTGGGCTACGAACGGGTGATGCCGATCATCGTCGACATCGAGGACGACATCGGCCTCCGCCGCGCCTTTGTTCGCAGCTGGCGCTCGGGGCTGGGCAGCGAGAACGCGGAGCGGCGGGAGGCGCTTTCCCCCGACCCCGCCGGGGCGGCGCGGGCCGTCTTCCGGCATCTGCTCGACCGCAGCGCGGAGTCCTTCCTCCCCGGGGATACGCTGTTCTACCGTTTCGAGGCCTTTGACGGGCATCCGGCCAGAGGGCCCGCGCTTTCCGACGTTTTTCTGCTTCGCGTTCCGACGTTCACGGAGATTCGGGATCAGCGCGCGGATCAGACCGAGGCCTTGTCCGAAGCGGCGCAGGCCCTGGAGGAGAATCTGGAGGCGCTGGCCGAGGCGGCGGCCGACGCCGCCCGGCAGACGGATGCCGAGGGGGACGACAGCGAGGACGTCCGGTTCGAGGCCACGGAAGAGGCGCGGAGCGTGCTCGATGAAGCGCAGCGGTCGGAGGAGGAGCTCGAGGGGGTCGAGGAGCAGATCCAGGCGCTTCAGGAGGAACTCGAAGCCTCGCCGCTCTCCGACCCGGCGCTGCAGGAGCAGTTGCGGCGCCTGGCCGAACGTTACGAGGAACTGACCGAGAGCGGACTCGAGGAGCAGATCGAGGCGCTCGCGGAAGCGTTGCGGGAGCTGGATCCGGAAGCGGTTCGGGAAGCGCTCGAACAGCTTGCCGGGGACTACGAAGACCTGCGGGAGCAGGTCGACCAGACGCTCGGCATGCTCGAGCAGGCCGCGCTCGAACAGGCGATGAAGTCGGCACAGGCCAACGCGGACGAGCTGGCGCAGGAGCAGAGGGAGGTTGCCGGGGAGACGGATCCCGAGACGTTCCAGGACGGTCAGGAGTTGCTCGTCGAACAGGCCGAAGCGTTGGCGGAGCGCTTGGCGGAGCTGGAGGCCGAACTTGCGGCGGCGGACCGGGAAGCGGCCGCGGATTCGGCCCGGGCCGCCGGTGAGCGCACGCAGGAGGCCCTTGGGAAGATGGCCGACGCGCAGAACGGAGCCGAGCAGCCCCCATCGGGGGCGCCGGGCGAGGTCGGCGAAACGGAGCGGCAGGCGGCGGAGGAGGCTGCGGCGGCACTCGAACAGGCGGCGGGTGCCCTCGGCTCGGCGCAGCGGGAGATGAGTGGGGAGCAGGGAGAGGCCGCCGTCGAGTCGCTGGCTCGCGCGCGCAGCGAGGCGCTCGCGCTGTCGGAAGAGGAGGGCCGCCTTTCGGAGGCGACGCGCGGCGAGAATGCGGCGGATCCGACATCTTGGCGTGCGCGGCAGGGCGCCGTGCGTCAGGGGTTGGAGAATCTGGTCGAGAGGCTCTCGGAGGCCGGGAACGAGGCCGCCATGCTGGACCAGCGGACGGGGGCTGCGGCGGGCGAGGCGGCGGCCCGCATGGATCAGCTGCTGGACCGGCTCGCAGGCGATGGTGCGCGGCGTCTCCCGTCCCGGGCGGAGGTCGAGGGCATCCAGGAGTCGCTGAACTCGCTGGCCCGACACCTGTTGGCGAGCGAGGAGGCAGCGCGAGCGGCCGGGCAGGAGTCCGCCGGCCAGGACGCGGCGGATCAGATGAACCAGCTCGCGCAGCAGCAGCAGGCCGTGACGCAGGAGACGAGTTCGCTTCTAATGCCCGGCCCGCGGCCGTCCGGGGAGGAGCGGCGGCGCGAGGAGATCGCGCGGCGGCAGGAGGAGGTCGCCGAAGAGCTCGGAGAACTGGAAGACCCGGAGGGCGATCTCCTGGGACGTCCAGAGGAGCTGGCGGAGGAGGCGGCTGAACTGGCACAGCAGCTCGAGTTGGAAGGACCCACGCAGGAGACGCTTGAACGACAGCGGCAACTCTTCCGGCGCATGCTCGACGCCGGGCGCTCGCTGGAGGATGAGGATCTCGACCCCAACGAACGGGAGTCGCGCGAAGCCACGGCCCCGCCGGGGGCTCCACCGCCCATCGATCCGGAGTTGCTGCGGGGACGCCGCTACCCGACGCCCTCGGAGGCCCTGCTCCGGGAGCTGCCGCTCTTCTATCGATCGCTGATCTTCGAGTACTTCGACCGGCTGAACCGGGTGCCCCCGGCAGGCGCCGAGGCCCGGCGGGAGCCCTGACGTGAGCCGTCCCCGATTCCGGTTCCCCCACGGCAGGATCCCCGGCGCCATGAGGATGGTCGCGCTCCTCGCGACGGCTTGCGGCGCCCAGCTGCCGACGGGCTTCGAGGTGGCCGGTCAGGCATCCGCGGCCTCGGAGCAGCGCACGGTCTCTCGTGCGGAGCGCCTTCGCGCGAGCGGGCGGACCGAGGAAGCCGCATCCGCCCTCCGCGAGCACCTGGAGCGGGCGCCGGCGTCGGCGCGTGCGCTCGCATTGCTCGGCGAACTGGCCCTGGAGTCGGGTGAGTCCGCCGCGCTCGTCCCGTACGCCGAAGCCGCCGTTGTCGCGGCGCCTGACGGGGAGATCGCCCGGCTGTGGTGGGTGCGGGGACTGAACGGCGCGGGGATGCTCGATTCGGCCCTCGCCGTGAGCGACCGCTGGCTCGAAGAGGCCCCTCAACTCTCCGCGGCGCGGCTGGCCCGCGCCGACGTCCAGCTTGCGGCGGGAGATTCGGCGGGGGCGATCCGGACGCTCGACGACGCGGCAGACCCCGGCAGGGAACTCCTCGCGCGCTTCGCCGAACTCCTCCTCGCGGTCGGAGACGGCGATCGCCTGGCTGCGGCCTGGGTCGGGCTTCTCTCCCTCACGCCGCCGGCGACGGACGAGGTCGAAGCGGGCCTCCGGGCGACCGGGGCCGAAGGGTCCGGCGCCCATGCGGCCTCCTTCGAGCGGCTGCGCGCGCGGCTCGCCGATCGGCGGGACCGGGCGTCCCGGGCGGGCGCCATCCTCGCGCTGCGGTTGGGGCGGGCAGCGGCGGCCCGGGCGCTGGTCGAGGCGGCGCCGACGCCGGACGATACCGAAGCCGCCGCTTTCCTGCGGGAGTACGTGCGCGAAGCGGAGGCGGCGGCGCTCCCCGGCGAGATCGCCTGGGCCGCGCGGCGGCTCGTCGACCTGAGCGCGCGATCAGTGGACCGCCTGCGCTGGCTCGCGCTTTCGGGCGACCAGGCGCTGGCCGCGGGAGATACGGCGTCGGCGCGAGGGGTGCTGGAGGAACTGACGCGGGAGAGCGCTCCCGGCGACGGTCCTCATCAGCTGGCGTCGCGCCGCCTGTTCGGTCTTCTCGCGGCCAACCCCGCTTCGCTTGATGACGCGGCCTCGGTCCTCGACCGCTATGTGAGGCAGTACCCGGACTCCGCGGCGGCCGAGGCCGGGATGCGGGGGGAGCTCGCGCTCGGCCACGCCCGGGCCGGCGATCTCGGCACGGCGGAGGCGTTGGTCGCGGACGCGCGGGAACGGATTCGCGTCGCCTCGTCGGGGCGGCTCGACGCCGCGGCGGCCCGGCTGGCGCTGTACGCGGGCCGGCCCGATTCCGCGCGGGAGCGGGCGAGCCGTAGCGTCCGCGAGGCGGAGATCGGAGCGGCCGAACGCACGCGGCGCCTCCGGCTGCTGACTCTGGTGCAGGCGGCGGACACGGCGGAGATCCGCATCGTGGGCGCCGCCGCTCTCGGCCTCCTCGCCTCTCCCGAGGTGTTCGATCCGGGCCCGGCGCTCCGCGACCTGGCCGGCCGGCCGGCATCGAGCGGCCGGTCCGTTGTTCTGAGCTTCCTCGCGGACGCGGCCGCCGAGGCCGGGCAGGCCCGCATCGCCGGCGCCCTGCGGCGCCAGATCGTTCTTCAGCACCCGGGAAGCCCCGAGGCTCCGGCAGCTCTTCTGGATCTTGCACGCGCGTCCGCTCCCGCCGACGCCGCTTCCTGGCTCGAACAGCTCATCGTGGGGTATCCGCGGAGCGCCCTGGCACCGGTCGCGCGCCGCATGCTCGCCGAACTCGAGGGAGGAGGCCGATGAAGGCCAAGACGAAACGATGCCGCGTTCGGCGCCGCCTCGCGCGCGGCTTCCTGCTGGCAGGCCTCGCCTCGCTCGCGGGCGCCTCGGGGCTCCGAGCGCAGCTTCTCGTCCCCATGGACCGTGAACAGGAGAACCACCTCAAGGCCTACGGGTACGTGTTCGGCGCGCTCTCGGAGGGTCAGTCGGCCGAATGGCTCCTGAATTACCGCTCCGGGTCTTTTCTCGTGTCGGACGCACCGTCCAACCGCCGGCGGGCCGCGCTCATGGGCGTGACCGTGGAGACGCTCGACGGTTCCGATGTGGCGAGGATCCGCCGCGAGATCGAAACGCAGAACATGGAAACCGTGCCCCTGGAGAAGGCGCCCACGATCGCGGTCTACACGCCGCCCAACAGCTCGCCGTGGGACGATGCCGTGACGATGGCGCTCGAATACGCCGAGATTCCCTATGAGCAGATCTGGGACCGTGAGGTGCTCTCCGAGGAACTGGAGAACTTCGACTGGCTGCACCTCCATCACGAAGACTTCACGGGGCAGTATTCGAAGTTCTACCTGACTTATGCTTCCGCGGCCTGGCTGCAGGAGGAAGTCGCGCGCAACGAGGCGATCGCGCGCGAACTCGGGTATCCGAACGTCCCGGCCCTGAAGAAGGCCGTCGCGGCCCGACTCCGGAACTACATCGAGGGCGGCGGTTTCCTGTTTGCCATGTGCACGGCGACGGAAACGCTGGAACTCGCCCTCGCCGCGGCGAGGACCGACATCGCCGCCTCCTTCGCGGACGGATCGCCTCCCGATGCGGCGGCAAGCGAAAAGCTCCACTGGCCGGACGCTCTCGCCTTCCGCGATGCCGTCCTCGTGACGGACCCCACGCTCAGCGCCTTCAGCGATATCGACGGTCACCAGGTGAATACTCCGTGGAGGGTCGATCTCGGCAGCTTCTCGCTGTTCGAGTTCAGCGCAAAGTTCGATCCCGTTCCGGCGATGCTGACCCAGAACCATCGGCGCGTGCTGCCCGACTTCTACGGCCTCACGACGACGTTCCGGAAGGAACGCCTTCAGCCCGGCGTCACCGTGCTTGCGGAGGAGGATGCGCGCGGACGCGTGAAGTACCTCCACGGAAGCTTCGGCGAGGGCACCTTCACGTACCTCGGGGGACACGACCCGGAAGACCCCCGCCACCTGATCGGCGACGCGCCCACGGATCTGGACCTCCATCGGCATTCCGCCGGCTATCGGCTGATCCTCAACAACGTCCTCTTCCCGGCCGCGAAGAAGAAGAAGCTGATCACATGACGGTTCCGCCCCGGGCGGCTGGCCGGTCCGACGGCCACCACACCTGGCCCGGGACTTCGGCCGGCGAGTAGATCGGTGCCTCCCACTCGACCCCAGGCGTTCGCGGACCGGCGACGCGAACGGGAGCGTTCCGGGCGTCGGACGCTGGCGATGGGACTCCTCGCCTCGGTGCTCCTGCACATCCTGCTCCTGGTCGCGGTGGGGGGCGTCCGGGTCGATTCGCTTCCGTTCACGCTCCCGCCGATCGAGACCGTGCCCGCGCCCGACGCCCTCGTCGTGGTCGAAATCGCGCCCACGTTGCCCGAGGACCTTCCGGAGGAGCCCCGGCCCGAACCGGTGCCGCCCCCCGAGGTGGAGCCTCCTCAGGTCGAACCCGAGCCGGAGGAGGAAGAGGAAGAGCCGGAGGAGGAGGAAGAAACGGTGGAGGAGGGAGATCCGCTCCAGCGCGCACCGGGGCTGATCGTCACCGGTGCACCGACGGCTCCTGAAGCGCCTCGGGGCCTGACCAACGCCTCGCGGCTCCGACTCCGCTTCAGCGACAGACGGCTGTGGTTCGACCCGCAGTCCCCCCGGCTAATCGGGGAAAGGCTGGTCCAGTTCGCCCGGGCGGACAGCGCGGTCCGGGCGATTCTGCGCGATTGGCTTGACAGCCTCCAGCTCGAGGACGATGTGCGGCGTCGCGCGCGCGACTGGACCTTCGAGCGCGACGGGAAACGGTGGGGGTTCTCCGAGCAGGGGATCCATCTTGGCGATGTCACGATCCCCATACCCATCGGGTTCGCCCCCACGGGGCCGCAAAGACGGGCTTACGAACAGGCGATCCGTGACCTGACGGCCATCCAGATCCAGAACCTTCGGGACGACGTGGAAGCCGCGGCCGCGGAGGCGAGGGCTCGCATGCGTGAGCGTTCCGAAGAGGAGGTCCGCCGGCGCGGTGACACCCTGCGCATCCGCGGGCCCCCGTAACCGTGCCGCGCCGCGCGGTTCCGAACGTGCGGCGCCTCCGTTAGACTGAGCCGCAGCCTGGACGGCGGGGGCCTCCCCGTCGGACCGATGGTTCTCCCGACACCGCAAACCCGTCAGTCAGGAGCCGCCCCTTGGGTGACTCTCAACCGTCCACCGAGCTTTCCTCCCGCTACGATCCCGCGGGGCTCGAACAGCCGATGTACGAGCGCTGGGTCGAGGCGGGGCTGTTTCACGTTCCGGCCGCGGACGTCGAGCGGCCCTACGTGATCGTGATCCCCCCGCCGAACGTCACCGCCGCGCTGCACATGGGTCACGGGCTCAACAACACCCTGCAGGACGTCCTCATCCGTCGGCGGCGGATGCAGGGATACGACACCCTGTGGGTGCCGGGCACGGATCACGCCGGGATCGCGACGCAGAACGTCGTCGAGCGGCAGCTGCGCGGAGACGGGCTCACACGCTTCGACTTCGGCCGGACAGATTTCGTCGCGCGCGTGTGGGAGTGGGTCGACGAGTACGGGGGACGGATCATCGACCAGCTGCGCACCATCGGGTGTTCCTGCGACTGGGAGCGGACGCGGTTCACGCTCGACGAGGGACTTTCCAACGCGGTGCGCGAGGTCTTCGTCCGCCTCTACGAGAAGGGCCTCATCTACCGCGGCCGTTACATCATCAACTGGTGTCCCCGCTGCCGCACCGCGCTCTCGAACGAGGAAGCGGAGCACCGCGACCTGGACGGCAAGCTCTACCGCCTGAAGTACCCGCTGGCCGACGGCGGACACGTGGAAGTCGCGACGACGCGGCCGGAGACGATGCTCGGCGATACGGGGCTCGCCGTCTCGCCCGGGGACGAGCGCTACCGGAACCTGGTCGGCCGGGAGGCGGAACTGCCGCTGGTCGGGCGGCCTCTCCCGATCGTGGCCGATGACCATGTCGACCCCGAGTTCGGGTCGGGCGTCGTGAAGGTGACGCCGGCCCACGATCCGAACGACTTCGAGATCGGACGGCGTCACGGGCTCGAAGCGCTGAACGTGATGACGGACGGGGGGGCCATGAATGACGCCGTCCCGGAGGCCTACCGCGGCCTGGACCGTTTCGAGGCGCGGAAGCGCGTCGTGGCGGACCTCGATGCGGGCGGCTGGCTCGTGGGCGTGGAGGACCATGCTCACGCCGTCGGGCGGTGCTATCGCTGCGACACCGTCGTCGAGCCGCGCCTGAGCCTCCAGTGGTTCGTTCGCATGAAGCCCCTCGCGGAACCGGGGCTCGCCGCCTACGAGAGCGGGGAACTTCGCTTCCACCCCCCGCGATTCGGCCGCGTGTACCGCAACTGGATGGAGAACATCCGCGACTGGTGCATCAGCCGGCAGCTGTGGTGGGGACACCGGATCCCCGTCTGGTATTGCGACGCCCCCGACTGCGGCGAACTCGTCGTCTCCACCGAGGACCCGGACGACTGCCCCGCCTGCGGAGGTGGACTGCGCCAGGACGAGGATGTGCTGGATACCTGGTTCAGTTCGTGGCTCTGGCCCTTCTCGACGCTGGGCTGGCCGGAACGCACGGGAGACCTCCGGTCGTTCTATCCCACGGCGACGCTCGTCACGGCGCCCGAGATCCTCTTCTTCTGGGTGGCCCGCATGATCATGGCGGGCTTCGAGTTCATGGGAGAGTTGCCGTTCACCGATGTCCTGTTGAACGGGACGGTCCGGGACCACCTCGGCCGCCGCATGTCCAAATCTCTCGGGAACGGGGTTGATCCTCTGGAAGTTGTTGAACTGTATGGTGCTGATGCCATGCGCTTCACGCTCGTTCGAGGGTCTCCCCTCGGAACGGACATCCAGCTGGACAACGAGAATCTGGAAGCCGCCTTCCGTCCGGGGCGCAACTTCGCGAACAAGATGTGGAACGCGGCGCGGTTCGCGCTGCCGCACGCCCGCTGGGACGGTGAGAGGGACGCGCCGGAACCGACGGCGCTCGCGGACCGGTGGATCCGAAGCCGTCTCGCGCGGGTAGCGCACGAGATGGACGCGGCCTACGAAGGCTATCGTCTCCACGAGGCCGCGGAGGTCGGCCACTCGTTCGTGTGGGGAGATTTCTGCGACTGGTACCTGGAGTTGGCGAAGCACCGGCTGAACGGAGACCGCGAATCGGCCCGGGACGTGGGACACACGCTGACGCGCGTGATGCGCGGCTGGCTTTCCCTCCTCCATCCGATCGTGCCCTTCGTCACGGAAGCGATCGCGGCGAGGTTGCCGGACGCAAACGCTGCGGGTTCGCTCGTCACGGGACCGTGGCCGGAATGCCCCGACGACTGGATCGACCCCGATGCGGATGCGGGAATCGAAGCGTTGCAGGAGTTTGTCGGGACGGTGCGGGCGCTGCGCGCGGAATACGGCGTGGAGCCGGGAACCCGGGTTCGCGTCAGGGTGACGGATCCGTCGCCGGCCCTGCGGTCGGCTCTGGGCGAGGAGGGAGGGAGCATCGCCCGCCTGGCGGGGCTGTCCGAAGTGGAGGGGGTCGCGGAGGACGCCGGCACGGCTTCCGTGGACGGAGCCGGGGCGCACGCCGTGCTCCGCTCGGGCGGGGGACTCTTCCTCCCGCTGGAGGGGGTCATCGACCTGGAAACCGAACGGGGGCGCATCCGTGCGGAGCTGGAACGAACCGCCAATCTGCTCGCGCGGAGCCGCGGCAAGCTCGAAAACGCGGGCTTCCTCGGTAACGCGCCCGAGGTAGTCATCGCGCGGGAGCGGGAGAAAGTGACGTCGCTGGGAGCACAACGCACCCGTCTCGAGGAGAAGCTCCGATCGCTGCGGGCGGAAGTCTGACGCGCGCCGGGCCCGGAACCTCCGGGCAGGGGCCGGGAGCCCGCGCACGATTGGTCGCGTTCATCGCCGACGGGAAGCTCCTTTCGGCGATCATGGCCCTCCTCATCACGCTGGCCTGCGCACGGGAGATGCCTCCGCCGGGCGCGCGGCCGGACGAGGTCCCGCCGTCCATCGTCCGCATCCGTCCCGCGCCGGATTCGACGGTCGTGGACTTCGACGGCGCGCTCGAAATCCGTTTCAGCGAACCGGTGCGGATACCGAACGGCCTTGCCAGGCAGATGTTCGTCACCCCGATGGAGGTGTACGAGGCGGAGACCGGATTCTCGGATCTGCGTCTTCGGCCGGAGGACGGGTGGCGGGACAGCGTCATGTACTGTTTCACGATTCCGACCGACGGGATCAACGATCTCCTGCGCAACGGGATGGAAATCCCGGTCGAATTCTGCTTCTCCACGGGCGCGGAGATCCCCGAAACCATGGTCGAGGGAGAGGTGATCGACGCACTGACGGCGCAACCGCTGGAGGAGGCGCGGGTCATCTTCTGGGCGGGTCCGGATTCCATTCCATACGGTGCCATCACGGACAGCATCGGAAGGTTCGCGGCGCGCGGGTTGCCGCCGGGCGAGTACGAGGCTTTCGGGTTCGTCGATCGCAATCGCAACATGATTCCCGATCGCGCGCTGGAGTCCCATGACAGCGCGTTCGTGTCGGCCTCGCCGGACTCGCTGACGGAGTTGAGGTTCGTCGTCGTGGCGCCGGACACCACGCCGCCCCTGCTCGCTCGCGCCCTCGTGGTGGGAAGCGAGACGGTGCAACTCGAATTCGATGACTACCTTCTCAATCCCCAACCGGAGGAACCCGGCCTCGCGATTCGGGACTCCGCGACCAACGAAATGCTGGAGATCGTGGCGAGCCTCATGGGTTCGGCCGACGAGGTGACGTTCCCCGCCGACTCCGCCGCGCTGGCGGACTCCGTGGCGGCGGCGGATTCCGCGGCCGTTGAGGACTCGGCCGCGGTCGCCGACACCGCGGAAGTGGAAGCCCCGAGCCCGGATTCCGTCGCCGGCGCGGCCTCCGACTCCATCGCGGAAGAGGATCCCGTCCTTCCCTCCAGGTTCATCACCGTGCAGCTCGGGGCGGCGCTCGACTCCGGGACATACCGGGTTTCGGTTACGGGCGTGGTGAACGTGCGCGGTCTCGCGGGAGGCGGCGATACGTCCTTCGTGGCGGAGCCGGAGCCCCCGGCTGCGGACTCCGTGGCCGTTGCGGACTCTGCCGCCGCCGAGGGCGATTCCGTAGCCGTGGAGCAGGATTCGGTGCCATCGGCGCCGGACACGCTCGACCTCCCCGGAGTCCCGCCGGACACTCTCGGGGCGCCGCCGGATACCGCCGCGGCGCCGCCGGACACGGTTGCGGCGCCACCGGACACCGTCGGGGCGCCGCCGGACACGGCTGGAGCCCCGCCGGACACGGTTCGACGGCGCGCATGACGGACCCGCGCCGCCGGCTCCCTTCCATGGACGCGCTCCTCAAGGAACCCGAGCTCGTCCCTCTGATCGACCGCTACGGTCGCGAGACGGTGAAGGACTCGCTCCGCCGGGCCCTGGACCGTGCCCGCGCGGGAGCCGGTCAAGAGCGGTCCGATTCGGTCGATCTCCTACGGGCGGCGGAACGCGATCTGGAGGCGCGATCCCGGCCATCGCTGCGGCGGACGCTGAACGGAACGGGCGTCGTGCTCCACACCAACCTCGGCCGGGCGCCGCTCGCCGACGCGGCGGGTCGCGCCCAGGCGGAGGCCGCCGGCTATGGGAACGTGGAACTCTCCCTCGCGACGGGCCGCCGCGGCTCGCGATACGACCACTGCAGCGAAGTCGTCTGCGAGCTGACGGGTGCGGGCGCGGCGATCATCGCAAACAACAACGCGGCGGCCGTGGCGCTCGTCGTGAACGAACTGGCGCGAGGCCGCGAGGTGCTCGTGTCCCGCGGGGAACTCGTCGAAATCGGAGGCACGTTCAGGATCCCCGATGTCGTGGGTCGGAGCGGCGGCAGGTTGCGGGAGGTCGGCACGACGAACCGGACACGAGTCTCCGACTATGCGGCGGCCGTCAGCGAATCGACCGGACTCATTCTGCGGGTCCACCCCTCGAACTACCGCGTCGAGGGCTTCTCGGCGCGCCCCCCGCTCGCGGCTCTGGTGTCTCTCTCCCGGGAGCGCGGGATCCCGCTCGCGCACGACCTCGGCTCCGGACTGCTCGACGCCGATCTCCTGCCCGACTTCCCGGAGGGACCCACCGCGCGGGGTTCGCTGGCCGCGGGCGTCGACCTCGCGACCTGGAGCGGCGACAAGCTCCTCGGGGGACCGCAGGCCGGGATCATCGCCGGCGATGCGGCGTTGATCGGGCGTTTGCGCCGGAATCCCCTCCTCCGGGCGTTTCGGGTGGACAAGACGACGCTCGCCGCCCTCGAAGCCACACTGATGCTCTACCGCGACCCGGAGCTTGCCGTCCGGCGCGTACCGGCGCTGCGGATGCTGCGCGAGCCGGTGGAGGCGGTCGAAGCCCGCGCGGCCGCCGCACGCATCGAGCCTCCACAGCGAAGTGGAGCCCGCGTGGAGGTGGTCCCGACCGAGGCCATGGTCGGAGGAGGCGCCTTTCCCGGGTTCGCGATTCCCTCGGCCGGGTGGGCCGTGACGGGGATCGATGTCGAGCGGCTCGCGGCGGAGTGCCGCGCCGGCCCCCTCCCGCTCATCGGCCGCATCGAGCGTGCGGCGTTCATCGTCGATGTGCGGACCCTGCCCGGCGAGGAAACGGCCCGAGCCGCCGCAACTCTCACCTCGGCGCTCGATCGGCTCGCCGATGTCTGACGCCGCGAGGATCGCCGTCCTCGCGTCGGGAGGCGGTTCCAACTTCCAGGCGCTCGTCGACCGCTTCCAGCGCCCGGACAGCCCGGAGCGCGAGGTCGTCGGGGTGATCGCCAGTCGCGAAGGGGCCGGCGTCCTCGAACGGGCGCGGCGGGCCGGGGTGGCGTCGGCGGTCTCGCCGCCGGCGACGAGCGAAGAAGCGGCGACCTTCCTCCGCCGCACGCTCGACGAGTGGCGAAGCGACATCGTGGTCCTGGCCGGCTACATGAAACTGGTGCCCGAAGCCGTCGTGCGGGCCTACTGGGGGAGGGTCCTGAACATCCACCCCGCGCTGCTGCCCTCCTTCGGCGGCCAGGGGATGTACGGCGCCCGCGTGCATCGCGCGGTCATCGACGCCGGCGTTCGGATCACCGGAGCGACCGTCCATTTCGTTGACGAGGCGTACGACCGGGGTCCGATCCTGTGCCAGTGGCCCGTACCCGTGCTCGCGGGCGATACTCCGGAGTCCGTCGCGGCCCGCGTACTGACGGTGGAGCACCGGATTCTGCCCGCGGCCGTGGAAGCCCTCGCTTCGGGGGCGGTCCGTCTGGAAGCGGACCGTCGGGTCCGCTGGGTTCGCGAGTGGTTCGAGACGGAATCGTTCACCAACCGGGAAGGATGAGAGGGGATGCCGACTGCGCTCGTGAGCGTTTCGGACAAGACGGGGATCGAGGACTTCTGTGCGGGACTGATCGCGCGGGGCTGGGAGATCGCCTCCACGGGAGGGACGATGCGGACGCTGCTCGCGGCGGGGCTGGAGGTCCGCGGCGTGAGCGACCTGACCGGCCATCCGGAGATGCTTGGCGGCCGCGTGAAGACGCTGCACCCGAGGGTGCACGGCGGGATCCTGGCCCGGCGCGAGGTGGCGGACGACCTGGACCAGCTTGCCGCGCACGGGATGGTTCCCATCGACCTCGTGGCCGTGAACCTGTACCCGTTCCGCGAGACTGTAGCCGGCGGGGACGTCACGCTCGGGGAGGCGCTGGAGCAGATCGACATCGGTGGCCCGACGATGCTCCGGGCATCGGCGAAGAACCATCCATCCGTCTGGTCCGTGTGCGATCCGGCCGACTACGGGCGGGTGCTCGACGCCCTCGATGCCGGGGACGCGCCGGAGACACTGCAGCTGAGGCGGGAGCTGGCGGCCAAGGTGTTCGGGCACACAGCGGCCTATGACGCGGCGATCACCCGCTACCTGACCCGGCCGGATGGAACGGCGGATTCGACCGACCTCGCGGCGGAAGAGGCCGTCGTCTCGCTCATGCGCGTGCAGTCGCTGCGGTACGGGGAGAATCCGGACCAGGAGGCCGCCTTCTTCCGCGATGGGGCGGGTCCACCGCGGGGGATTCCCGCGCTCGTGCAACTGCACGGCCGGGAACTCTCGTTCAACAACATCCTCGACGTGGACGGGGCCCTCACGGCGATCGCGCCCTTTGTGTCCGGGGAGCGCGCCGCCTGCGCGATCCTCAAGCACTCGACGCCGTGCGGCCTCGCCGTCGGCGCATCCCCGCTGGAGGCCTATGAGAAGGCGCTCGCGTGCGACCCCGTTTCGGCGTTCGGTTCGGTCATCGCCTTCACGGACTCGCTGACGGAGGCCGTCGCGGAAGCCCTCTCCCGGAACTTCGTGGAAGGCGTCGTGGCGCCGGGATACTCGGAGGATGCGCTCCGCCTCCTGCGGGCGAAAAAGAACATCCGGATCCTGAAGCCCGAAACGGGCGCGGCGCTGGACGCGGGGGGCCATCTGCGGGAAGGGGTCGAAGTGCGCGGCGTGCGCGGCGGGGTCCTGCTGCAGGCGGCACCCCGACCGGCGTGCGAGGTGAATCGGGGGGCCGACGTCCCGACGGCGCGTGTTCCGAGCGACGCGGAGTGGGACGATCTCGCGTTCGCGTGGTCCGCGGTGCAGAGCGTGAAGTCGAACGCGATCCTGCTCGCGCGCGACGGGGCGTCGATCGGAATCGGCGCGGGGCAGATGAGCCGCGTCGACTCGGTGGAGATTTCGATCCGCAAGGCCCGGGCGCAGGGGTTCGACGTGGCGGGCGCCGTCCTCGGGTCGGACGCCTTCTTCCCCTTCCGCGACGGCATCGATGCGGCGGCCGCCGCCGGGGTGACCGCGATCGCGCAGCCGGGTGGTTCGAAGCGCGATGCGGAGGTCGTCGAGGCCGCGGATGAGCACGGCATCGCGATGGTCTTCACCGGGCGGCGGCTCTTCCGCCACTAGCGTCCTCGCCGTCCGAGGCAGAGCGGCGGGGGGGGGGAGGGGTTGCGAAACACGCGGCGCCGGAGCGGTTATATTTCAAGCGGGTAACGCCGCAGGCGAAGCGGCCGGCGACCGGCGGGGACCGGAGGCCGAACGGCAAGGGAGAATCTCCATGGCGAACATTCATATTCCGCCCGGCTGGCGGATCAGGGAGAACGAAGCGACGCCGGAGTCGGTGTACCTCGACCGGCGGCAGTTCGTCGCCCGCATGGGCGGGGGAGCGATCCTCGCCGCCGCCTCGCTCGCGTGCCGGCCGGGGGGGGCGGCGGAAGCCCAGCAGCGCGGCCCCCTCGACAACATCCCGGACACTCCGACCGCGGATCTCTATCCCGTCGCGGTGAACGACCCGCGCTTCACGCCCGGCGACCGCCACAAGGAGGTCTCGCCGGAGGAGATCGTGGCCACGTACAACAACTTCTACGAGTTCGGCACGGACAAGGATGGGGTGTGGCGCAACGTCGGTCCGTTCGAGGCCCGCCCGTGGGAACTGGAAGTCGCGGGTCTCGTCGAGAACCCGGGCGTCTACGACCTCGTGGAGCTGGAACGCGCCTTCCCGCTCGAGGAACGGATATACCGGCACCGCTGCGTGGAGCGGTGGTCCGTCGTCGTACCGTGGATCGGCTTCCCGCTCGCCCGGCTGCTGGAGCGGGTGCAGCCGCGCAACGAGGCCCGCTACGTCGGCTTCGTGACCTTCAACCGGCCGGAGCAGGCCTTCGGCCAGAAGACGCAGACCTGGTACAAGTGGCCCTACTACGAGGGGCTTCGCATGGACGAAGCGATGAACGAACTCGCCTTCGTCGCGACGGGGATGTACGGCCATCCGCTGCAGAAGCAGAACGGCGCGCCGGTCCGCATCCACGTGCCCTGGAAGTACGGGTACAAGAGCCCGAAGAGCATCGTCCGCATCGACATCACCGACGAGATGCCGACGACCTTCTGGAACGACCTGCAGCCGTCCGAATACGGCTTCTACTCGAACGTGGATCCCGGCGTGCCTCATCCCCGCTGGTCCCAGGCGCAGGAGGAAATCGTCGGCACCGGACAACGGGTTCCGACGCTACCGTTCAACGGATACGGCGAGTGGGTGGGGGAACTCTACGGCGGTCGCGTGACGCCGGTCGGAGACGTGCCGCACGCCCGCTGAGGTTGCGGCGGGCGGGGCTTCTTGACCCGCCCGCCATGCCCGGCTAAAGTCCTGCGGGCTCCGTGGATGCGGAGCCCGCCCTGAATTCGAGGTTTCCCCGAAACACATATAGATACGCCCTTGAGACGACGCGCGATCGCAGCGCTCGTGCTATTCCTGGGGGTGCTGGTCAGCCAGGGTTGCGGCGGCGAATATCCGCAATCCACGCTGCACCCCAGTTCGGATTCCGCCACGCTCATCGACCAGCTCTTCGACCAGATCTTCTGGTGGGCGGTCGGCGTGTTCGTCGTGGTGGGGGGCGTCCTCATCTACGTGTTCGTGCGTTTTCGGGAGCGCCCGGGGGACGGGCGGCCGAAACAGGTCCACGGCCACCTTCTCCTTGAAGTCGGCTGGACGCTGGCCCCGGCGCTCATCCTCGTGGCCATCGCGATCCCGACCATGCGCGCGATCTTCATCATCGACCGGTCGACGCCGGATCCGGAAGCGCTCGTCGTCGAGGTCATCGGCAAGCAGTGGTGGTGGGAATTCCGTTATCCGGAACTCGGCATCGTGACGGCGAACGAGGCGCACGTTCCGCTGGGCCGCACCGTCGACCTGCGGCTCCGCTCCGCGGACGTCATGCATTCGTTCTGGGTTCCGCGCCTGGCCGGAAAGCGGGACCTTGTGCCGGGCATCGAAAACCAACTCTGGTTCCGGCCGGATTCGGTCGGCGTGTACCACGGACAGTGCGCCGAGTTCTGCGGCACGGCGCACGCCCTCATGGGGATGCGCCTGATCGTGGACGAACCGGAGGACTTCGAGCGCTGGGCCCGGGCGAACGCGGAGCCGGCTTCGACGCCTGCGGACGCGGAGGCGCGGGCGGGGCAGGGCGTGTTCATGGCGAACGCGTGCGTGAGCTGTCACGCGGTGAGAGGGACGCCGGCGGCGGGGCAGTTCGGCCCCGATCTCACGCACTTCGGGAGCCGGCTCACGATCGCCTCGGGCGTGCTTGAGAACACGCCCGGGAACCTGGCGCGCTGGCTGGATTCCACCCAGCACGTGAAACCCGGGAATCCGATGCCCGAGGTCGAGTTGAGCGACGCGCAGATCCGGCAGCTCGTCGCCTATCTCGGCTCGCTCCGCTAGCGCCATGGCCATGACCGACGCGCATCCCACCGGGATCTGGAGCTGGCTGACGACGGTCGACCACAAGCGGATCGCGATCATGTACTTCGTGGTCGGGTTCGCCTTCCTGCTCGTCGCGGGCTTCGAGGGACAACTCATCCGGCTCCAGCTCGCGGCCCCCGAGCGCAGTTTCCTCGATCCGGACCTCTACAACCAGCTGTTCACGATGCACGGCACGACGATGGTGTTCTTCGCCGGCATGCCGCTCGTCGTCGCCTTCTTCAACTTCGTCGTGCCCCTGCAGATCGGGGCGCGCGATGTCGCCTTTCCGCGCCTGAACGCGTTCTCCTTCTGGGTCTTCCTCTTCGGCGGCCTCTTCCTCTATGCGAGCGTCCCCCTCCGGATGATGCCCGACGGGGGCTGGTTCGCGTACATGCCGCTGACGAACCGCGAGTATTCGCCGGGTCTCGGCATCGACTTCTACGTCCTCTCGCTCCTGATCTCCGGCGTGGGGTCGATCGCGGGCGGGCTGAACTTCCTCGTCACGATCCTCAACATGAGGGCGCCGGGGATGACGTTCATGAGGATGCCGCTCTTCACCTGGATGGCGCTCATCGTCTCCGCGCTCATCCTGCTCGCCTTCCCGCCCTTCACGGTCGGCCTGATCTTCATGCTCTTCGACCGCCGCTTCGGCACGCATTTCTTCGACGCGGCGGCGGGCGCGGACCCTGTCCTCTGGCAGCACCTGTTCTGGGTCTTCGGGCACCCCGAGGTCTACATCCTCATCCTGCCGGCCTTCGGCATCGTCTCCGACGTGATCCCGACGTTCTCGCGGAAGATCCTGTTCGGGTATCCGGTCGTCGTCTTCTCGGGGGTCCTCATCGCCTTCCTCGGCTTCGGCGTCTGGGTCCACCACATGTTCTCGGTCGGACTCGGGCCGGTGGTGAACGCGGTCTTCGGCGGGGCGACGATGCTCATCGCGATTCCCACCGGGATCAAGATCTTCAACTGGATCGCGACAATGTGGGGGGGACGGTTACGCTTCCGGACGGCGATGCTGTTCGCGGTCGGTCTCGTGGCGACGTTCACGATCGGCGGCCTGAGCGGCGTCATGCACAGTTCGCCGCCGGCGGACCTGCAGCAGACAGACACGTACTTCGTGGTGGCGCACTTCCACTACGTGCTCATCGGCGGGACCGTCTTCGGCCTCTTCTGCGGCTTCTACTACTGGTTCCCGAAGGCGACGGGACGGATGCTGCACGAGGGCCTGGGGAAGGCCCACTTCTGGCTCACCTTCCTCGCGCTGAACGTGACCTTCTTCCCCATGCACTTCTCGGGGCTCCTCGGGATGCCGAGGCGCACCTACACGTACGCGGACGGGCTCGGGCTGGACGTCTTCAATCTGATCTCGACGATCGGGGCTTTCATCTTCACGCTCTCCTTCGTGCCGTTGGTCTGGAATCTGTGGCGCACGTGGCGGCGCGGGGAGGCGGCCGGACGCAACCCGTGGGACGCGTCGACGCTCGAATGGACGACGGCCTCGCCGCCGCCGCACTACAACTTCGCGGAGATCCCGACGGTCGACCGACGGGATCCGCTCTGGCATCCCTACATCGAACCGGAGTCCCGGGTGGAGGGGGATGAACCCGGGGGCGCCATGCCGCGGCGGCAGCCGGACGAGCCGCCGGAGCCGGTGGTCATGCCGAATCCGTCGTACTGGCCGCTCGTACTCGCCGTCGGGATGCTCCTCATGACGATCGGCGCGCTCGGATCGCTCGGGCTCACGCTCTTCGGTCTGTTCGTGACGGCGGTGGGGCTCTTCGCGTGGGCCTTCGAGCCCCCGTTCGGCGAGGTGGCCCAGCATTGGCCATACCGCGCGGATCTGTTGTGAACATTGAAGTTACGGGATTCCGCAGGCGATTTCCCGCCGTTCGATTCCCGCCGAGTGGATTTCAGCCCCGCGACCTCCGGCGGCCCCGGATTGCCTGCCTGAGTTGGGCCTCGTTCGGCTGCTGATAACAGCGCAGCACCGTCTTGGCCGCCTTCCAGCCGCCGAGTTCGCAGAGCACCTTGAGGGGCAGGTCCATCAGGTCCGAGGCGAACTTCCGCCTCAGCGAATGCCAACCCCGCCCCCGCTTAGGCTCCAGCCCGGCGAGCCGTTCGGCCCGCTTCCACCAGAAGCGCGCCACCGGGGCACCCACGCACCCCGACGGATTGCGCGTCGCGGGCAACACCGGCGCGTCCACGCCCGCGGGGTTGCGCCTTCGCGCGCCCTCAAGGGCTTCCATGGCTTCGTGCGTCAAGGGCGTCGTGTGCTCGTAGCCCGTCTTCTCGTGCTGGGCGCGCCAGCGGACGGTTTCGCCCTCGAAATCGACATCCGACCAGCGCAGGTTGCGAATCGCGCCGATCCGGTGCCCGGTCTCGTGCGCGAGCACGAGCGCGACATGGAACCGCCAGTCCAACCGCTGCGAGACCCCGAGCAGTGCCTGGTACTCCGCTTCGGTGAGAACAACCCGGTTGGGGTTCTTCTCGATGGGCTTCTTGAGCCCCTTCAGCGGGTTCCTGTCCAGCAGCAGGCGGCCCTGCTCGTCCCTCGACCTCGACGCCCAGTTCAGCACCGCCATGAGGAACGTGAGGTCCCATTCGATCATCCGGTTG
>VXMR01000053.1 GCA_009841005.1 Gemmatimonadales bacterium
CCCCCGCCCCCCCCCCCCCCCCCCCCCCCCCCCCCCCCCCCCCCCCCCCCCCCCGGTCCCCGCGCCGGTAGGCAACGACGACGCCCGTCCCGCCGGGACCGTCCGAGGCGGCCACGAGGAGGTGCGTGTCTCCGGCGGCCAGCGCACGCCCGAACGCCCCCAGGCCCGGCGAGGAGATCTCTGCGGCGTGCCGCCATTCGCCCGCCTCGCGCTCGAACACGTGGACGGCGCCCGCCCCTGGCGCGCCCACGAACAGGTGCGGACCGCCGGACGCCAGCGCGGCCCCGAAGCCATCTCGTACCGCCGCCTCCGGCGCGTACAGCGCCTGGACCTCCGTCCAGCGGCCATCCCGGAAGACGCGCACGCTTCCGGGCTCACGCTCGGAGGCAGGCTCCCCCACGAGAACTTCGCCCCCGCCCACGAGCACTGAACTGCCGAATCCCTGCGCGGCGAGCGCCGCGGGACCGACGATCGAGACCAGGACGGTGAAGGCGGCCAACGTGGCGGCCAACGTGGCGGCTGACGATCGGATCTTCATGACTGTGACCATGATCAAGGTCCTCCGGTTTCCAGCGATCCCGCGTACGCGGTGAACAGATCGTTGATGTAGTGGACGTCGCGCCCCTCGCGCGCCAGGTAGCTCGCGGCCACCGCGGCCCGCGCGCCGCTCAGGCAATGTACGAGCAGCGAACTGTTCGACGGCAGCCGGTCGGCGTAGTCGGGCAGCCGAGTATAGGACGCGTTCACCGCTCCGGGCAGGTGGGACGCCGCGTACTCCGATGCGTATCTCACGTCGAGGACATCGCCGGACCCATCTTCCGAGAGCCGGCTCGCCGCGTCGAGGTCGATCTCCGGGATCGCGGCCGCCTCCCCGCCGTCGTCAAAGTACCGTTGGAGCGTTTCGTGCTCCACAAAGCCCCTCACATCGTCGAACCCGATCCGGACGAGACGCCGCACCGCCCAATCGAGATCCGCTTCATCGATGACGAGCGTGACCGCCGCGCCCTCCGGCAGGACCGAGCCCGCCGCCGTGCAGAACGACTTCGTGAGCGGAACGTACACCGAGCCCGGGAGATGCCGCGCCATGAACGCCGACCGGTCCGGCCGCGTGTCGATGATGACATCCCGGGCGTTCGAACCCATCCGGGCGCGGGACGCCGCCTCCCGCGGCGCGACTCGCGGCGGCCGCGGAAGGCCGCCCAGCACCGGGGCCCCGTCACGGTTGTCCCGCTTCATGCGGGCGAAGTACATCGGCGGCTCGGGCTGCCCCTCGAGGATGTGGGAGATGAACGCGTCCTCCCCTTTCAGCGCCGCCGCGATCGCCGGGCTGAAGCGTCGTTCGTACCCCACAGTTGTCTCCGGGACCGCCCCGAGCGCCTTCCCGCACGAAGATCCGGCACCGTGGGCCGGCCACACCTGCAGATAATCGGGCAGGTCGAGGAAGCTCCGCACCGAGCCGTACAGCCGGCGCGCGGCGGGCGTCATCGCTCCCGCGACGCGCGCCGCCGTCTCGAGCAGATCCGGCCGCCCGAGATCGCCCACGAAGACGAAGTCCCCCGAAAGGAGGCCCATGGGCTCGTCGGCCCCCGCGCCGCGGTCCGTGACGAGAAACGACAGGTGCTCCGGCGTGTGTCCCGGGGTATGCAGCGCCCGGAACTCGATCTCGCCGATCCGGAAGCCGTCGCCATCCCTGAGCGGCACGTGGTCGCAGGCCCCGTCGCGGGCCCACTCGTACCGCCACTCCGGGCCGCCCTCATCCGAGAGATAAAGCCGGGTCCCGAAGCCTTCGGCGAACTCCCTCGCGCCGGAGAGGAAATCGGCGTGAATGTGCGTCTCGGCCACGGCGACGATCCGCAGGTCTTCGCTCGCCGCCAGATCCACGTAGCGGTCGATGTCGCGCTGCGGATCGAAGAGGATCGCGTCTCCGGTACGCTGGCACCCGATCAGGTACGCGTACTGCGCGAGCGTGTCGTCGAAAACCTGTCGAAAGAACATCTCGTCGAAGCCGCCTCTCGGAGCCCTCTTTCGGGCCGGTCGCCGCTACGGGTCCGCGATGAGCCCCGCCAGCAACGCGACGCGCTCCACGGCCCGGTCGATCCACACGAACTCGTGTCGTGCATGGGCGCCGTCGCCCACGGCCCCCAGCCCGTCGAGCGTCGCTGTGTACTGGCTCGTCAAGTTACCGTCCGAGCCGCCGCCCGCCGATCCCTCCCGGAGTTCGAGGCCGATCTCGTCCGCTACCCGGAGCGCCCGCTCCCAGAGCGCGACGTTGCGCGGAGTCCGCTCCAGCGGCCCCCGGCCCGCCACCTGCGTGACCCTGATCCGCGTCCCCGGCACGGTGGGCTCCAGCCCGAACATCCCCTCGCGGATCCGGTCGGCCTCCGCGGCCGTCCACGCGCGTACGTCCACCTCGCAGTTCGCGCTCGCGGCGACCACGTTGGGACGCGACCCCCCTCCGATCAGGCCCACGTTCACCGTCGTCCCGGCGGCAGCGTCGCCCAGCCGGTCGATCTCCCGGACCGTGTGGGCAAGTTGGAGGATGGCCGACGCACCTTCTTCCGGGGCGAGTCCGGCGTGCGAGCTTCGCCCCCCGACCGCTACGTGGTACTGGCCGATCCCCTTGCGCCGCGTCTTGAGCCGGCCTCGCGGACCCAGCGCGGGTTCGAGCACGAAAGCCCGGGACGCGCCACGCGCCAGGTCGCGTATGAGCGGCTCGGACTCGGGGCTCCCGATCTCTTCGTCCGAGTTGATGACGAAGACGGGTGAGACGCCCGCGTCGAGCCCGACGTCCCGCAGCGCCCGCAGCGCGAACACGCCGATCGCGAGTCCGGTCTTCATGTCGAAGGCGCCGGGGCCCGAGAGGCGCCCGCCGGATACCCGCATGGGCATTTCCCGCAGTGTGCCGATGGGCCACACCGTGTCCATGTGCCCCACGAGAAGCTGTGCCCCGCCCTCCGCGGGCCCATACGCCGCAGCCCGTCCGCCCGCCGCCCCGGGGCCCCGCGCCAGCAGGTGGCCGCCGCTCGCCTGTCCCGGGATGTGCTCCACCTCCAGGCCGATGTCGTCCAGGGTTTCCGTGAGGATCGCGCGGATCCCGCGCTGGGCCTCCGGTTCGGTGGAAGGGGATTCCTCGAGCACGAGTTGGGAGATGAAGTCGACGAACTCGTCGCGCAGTTCGGCCATTCGGCCGCTCACGGCCTGCGCGGGCGTGTTACCGTTCGCGCCGGAGCCGGTCACGCGCCGCCCTCGCCTTCTCCGTCGTCCGCTTGCAGCACGCCCTCGATCAGCGTCCGATGGGCCTGGTATTCGGGGAGATCGGGAATTCCTCCCGCCTCCTCCACCCCGGCCCGGATTCGGTCCCTGAACGCCTCCGCCGTGTCCGCGTCCCCCTCGAAGTCGGCTGCGCGCGCCGCGAGCAGGAGTCCGAGCAGGTGCTCCGGTTCCGCGGCGAGGATCTCATCCGCCATTTCCCGGGCGAGGCCTGACTCTCCCATGAGGAGACGGAGGAGGCCGACGTGGAACCGGGAGTCCGCATCGGTCTCTTCCGGGGGGACGGCGTCGTACGCCTGCAACGCCATGTCGATGAAGAAGGCGGCGCGCTCGAAGTCGCCGCCCTCGTGTTCCCGCATCACGCGCTCGAAGAGCCGGTCCGCGACCCCGCGCGGGCCCATGGCGGCGAGTTCCTCCATGCTCGGCATGCCGGCTCCCGCCGCAGCGCCCCCCGACGGGGCCGGCGCGGCGGCGCCCGGCACCTCGCCCGGGAGCCCGCCGGTCATCGTCATGTCTCCGATCCGCGTCACGCTTCCGCGCTGGACGAGCACCGCGATCATCACCGAGAAGGCCACGAGCGCGAGGCCGGAGAGGACCCACGGGAGCAGGGCCGAGCGCGGCTTGCGCGGCGGAGCGCCCACGGGCGCACCGCATGCCGTGCAGTAGAGCGCATCCTGCCGGAGCGGCGCCTGGCAGACCGGACAGCGCGCGCGCTGAACGAGCGGGGCACCGCACTCTGCGCAGAAATTGCCCGATGCAGGGCTCCCGCAGCGCGGGCACGGCACAGCCCCGCTCATTGGGACCGGTAGGCCCGGTCGCCGAGCCCCATGGTCGTTTCGTGCTCTTCGCCGTCGGCCAGATGGCGCGGCGGCCGCACACATGTCCTCACGTTGCTGTTCCCCGTCTTCAGCGTCGACTTCGGGTTTGCTGTCGGCTCTGTTCGATGATGGGCGCGCAAGCTCGCCGCGCAACGACGGGATGTCCACCTGCCCGGCCGGAAACGAACCGGCGCGGAACCCGATCGACGCTTCCCGTGGCAGGGTTGGCGCGGAGGGTGCATCTTGCGGGGCATTCTGCCGGATGGTCTTCGAAGGCGAGGGAACGTTGAGACGGAAACTCTGGATGCTGGCGGGGCTCGGGGCGATCGCCGTGGCGATCACGGTGCTCGCGGCGGGCGGGTTGAACGAGAACATGGTGTTCTTCCTCACGCCCGCGGAGCTCGAGGCCCGCGGAGTCGAGGTCGTGGATCAGCCGATTCGGCTCGGGGGCCAGGTCAAGCCGGGGAGCGTGGACTGGAACCCGGAGGCCGCCGAACTGCGCTTCGTCATCGGCGAAGGGGAGATCGAGATCTCCGTCGAGAGCACGGGTGCGCCCCCCGCCATGTTCCAGCCGGGGATGGGCGTCGTCGTCGAGGGGGCCTACGGGGAGGATCACGTCTTCCGTGCGACGAACCTGATGGTTAAACACTCGAACGAGTACGCCCCTCCGGAGCACGCGGGCGACGCGGGCCAGGTCTACAAGTCCCTCCTCGAAAACTCCTGAGACCTGGTGATGACCCGGTGAAGCCGCACGGGGCCGCCGTATGCTGAGCACGCTCGGCTACGCGTCCGTCATCGCGGCGCTCCTGGCTGCCGCGGTGGCCACGGCCGCCGGCGGCTGGGCCGGGCTGTCCCGCTCCGGCGGCGAGGTGTCCGCGGCGCTGGCCCGCCGCGCCGCCTACTTCGCCTTTTTTGCGATGTCCGGCGGCATGCTCGTGATGGAGATCGCCCTCCTCACGCACGACTTCAGCGTCGAGTACGTGGCGCGCGTGGGGAGCCGCGAGACGCCGACCTACTACACCGCGATCTCGCTCTGGAGCAGTCTCGAGGGATCGATCCTCTTCTGGGGCTGGATCCTCGCCGGCTACGGCGCGCTCTTCGCCTTCACCCGGCGCCGGGAGTTCGGGGCGCTGCGGGCGGCCGGGGAACCGCTGACCGCGCTCGGCGGCGGACTCGCACACGGCCTCCGCACCACCCCGCTCGTCATCGGCGTCATCGGCGTCGTCCAGCTCTTCTTCTTCGGACTCCTGGCGGGGGCGGCGAACCCGTTCGGCATCGTGGACCCGGCGCCGGCGAACGGCCCCGGACCCAATCCCCTCCTCCAGAATCACCCGCTCATGGGCCTGCACCCGCCCATGCTCTACTTCGGGTTCGTGGGGATGACGGTCCCCTTCGCCTTCGCGATCGCGGCGCTGCTCCGGGGGAACGTCGAGGCGCGCTGGCTCCGGGACGCACGCCGCTGGATGGTCGCGGCGTGGGCCTTCCTCACGATGGGGATCATCGGCGGCGGCTGGTGGTCCTACGAGGTCCTGGGCTGGGGCGGCGCGTGGGCGTGGGATCCGGTGGAGAACGCCTCCTTCCTCCCCTGGCTAACGGCGACCGCCTTCCTGCACTCCGCGATGGTCCAGGAGCGGCGGGGGATGCTGAAGACGTGGAACCTCACGCTGATGATCGGGACGTTCCTCCTCACCCTGTTCGGGACGTTTCTCACCCGGTCGGGCGTCATCGACTCCGTGCACGCCTTCACGGAGGGCGTCATCGGGCCCGTGTTCCTCGCCTTCATCGCCGTCGTGGCGATCGCGTCGCTCGCGCTCATCGGCTGGCGGGGCAACCGGCTGCGGGCGCCGGGGCAGGTGGAGAGCCCCGCCTCGCGCGAATCCGCCTTCATCCTCAACAACCTCCTCCTCGTCGGGTTCACCTTCACGGTCCTCCTGGGCACGATGTGGCCGCTCGTCGTGGAGGCGCTCAGGGGGGACCGGATCAGCGTGGGGCCGCCGTATTTCGACCAGGTCGCGAGTCCGATCGGGCTGGCGCTCATCTTCCTGATGGGGGTGGGGCCGGCGCTCCCGTGGCGGCGCGCGGGGCGGAAGCATCTGGAGCGGTCGTTCGCGTGGCCGGCCATCATCGGCGCCGCGGCCGGGCTCATCGCCTTCACGCTCGGCATCGGATACTTCCTCCCCATCCTCACGATCGCCTTCGCCGCCTTCGTGCTCACGACGATCGCGGAGGAGTTCCGGAAGGGGATCGCCGCGCGGAGGAGGATCGCGGAACGGTCGTATCTCGGGGCGCTACGGGATCTCTTTTCGCGCACGGGCCAGCGCTACGGCGGCTACGTCGTGCACGTCGGCGTCATCGTCATTGCGCTCGCGATCTCCGTCTCGTGGACGTGGAAGAGCGAACGGGAGATGACGCTCCGGCCCGGAGAGCGGCTCGCGATCAAGGACTACGAGGTGGAGCTCATCGAGGTGTGGGCGAGCGAGGAACCGCACCGCTTCGTCATCGGGGCAACCTTCGCGGCCTACCGCGATGGACGGGGGATCGGGGAGGAACGGCCCCGAATCAACTTCTACAAGGCCACGGGACAGAACATTGCGACACCCGCCGTGAAGAGTTCGCTCACGAGCGATCTCTATCTCACGCTGATGGCGGTGGACCCGGAGGGCGGGGACCACGCGACGGTACGGGCGATCGTGAACCCGGGGATCGTATGGCTCTGGATCGGGGGGATGATCATGGGCGTGGGCGCCCTGATCGCGATCTGGCCGTGGGGCCGCAGCCGGGTGCGGGCCGCGGGGGCCGAACTGCTCGCCGATCCGGCGGCCGCGGCATGAGGGGCTGGTGGCGGTGGGCCCTGCCCGCGGCGGCCCTGCCCGTCCTGGCGCTCCTCTACTGGGGGCTGGGGCAGGACCAGCGGCGGCTTCCCTCCGCCCTCGAGGGACGCGAGGCGCCCGCGTTCCGGCTCGCGAACCTCTACAGTCCGAGCGATTCGGTGAGCCTGAGCGACTTCGAGGGCAAGGTGGTCGTGCTCAACTACTGGGCTTCGTGGTGCATCCCGTGCATCAGCGAACACCCGGTGCTCGTCCGGATGCGCGAGACGTACGACCCGGAGGAGGTCGCGCTGATCGGCGTCCTTTTCCAGGACACGCCGGAGAACGGGATGCGCTTCATCGAGGAACTGGGCGGGGAGTGGCCGCTCGTCACGGATCCGGGGAGCCTGACCGCGATCGAATACGGCGTGTACGGGGTGCCCGAGACGTATTTCATCGGTGCCGACGGCGTCGTCGCGCTGCGGCACGATCTCGCGGTGACGTGGGACCTCGTCGAGCGGAACGTGGACTCGCTGCTCGTCGCCCGGCGCAGCGGCATCGGGGCGGGAAGCTGATGCGTCTCGCATACGCCGCGGCCATGCTCGCCGTGACCGGGATGGCCTCTGGAGCGGCGTCCTCCGCCGCCCAGACCGTCGACGGGGCCCTCGACGGTGTCGAACGCCCGGCCGCCCCGGGGGACCCGATCCGCAGCGCCCAAATCGACCAGCAAACGGCGGAGATCGGCGCCACGCTTCGCTGCCCCATCTGCCGCCAGCAGTCCGTCGCGGAGTCCTCGTCCCGTATCGCGCGCGAAATGCAGGATGTGATCCGCACGATGCTCATGGAGGGCCGCACCCACGCGGAGATCGAGGCCTACTTCGTGGAGGCGTACGGCCCCTGGATCCTCCTCAAGCCCCGGGCCGAGGGGATGAACCTCTTCGTCTACGCCGGGCCCGGTCTGGCCTTCCTGCTCGGCGGGTTAGTCGTCGCGCGCCGCATCCGGCGAGGCCGGAGTCGTGACGAGGAAGCGCACGAGGAGCCCGCAACGCCGGACCACCTGCGGAAGGCCGACCGCCGCTGGATCGAGGCTGCGATCAAGGAATCCTGAGACGGCTCAAGCCTCCAGTTGCTGGCGCAGGACGGTCTGGAGGATGCCGCCGTTCCGGTAGTAGTCGACCTCGACCTCCGTATCCAGCCGCGCGATGGCCTCGAAGCGCACCTCCGATCCGTCGTCGGAGACCGCGATCACCGGGATCGGGTCCTTCGGCCGCAGCCCGTCCGCGATCCCCTCGATGCGGAAGGTCTCGTTGCCGGTGAGTCCCAGCGTCTCGGCCGTCTCCCCTTCCCGGAACTGAAGGGGCAGGATCCCCATCCCGATGAGGTTCGAACGGTGGATGCGCTCGTAGCTCACGGCGATGACGGCCTGCACGCCCTGCAGGAAGGGGCCCTTGGCCGCCCAATCGCGGCTCGACCCGGATCCGTAGAGCGCGCCGCCGATGACGATGGTGGGCGTCCCCTCCTCCCGGTAGCGCGTCGCCGCATCGAAGATCGTCATCTGCTCGCCGCTCGGAACGTGGCGCGTGAAGCCGCCCTCCACCCCCGGCACCATCAGGTTCCGCAGCCGGATGTTCGCGAACGTCCCCCGCATCATCACTTCGTGGTTTCCGCGGCGGGCCCCGTATGAGTTGAAGTCGCGGAGCGCGACGCCGTGCGCCCTCAGGTAGTCCGCGGCCGGCGACGTCGGCGCGATCCCCCCGGCGGGCGAGATGTGGTCCGTGGTCACCGCGTCGCCGAGGAGGGCGAGACAGCGGGCTCCCTCGATGTCCGCGGGGGCGGCGGCCTCCTTCGACATCCCGGCGAAGAAGGTCGGCTGGCGCACGTAGGTCGAGGCCTCATCCCACGCGAAGCGGTCGCCCACGGGGATCTCCAGCGCGTTCCAGCGCTCGTCGCCGGCGTACACCTCCGCGTACTTGGCCCGGAACATCTCCGTCTTCACGGCGGTGCGGACGGCCTCGTTGATCTCGTCCTGGCTCGGCCAGATGTCGCGCAGGAAGATCTCCTCGCCCCGGTCGTTCGTCCCCAGCGGCTCGCTGTACAGGTCGATGTCCATCCGGCCCGCGAGCGCGTACGCGACGACGAGGGGGGGCGAGGCGAGGTAGTTGGCTCGCGAATCGGGACTGATGCGGCCCTCGAAGTTCCGGTTCCCGGAGAGGACGGAGCAGGCGACGAGATCGTTCTCCCGGATCGCGCCCGAGATCTCGGCCGGGAGCGGTCCGGTGTTCCCGATGCAGGTCGTGCAGCCGTAGCCGACGACGTGGAAGCCGAGCTGCTCGAAGTACGGCATGAGGCCGGCTTCATTGAGGTATTCCGTCACGACCATCGAGCCGGGAGCGAGACTCGTCTTCACCCACGGACGCTGCCTGAGCCCCGACTCGACGGCCTTCCGGGCCAGGAGGCCCGCTCCGACCATGACGGACGGATTCGACGTGTTCGTGCAACTCGTGATCGCGGCGATGACCACCGAACCGTCGTGAAGGGAGAACTCGTGCGACTCGCCCTGTTCGTTCGTCAGGCGCACGGCGACGCCGGCCGGCGCTTCGGCCACCGCCACGCCGCCGTCCCCCGCATCGCCGGACCAGCCCGCCATCTGCGTGAGGCCGCCGCCCCCGGCGCCCGGCCCCTTCAGCCCCTCGAGCGCCTCCAGGAAGCGCGGCTTGCTCTCCGACAGCGGCACGCGCTGCTGCGGCAGCTTCGGGCCCGCGATCGCCGGTTCCACCGTGGAGAGGTCCAGCTCCACGTGGTCGCTGTATTCCGCCGGCGGCGTGTCCGCATCGTGGAAGAGGCTCTGGGCCCGCGCGTAGGCCTCAACGAGCGCCACCTGCTCGTCGGAGCGGCCCGTGAAGCGAAGGTACGCGAGCGTCTCCGCGTCGATGGGGAAGATCGCGCAGGTGGAGCCGAACTCGGGGGACATGTTGCCGAGCGTCGCCCGGTCGGCGAGCGACAGGCCGGCGAGGCCCGGTCCGTAGAACTCGACGAATTTGCCGACGACGCCGGCGCTGCGGAGAACCTCTGTCACCCGCAGGACGAGGTCCGTCGCGGTGGCGCCGTCCGGGAGCCGGCCGCGGAGCCGGAAACCGAGCACGCGCGGGACGAGCATGGAGAGCGCCTGCCCCAGCATCGCCGCCTCCGCCTCGATGCCGCCCACGCCCCATCCGAGGACGCCGAGGCCGTTCACCATCGTCGTATGGCTGTCCGTGCCGACGACGGTGTCGGGATAGGCCGCGCGCTCGCTTCCCGTCGCGTCGTCGAACACGACCCGGGCCAGGTACTCGAGGTTCACCTGGTGCACGATCCCCGTCCCGGGCGGGACGACCTTGAAGTTGTCGAACGCCGTCTGGCCCCAGCGGAGGAAGGCGTAGCGCTCGTGGTTCCGCTCGAATTCCCGCTCCGCGTTGATGAGGAACGACCGCGCGGAGCCGAACGAGTCCACCTGCACGGAGTGGTCGATGACGAGTTCGCACGGCATCAGCGGGTTGATCGAGGCGGGGTCGCCGCCCAGTTCCGCCATTGCGTCGCGCATCGCGGCCAGATCCACGACGGCGGGCACGCCGGTGAAGTCCTGGAGGAGCACGCGCGCGGGCCGGAAGGAGAGTTCCCGCCCCGGCGTGGCCTGCGCATCCCAACCCGCGATGGCGGCGATGTCCTCCGCCGTCACCGACTGTCCGTCCTCGTGCCGGACCAGGTTCTCCAGCACGATCTTGATCGAGAACGGAAGACGCGACAGGTCGCTCCCGGTGGCGGAGGCGACGGCTCGCAGATCGCGGATCGCGACGGGGCCGCCGTGAGCGTCCAGTGAAGCGCGGGCGCCGAACGAATCGAGATGCGGAAGGTTGGACATGGTGGACCTCATCGAGACCGCGAAGGGTTTGTTCCTCTGTGGGCAACGTATCGAACCCGAGGCCTTGGATCGACCGGAGAGCGGGGCGTCAGGTTGAACATGAATGTACTTGCGAATAAACTCTGATGCCGGTCGGTTGCCCCGCGATGGACCGGCCTTGGCGACGCGGACGGCCACCGACGCAGGCAAGGAGAGGGTATTGTCCGGAAGTCGAAAAGGGACGCAGCCTTCCGACGGACCGCCGGTCCCGGACCGCGATCCGGCCCGGGAGGCGCCGCCGCCGACCGGACTCCTGACGCGCCGCTCCGCAATCCGCGCCGGGCTCGCGGGTCTGCTCGGCGCGCCCTTCGCCACATCGCTCGGCGCCTCCACCCGGCCGCTCGCTCCGGGACTGCGCTGGAGCGGCAGGCAGGGCGCGCAGCCCGACGACGAGATCCTCCTCGGGGTGTCCGCGGCCTTCTCCGGACCATCCCGGGGACTGGGCACCGAACTGTATCGCGGGGCGATGTCCTGTTTCGGGCAGGTCAACGAGCAGGGCGGCGTCAACGGCCGGCGGATCGTCCCCAAGCTCTACGACGACGGCTACCAGCCCGATCCGTGCGTGGAGAACACGCTCAAGCTGATGCTGGAGGACGAGGTCTTCCTGCTGTTCGGCTACGTCGGCACGCCGACCGTTACCCGCGTCCTGCCGCTTCTGAAGAAGTTCCAGGACCAGCAGATGTACATCTTCTTCCCCTTCACGGGCGCCCAGCCGCAGCGTGAGCCGCCGTACGGGGAGTTCGCCTTCAACCTGCGCGCCTCCTACGGCCAGGAGACGGCGGGGCTCGTCGACAACTTCGTCCGCATCGGACGCCGCCGAATCGCGGTCTTCTACCAGGCCGACGCCTACGGCCGCAGCGGCTGGGCCGGCGTGAGGGCGGCGCTGGCCCGGCACGGAGAGACGATCACCGGCGAGGCGACGTACCGGCGGGGCACCCAGTTCACGAGCGTGATGCGGCCGCAGGTCGAGATTCTGCAGGAGGCCGCCCCGGACGCCGTGATCTGCGTCGGCGCCTACGCCGCATGCGCCGCCTTCGCCCGCGACGCGATGGACCTGGGCCTGCACGTGCCCATTGCCAACCTCTCCTTCGTGGGAAGCGAGAACCTGCTGGCCCTCCTCATGGACGCGAGCAGTGATGAGCCGGCGTACTACACGCCGTGGCTCGTGAACTCGCAGGTCGTGCCCAGCTACGAGGACACATCGATTCCGGCCGTGCCCGAGTACCGCGACCTGATGACGCGCTACAACCCGCAGGTGCCCGAGGAACTCGTGGTGGAACCCTACGACCCGTTCCCGTACAGCTTCACGAGCCTCGAAGGATACCTGGACGCGAAACTGCTCACGGAAATCCTCGGTCGGATCGACGGCACCCCTGAGCGCGGCAAGCTGAACGACGCCGTGTTCTCCGTGCGCAACTACGATCTGGGGATCGGCGAACGGGTATCGTTCGGGCCCGACCGGCGTCAGGGACTCCAGAGCGTCTACTACACCGTCGTGGAGGACGGCCGTTTCGTGACCCTCAGCGACTGGGAAGCCAAGTTCGGCCTGGGCGCGACCACGAGCGACGGGGCCCCGTGACGCAGCCGGAGCAGCAGGCGATCCGGATCAAGAGGCTCTTCCGGAAGACGCGCTTCGGCATCTTCGTCCTCTTCGGCGCCATCGTATTCGCCACCTCCACGCTCTCGATCCGCACGGTCTCCAGCCAGCTGCAGGAGGAATACGAGAGCAACAGCGCGAACATCGCCAAGAACATCGCCGACTCCAGCGTCGACATCCTTCTCAACCGCAACCTCGCCACGCTGCAGTCGCTCATCGACCAGTTCGTCGAGATCCAGAGCATCCGGTACATCTATATCACGAGCGACACCGGCGAGATCCTGACCCACACGTTCGTGCCCGGCGTCCCCGAGGTGATCCGCAACGGCGACCCGCACGCGACCGAGCCGATCGAACGCAGCCTGCCGGGGATGGGCGATTTCGTGGAGGTCGGGAGTCCGATCCTGGCCGGTCAGGCCGGCACGGTGCACGTGGGGATGGACCTCGACCTTGTGCGGCTCAAGATCCAGCGTGCCACGGGACAGCAGATCGCCCTCATCTGCATCATCCTCATCGTCGGCGTCCTCGGTTCGATCTGGTTCGTGAAGCTCGCCGTCACACCGCTCGAGGAACTGCTCTCCTACGTTGTGGGGCTGGCCCGCCGGGATGCCGATTCGCTGAACGACGCGAGAGTCCTGGCGCGCGACGACGAGATCGGGGAGATGGCGCGCCTGATGCTGCACGCCGTGAAGGGTGAAACGACGCCGGGAGCGGACTGAGGTGTCCGCCGAGGGGTGGAAGGCGCCCCGCGTAGCGATCGCCTTCTTCTGCACGGTGCTGCAGGTCTGCTTCGGTACCGTCTACGCCTGGAGCTTCTTCCAGACGATGCTCGTCCGGCAGGCGGGCTGGACGTTCACGCAGGGGTCGCTCGCCTTCTGCATCGCGATCTTCTCGCTGGGGACGGCCGCGGCCTGGGCCGGCCAGTTGCTGCCCAAGGTGGGTCCCCGGCGACTCGCCCTCATCGGAAGCACGCTGTTCGCGGGCGGCTACATCATCGCGAGCTTCGCGCTCAGAATCGACTCGATCCTCCTCTTCTACGCCGGATACGGGCTCATCGGGGGCATCGGCATCGGACTCGGGTACGTGACCCCGGTAACCACGGCCGCGAAGTGGTTCCCGGACCGGAAGGGGCTCGTCACGGGCATCGTCGTCATGGGCTTCGGCATCGGCGCGCTCATCCTCAGCAAGGGTCTCGCACCGCTGCTGGTGCTGCAGACGGAGGGGGATCTCCCGCAGATCTTCCTGTGGCTGGGGATCGTCTTCGCCTGCATCCTGATCCCCAGCAGTTTCGTTATCGACGACCCGCCGGCCGCCCAGGTCGCGCCGTGGAAACAGCCGGCGAAGGTGGGCCAATACCTGAAGTCCAGCCAGTTCGTCATCATCTGGATCGTTTTCTTCTTCAACATCGCTGCGGGCATCTCGGTCATCAGCTTCCAGTCCGAACTCCTGCAGGAGGTCTGGGGGCTGGCCGATCCCTCGGTCGAACCCGCGGTGCTGGCGGAATACGGGGCGACGCTCATCGCGGCGAGTTCCGTGTGCAACGGACTCGGGCGCATCCTGTGGGCCTGGCTCTCCGACCGTATCGGGCGCGTCGGCGTGTTCCGGATCCTGCTCGCGAGCCAGATGGTCGTGTTCGGCATCCTCATGACCGAGTCCAATCCGTGGATCTTCTCCGCGCTCGTGTGCTACGTGCTGCTCTGCTTCGGCGGAGGGTTCGCGACCATGCCCTCGTTCATCCTCGAGGTGTACGGCCCCGGGAACATGTCGAAAGTGTACGGCGCGATCCTCACCGCCTGGGCCGCGGCGGGCATCTGCGGCCCGCTGTACGTCGGATACCTCAAGGACTCCTATCCGGACCGGGCGGTGATGTACTGCTTCCTCATCGGGATCCTCATGCTCGGCGCGGGCTACCTGTTCTCGTACCTGCTCGACGGCGACCGCGTGAGCCTGGGCCGCCCGACCGTAAGAAAGACGCTGGAGCGCTACGGAATCCCCGTCCCCGACCAGCCCTGACCCGTGAGCAGGGGATCGGCGGCCTGCGTCGCCGCCCTGACGACGGCGTTGTCGCTCTGCGCCTCCTGTGACTCGCCCCCGACTCCCCTGCCCCCTCCGGGCATCGCGTGGGCGCCGGTCGAACCCGTGCAGGGTCACCTCTTTGTCGTCGGCGTAGACGCTCCCTCCGGGTCGGGCGTGATCTCCGCCGCAGGCGAGGTGGGCGGCGAGGCGCTGCACTTCCGGCGCGTCGGACCGGTGCTCGAGAGTCTGGCGGCAGTCCCGATTACGACGGTGGACACGCTCGACGGGTGGGTGCGGGCGGACTATGCGGACGGCCGCTCCCGGACCGACTCGCTCCGCATCCCCGTGCGGGCGGGCGAATACGAGCATGAGCGGCTCACGGTGGCGCCGCGCTTCGGGTCGCCGCCGAACGAGGAGGACCGGGCGCGGCTGGCGAGCGATCGGGAGAAGGCCGCCCGGGCCTCGCGCGAAGCGCACGCCATGCCGCGCATGTGGAGCACGGTGCGGATCCCGCGCGAATCCCGCGTGACGAGCGGCTTCGGCACGGGCCGCGAGTTCAACGGACAGATCACGAGCCGCCACATGGGACTCGACCTGGCCGGCGCCCGCGGCGCGATCGTGACGGCGGCCGCCGAGGGCGTCGTGGTGATCGTCGACGGCTTTCTGCTCGGAGGGAACGTCGTCTACGTCAATCACGGCGGCGGCCTGCTCACCGGCTATTTCCACCTGAGCGAGCAACTGGTGTCCGTCGGCGACACGGTGACGGCCGGGACGCCCATCGGGAGGGTCGGGGCCACCGGCCGCGTGACCGGCCCCCACCTGCACTGGGTTGTGCGCTACGGGGGCACGAGCGTGGATCCGCGCAGCCTGCTCGCGCTCCCGGGGATCAGATCCATCCCGGAATGATCGCCTTCCGCCCCGGCGGATAGTCCTCGAACCGTTCCCGGTACCAGCGGTGGTGGCTGAGCGCCCTCGGGACGAGGTTCGCCGCGGTGAACAGGAAGAAGGCGAGTCCGGCCAGCGACCACGTCGCGAGCGCCCAGCCGGCCCATTCCATTACTTCTCCCAGGTAGTTGGGACACGAGACGTAGCGGAACCCCCCGCCGCGGGGGATCGAATAGCCGGTCTCTCCGGGCTTCCGCAGCTTCAGCAGGGTGTTGTCGGAGTGCAGGTTCAGGGCGAAGCCGGCCGCGAAGACGGACAGGCCGGCCAGGAACCGCGGGTCTCCCAGCCACTGCGGATCGTACCGTCCGATCTCTGAGACCCAGCGTGCGTTTATATACGCGTTGACGATATTGAAGGCGAAACCGGAGACGGCCACGACCGCCGGCATGCGCTTCCCCCTGGTCCGGGTGCGGAGGGGGTAGATGAATGTCCGATTCAGATAGTGGCACTGCCAGATGCCGAGAAAGACGAGCGGCACCGCGCCGCCGGCCGACGGTCCCGCGAAATAGACCCACGCAAAGAAGATCGGCGCGGGCAGTTCCATCACAATCCACCCAACGCGATCCGGGAGGCCCGGCCCCCAGCGCCGCCCGGAATAGTGGCGGCCGTAGGGAACCTTCAGGCGAAGCAGCCCGATGAACGTGAGAGGAGCGAGGGCAAAGAGGGTCCATACCAGCGCACTGTGGAGCGCAATGCCACCCGGTGCGGTCATCATCGGCGGCGTCCGGCGCGTGTCGACACGGTTCTAGAACGAGACGACGGAGCCGAGACCGAGGTCCTCCGCCCGCCTCAGGGCCGCTTCCGCGATCGCGACGTCCTGCGCGGCATTCCCGACCGACTTGAAGAGGGTGAAATCGCGGTCGCCGCGCCCGCCCGGGGCCTGGCCGTTGACGATCTCGCCGAGTTCGGCATCGATCACGTCCCGCCCGACGATCCCCTTCTCCAACGGGATGATGAGGTCGCCGGCCTCCTCCCATATCGCTTCGCGCTGGTCCACGATCACGCGGGCGCGGGTGACGATCTCCTCGGGTATCTCGCGGGTGTGAGGCTGAAAGGCGCCGATCGCGTTGAGGTGGGCTCCGGGCTCAAGAAGTTCGGGGGAGAAGACGGGCGTCTCGCTCGTGGTAGCGGTCACGACGAGGCGCGCGCCATCGAGGGCCTCGGCCGGGGTCGCGGCGGCCCGGATCCGGGGCGGAGCCCCCCCTTCGGGCGGCACCAGCGCTGCGGCGCGCGCGGTGAGCGCGGCGGCCAGCTCCCCGGCCCCTTCGGGGGGGACGGAGACGATCCGGATCTCGCGCAGCGGCCGGGAGGCGGCGAGCAGTTCAATGTGCGCCCGGCCCTGGGCGCCGGCCCCGAACACGGCGAGCACATCCGCCGCGGGGTCGGCCAGCAGCTCCGTGGCCAGCCCGCTGCCCGCCGCCGTCCGGATCTCCGTCAGCGAGGTGCCGTCGAGGAGGGCCCGGGTGCGTCCCGACTCCGCGTCGAGCAGGATGACCGCCCCCTGGATCGGGGGCTGACCGCCGGAGACGTTCCCGGGGAAGACCGAGACGATCTTGGCCCCGAGCCCCCCGGAGCCGTCGAGGAAGGCGGGCATGAGGAGGGTGATCCCGCGCCGGCTCTCGAGATGCCCCCGCACGGGCACCACCGCCTGACCGCCGGACAGTTCCGCGAACGCGACCCGCATCGCATCCACAGCCGCTGCCGCGTCCACAGCGCGTTCGATGTCGACCCTCGAGAGAACCCGGATCTCCACTCGTTCAGCCTCCCGTACTGTCGGCGCCGGCGCGGCGCTCCTGGACGGCGGATCGCAGCATTGCGACCGCGGCATAGAGGACGACGACCACGACGAGCCAGCGCATGGCGTTCAGGGGAAGCGAGCGGACGATGAGCGCGGCGATCAGCACGGCGGGGATACCCCCGATCGCCAGGCCGAGCGCCGCGCGGAGTCCGTAGCGTCCCGCCTTCAGGAAACGCAGGCCCGCGACCGGCATGAGGAAGGCGGACGCGCCCATCATGATGGGAAAGGCGACGGCCGGGTTCAGCCCCATGAGGCTGACGACGATCATCGTCGGGGCGTAGATCCCGATCCCGATCGTCATCAGCGCCCCGAGGACGAAGAGGCAGCCCGCCGCGAGGGCGAGCGATCCGCCGGACAGGCCGGACGCCGCTCCTCCCACGGCCGCGATCCCGAAGATCGCCATGAGGAAGGTGGCGGCGGCGATGAGGAGCGCGATCCCCATCCCGATCTGGATCCGGTAGCGGGGCAGGCGTGCCACGATCCCCGCGCCCAGCCAGGCCCCGAGGACGGCAGCCGCGATGAGGACGAAGAGCGTCGTCGGTTCCACGCTGATGATCGCGATGAAGATGAAGGCCTGGATCACGACCGGCGGCGTGTGTCCGATCATCATCGTGCCCGGGATCTCCTCGTCGGGCACGACCTTCTTCAGCTTGAACAGCGAGGTCGTCGGGGCGAAGGAGCCGATGCCGAGCGTGTCGAAGAAGTTCGTCCCGAAGCCCACCAGGAGTTCGAATACGCTGGGGCGGCCCCGCCAGCCGTCACGCTCCCGTCCGGCCCGCGTGGCCGCGGCGGCGGCGCGCACCCACGCCGCGAGCAGCCCGGCCGTGAAGATCGCCAGGACGGAGAACAGGTAGAGGCGCGGATCGCTCGGGTCAGGCACCCTGTTCGACGCTCCTTGTTGAGGTCAGCGCGGCGGCGGGTCCTCGGACAGCGCCCGGTAGTACGCCTCCACGAGTTCTCGGTATTCCTCCGGTACGTCGTCCGATCCGGAAAGGAAAAAGCGCTCGATCTGCGACCCCAGTTCACGGCGGAGGGCGAACTCGAAGTCCTTCAGGCCCCGCAGCACGTCCGCCTGGAGCCGGGCCAGTTCCTCGGGATCGTCGAAGTCCCCCATGGTCCGCAGGCGGTCGAGTCCGGCGATGGCCTCGTCGAGGTCGCCCACATCGACGCCCTCCTGGCCCAGTTCGTCGCGCAGGCGGCGGGCGTCCTGCCCCCGCTGGCGGAATTCCCGCTGGAACTGCCGGACGTCGTCCGGCGACAACCACGGTCCGCCGCCTCCGCCGCCGCCCCCGCCGGGCGCGAATCCCTGGCCGCCGCGGGGGGCCTGACCGGGCTCGCCCGGCTGTCCGCCACGACCTCCCTGGCCCTGTCCCTCGCCCTGCTGCCGGCCGCCCTGTCCCTCACCCTGCTGCTGGCCACCTTCCTGCCCGTCTTGCTGGCCCTGCCCGCCCTGCTGGCCCTGGCCCTCCTGTCCCTCACCCTGGCCCTGGCCCTGTTGCTCGCCCTCGCCCTGCTGTTGGCCCTGGCCCTCCTGCCCTTCCTGCCCCTGTTGCAGGCGTTCCTGGAGCGACTCGAGGCCGCGGACGAGGTCGCGCGTCTCGTCCAGTTGCCGGCCGAGGCGGCGCGGGTCCGACTCGCTCAGCGCATCCCGCGCGGCCTGGACCCGCGCCCGCACGTTCTCCGCGTCCCGGGTGATCTGTTCCTCGAAGTTCCGCACATAGTCCTCTGACTGGGTGCCGAGGACGCCTCGCGAGAAGAGAAGTTTGTCCCTCAGCCGGCTCTCGCGGATCTCGCCGGCGGCTTCCATCAGGTGGCGCGCAGCGTCCGGCTGATCCGCACGCGCCTCGCGCGACAGGCGATCCAGGTCGGTCTCCAACTGGTCCACCTCGCGGGCGAGTTCGGCCTTGCGCTCGCGCAGCCCGGTCACGCGCTCGCCGTCGCCGCCCGTCGGATCCTCGTTCACATCGCTCTGCAGTTCCCGCTGACGCTCCGCGATCCGCTCGGCCCTCCGCGCGGCGTCCTCGACCTCCCGTTCCACAGCCGCGACCTGTCGGTTCTCGAGCAGACGGCGTGCATCGCGCAGCCGGTCGAGGGCGTTCGACGCCTCCGCCTGTCCCTGCCCCCGGCGACCCTGCGCCTGGGCCCGCCGCATCTCGTCCGCCGCCTCCTGCAGCCGGCGCGCGGACTCCTCGACGTCCGCCCGATCGCCCTCGCGGCCCAGGCGCTGCAGTTGCCGGGCCAGCTCCTCCGTCTCCTGGATCATCCGCTGTTGCTGGCCCTGGCCTCCGCCCGCGGCGCCTCGCGGCTGCGCGGCCGCGCGCTCGTTCATCTGCTGCTGGCGTCTCGCGAGTTCCTCGAGCTTCTGCAGCGCCTCGTCCACCTCCTGATCCTGTTGCTGCTGCTGGCCCCGCTGGACGGTCTCGTACTGGTTCCGCAGGCGGTCCAGCTCCAGCTCGAACAGGTCCGCGAGCTCCTCGGCCCCTGCCCCGACGCTTCCCGGCGTACCGCCGCCGCCACCGCCGCCCTGCTGCACCTGGACGTCGCGGAACGCGGCTTCGGCGCGCTGCAGGTGCTGGAGCGAGCGCTGTTCGGGCGCGAGCGCTTCCTTGAGCTGCCGCTCCCCCAGTCTCGTCTCCGCTTCCAGCATCGCGGGGGGCGCCTGCGGGAGTTCCCTGAACACCGTCTCGAGCGACGGATCGCCCGCCACGCCGCGCTGCTGCATCTGCGCGATCAGCTCTTCCACCTGCTGTCGCAGTCGTCCCTGCAACAGCGTGAGCGTGGCGAGGTTCTCCGACATCTCCTCTTCTTCGAAATCGTTGCCGTCGCGATCCAGGCGGAAGGTCGCCGCGACGATCTGCCGCTGCTGTTCGGACAGTTCGCCGCCCATGCCGGCCC
>VXMR01000123.1:0-6514 GCA_009841005.1 Gemmatimonadales bacterium
TACGAGCACACCACGCCACTGACCGACGAGGCGCTGGCCGTGCTTGAAGAGGCACGGCGGGTGAACCCCGGAAGCGGGAACGATCCGGTGCTGCCCGCACCGAGACAGCCCTCGCAGTGTCTCGGTAGGTACTTGGCGCTCAGATGGTGGTATAGCGCCGCGAAACTCGCGGGTCTCGAACCGAAGCGCGGCCGGGGCTGGCACTCGCTCAGGCGCAAGTTCGCTTCGGACCTCATGGACCAACCGCTCAAGGTGCTCTGCGAACTCGGCGGCTGGAAGGAGCCCACGACCGTGTTGCGTTGCTACCAGCAGGCCAACCCGGGACAACTTCGGAAGGCTCTGGATGGCCGCCGGAGGGTCCGCACCTGAACTCCCCCAAAGGGCGGGAGTCAATCGGCGGGAGTCGAGGCTCCGAAGTCCACAAATCGCACGATCACAACAGGATGCGCGTCTAGAAACACTTGCTGGAGAAGCTTTTTGACATCTACGGCGAAGAGGTGACACCCACCAAGGCCATGCGGACACAGCAGCGCGACAGGGTCGCGATGCGCATGTTCCTCGGGTTCCTCGGTCCGCACCGAAGGCCCGAAACCCTCTCCCGGCGGGACTGGGACCGCTTCATCCGGGAGCGTCGGGCGGGACGGGTCGGCCCCAGAGGCAAGCCGGTGGGCAATCGGATGATCGAATGCGATCTCAGGTTTCTGATCGCGGTCCTCAACTGGGCCGCCAGATCCCGGGACGAGCAGGGCCGCCTGCTTCTTGAGTCGAACCCGCTGAGAGGCCTGAAGACACCCGTCGAAAAGAACCCCAGACGGGTCGTTCTGTCCGATGAGGAATACCGGGCGCTTCTGGACGTGTCCCGCGAGGTGGACTGGCGGTTCCACGTCGCGCTCGTGCTCGCGCACGAAACGGGGCACCGCATCGGAGCGATCCGCAAGTTGCGCTGGACCGACATCGACATCGAAGGCAGGACCATCCGGTGGCGCGCGGAGCACGAGAAGACCGGGTATGAGCACTGGACACCGCTGACCGACGAGGCGATCGCCGTCATCAAGGAGGCGAGGGGGAGAAGCCCCGGAAGAGGCAGTGCTCCGGTGCTGCCCGCCACTCAGGATCCCTCGTCGTTCGTCAGGCGCTGGATGCTCGGCGACAGATGGCAGCAGGCCGAAAGGCTCGCCGGTCTGGAGCCGAAGCGGGGCCGAGGCTGGCACTCGCTGCGCCGCAAGTTTGCTTCGGACCTGATGGACCTGCCCCTCAAGGTCCTGTGTCAGCTCGGCGGCTGGAAGAACGCCCACACGGTTCTCCGCTGCTATCAGCAGGCCGACGAGGGACAGCTCAGGGAGGCTTTGGAGAGCCGACGCGGGGCTCGGGCCTGAGAATCACCAATAGCGGGAATCGAACAGCGGGAATCTGGCTCACCGAAACTCTAAGTCAAGCGTTCACAACGATATCCGAATCTGATGGCACCCGCTGAAACAGCGTGACGGGAGCGCAGCCCGCCGCAGCCGCGAGTTCCTGCACGTTGCGGACAGGCGTGCGGCGCGCCTCCCGCAGGCTGTATGCCACGGCCGAGCGGAGAGCCGGCGGCGCCGTCGAGCGCCGAATCTTCTCCGCCATTTGCTGCAGGGCGGACGCGCCGCAGGCGGACTCGATGCGCGCGGCGAGCTGACTCTCGACGTCCTCGAACCAGACGAGATCCGCCACCTGCACTCTGCTCAGGAGGCGGGCGATGGCGATTTCCCGGTCCGTCACGAGAATCACCGGAACCCACGGGAGTTTCCGCTCGACCTCGCGCAAGAGGGCGATCCTTTCGGCCAGGAGCGCGCTGCGGCTGCTGAACACCAGGCACTTCATGTCGAGGCCGGCGGCCGCGAGGTCGTTCGCCGTCTGGATCACGCGAACGCCGCCGACGACAGCCCCTCTCATGAGTTCCGCATCGCGGGTCGTGTCCGCGAAGATGCCGATCATTCCTCGACCCCCGGCTACGCCAGCGACTGCCTGGGCGATCCCCTCGGAGATTCCTCCGGTGGCGGGGAGCTCCACTCGCGGCCGCGCAGCCAAAGGGCGATCGACACGAGTGCGAAGGAAGCCGACCACGCCCAGTAGGAGGGACCCAGGTGGCCGTGCACGAGGAGTTCGGCGTCGACCGGAATGGGGATGGGCCGGACGAGGTTGAACACTCCAAGTCCAAGGGCTGAACCACCGATGGCTCCGACGGCGCACCCCACCCAGGAATCGACCGGGCGTCGGACACGTCCGAAGGCCACGGATCCGGACACCATTACCAGGGCCGAAAGCACCACGAGAATCCACACGGAGGCGGGCGCCAGCGGCAGAAGGTCCCGCCACGAGATCGACATCCTGAAGTCCGGGTGCGACGGCTCGAACGCTACGGTGCCGAAGTCCGAGAGAAACAACGACAGCGCGTACAGCCCCCACCCTGCCAGCAGGAGACTCCGCCACGCCGGGGCGTCCTGCTTCGCAAACTCACGGGAAAGTACGGTGGGGTCGCCGAGCTCTTCGCGCGCGGCCGCCCGGAACGCGGGGGCGGAGCCGTCCGACTCCGGATTCCGGGCCGCGTGGGCCCGCAGGTGGTCCTCGAGTTCAGCCAGTTCGCGCCGCGAGAACCGCCCCCCGGCCTCCAGGCCCTCTCGCCACAACCGGATCTCGTCATCCAGCCGGGACATCGCCGCCTCGCCAGGATAGCTCCAGCACTCCGTACACGGCCCGCCAGCTCTTCCGGTCGGTGGCCAGCCGTCGCCGCCCGCGGGTCGTCAACCTGTAGTACTTGCGCGGTCGCCCTTCGTCGGTGGGTTCCCAGTAGCCTTCGATGAGGCCGTCCTTCTCCAGCCGGTGCAGGAGGGGGTAGAGCATCCCGCCCGACCACTCCAGGTCGCCGCCCGAGAGCCGCTTCACCTGCTTGATGATCTCGTAGCCGTACGTGTCGCCGGCGGCGAGGATCGAGAGCACCAAGGGGCGCGAAGAGGCCGCCACAAGCTCCTTGTAGATGGACTTCTGCATCGGTCTCTATATGTAGAAGTACGATGTAGGTTGAACACCTACATATCGTGCACCGGGAGAGATAGCAACCCGCGCTGCGATGGGTAGCAACCACAAGTCCGGCAGTGAGTTCTGCCGGACCCTTCAGCGCTCAGGCGCCGGAGACCCCCGGGCGGGCTCTTCGGAATCGTGCGACCAGAACTCCCAGCAGGCCGAGGACGAAGACCCCTGCGGCGCCTCTTGCCACCACGGCCTGAAGGAACCGCGCCCGTATCGCCTCCCGGCGCGCTTCCTCCTCCTGCAACAGCCCGACCAGGCGCTCGTCCCTGGCCCGTCCCGCAGGGGTGACCCCGCTCTCGGTCTCCACCGAAAGGTTGGCGCCGCGCCTGATCAGCACGTCGACGACGGCCGGATTCGGGCTTCCCGTGGGGCCGTCCCAGGTTCTTCTGGCGGCGTCGTGCAGCGGCGTGCCTCCGTTGTGCTTCTGGACGTCTACGTCCGTCACGCTGGCAAGCGAATCGACGACGGCCGGGTTCTCGTTGAACAGGGCGGCAAGGTGAAGGGGTGTGCGGCCGTGCCGGGTCTCGGCGTAAACGTTCGCCTCGTATTCCAGCAGCGCACTGACGATTGCCGGATTCCGGTTGTACCGGGACGCCCAGTGCAGGGGCGTCCGACGCGCGCGGGTGGAGGCCTCCAGGTCGGCCCCCGCCTCGATCAGCACGCGGATCACATCGGGATCGTCGCTGGACCGGGCCGCCCAGTGCAGCGGCGTCTGCTCGGCGGGAGTGGACCGATCGTCGACGCTGTACCCGGCGGCAAGACATGTTCTCACCGTCGCCGGGACCGCCCGCTCCCAGAACGGTCCCGTCATCCAGCCCTCGCACGGAACCTGGACCGGCGCGACGCCAACCGAGGTCAGGACCGGAAGAACAAGCAGGGTCGACGACAGCGGTGGCTTCGTCACGAGGCTCCGTCGTCGCCGACGTCGGGGGCGCCGGCCGCGAGCGCCGTCTCCATGAAGCCGTCCACTTTCTTCCGACTCTCGAGTTGGAGCGAGACCAGGACCTCCGTCGCTGCGCGCGCGTCGGCGAGGGGCCGCGGCGTGAACGTGGCGAACCTCTCGGGCGTCACGAGCATGCAGTAGCAGTGCCCGCCGACCTTCATCCCGAGCGTCGCCTCGTCGCTGAAATCGTCGCCGAAGGCAAAACCGAGCGCCGCAAGAAAGGCCCGCGACCGTTCGAGGTCGGCCACCGGCAGGTTGATGAAGACGTTCATGGGAGATTCCTCGAAACCTTGGCGTTCAGGGCGTCGGCGGCGATGCAGGTCCGTCGTCTCGCCGCAGAGACTCGGGAATGTCACGCCGGCCGTGCAGAATCCGCCAGACGTCGACCACACCCTCACCTTCCATGTAGAAGATGAGGTAGGAATACGACGAGAGCAGCCACGAGCGCAGCCCCGGCAGGTTCAACTCCTGTCCATGGCGGGGGGATCCGGAGCCCGGGTTGTGGGCAACATGGGCAAGGGCGCTCTCGAGCGCATCGATGAAGCCGAGAGCCACTTCCGGTCCGGCTGATTCCAGATAGCGGACGATCGCGTGGTCGACATCCCGCCGAGCCGACGCGCGCAGGATTATGGACGTCGGCGTCCGGCCCCGTGTCATGTCCTTCGTCACGCCTTCGAGTGTCGGCGAACTCCGGCGCGCAGGGTCTCGAAATAGGTTTCGTCGGCGGCGACCGAAGGTACGGATTCCCCACCCTCCAGGAGGAGGCTCCGGAGGTGCTGTCGATCCCGGTCGTAACGAATCAGCTCGCGGATATACGCGCTGCAACTCCCGAACGCGCGATCCGCGACCTGCTCGTCGACAAACGACTTGAGTGAGGCTGGAAGAGAGATGTTCATCGTGTCCACGGTTCAACGTTAGCGGGCATGGCAAAAAATGACAACACTGCGGGCTGGCGCCCTTCGCTTGCCTCAGAGTTCCGACCGTTATCAACTGGCTGTCAAAACTCCTGCCCCGGGAAACTCCGCAAGACTCCAGACGAAACGGAGCGATACATGAACACGGCCCAGATGGATCACTACAGGCAGAAGCTCGCCTTCGAGACCGACGCCTGGGACCTCAAGGAAGCGCTGGGTCGGGGCGATCCCGTGGTCGTGATCGATGGCCGATCCGCCGAGGCGCACGCGCGGGAGCACATCCCCGGCGCCGTGAACCTCCCGCACCGGGAGATCAGCGCCGAAACGACGGCGTCGCTCGACCGGTCCATGCTTTACGTCTGCTATTGCGACGGGATCGGCTGCAACGCCTCGACCAAGACCGCGCTCAAGCTCCTCGGCCTGGGTTTCGAGGTGCGCGAACTCATAGGCGGCCTCGACTGGTGGAAGCGCGACGGCTACGCGACCGAGGGCGCCGAAGCCCGCGCCGGAACAGCGATCGCCTGCGGCTGCTGAGCCCATGCCGACGTTCCCGCGGGAACGTTTCCTGAGCGGACGGGCCGGACGTTGACGGCCGTCGGGGCGTCGCGTGAATCCGCGGACTACGATCTCGTCGTCGTGGGGGCCGGATTCGCGGGGCTCGCCTGCGCGCGGCGTGCGGCGGAGCGCGGTCTCTCCGTGCTCGTCCTGGAGCGGCAGTCGGAGCCGGGCGAGCGCATCCACACGACCGGGATCCTCGTGAAAGAAGCGTGGGAGGAGTGGGCTGCGCCCGCGTCGCTCGTCCGTCGAATCCAGCGCGTCCGGGTCTACGATCCGAGCCACCGCTTCGCCGAACTGGAGCGCGACTCCTACTTCTTCATGGCGACGGACACCGCGGGGCTTCTTCGCCATCTGGTCGACGAGACCCGCCGCTCGGGGGCCGAGATCCGGTTCGGCGCTCCGTACGAGGGCGTGGCGTCGAGGGCGACTCCGCTGACGCTCGCGGGTTCCGGCGCGGCTTCCGGTGCGACCTGCCGTTTCCTCGTCGGGGCCGACGGAGCGCGTTCCAGGGTGGCCGAGAGCTTCGGACTCGACCGCAACCGCCGGCTCCTGAAGGGCGTGGAGTGGGAGTACGAACCCCGGAGCGAGGACGGCGACTGCCTGCACTGCTTCATCGATCCCGAGTGCGCGCCGGGCTACATCGGGTGGGTCGTACCCGGCGTCGGGGCCACGCAGGTCGGGCTGGCGCTCCATCGCGACCGGCGCGCCGACCTGCGCCGATTCAGCAAGAAGATCGACGGCCTGTTCGGGCTGTCCGGGAGACGGGTGCTCGAGAAGCGGGGCGGCGTCATCCCGATCGGCGGCCGGCTGCGTAAATTTTATGCGGAGCGGGTCCTGCTCGTCGGAGACTCGGCGGGCATGGTGTCGCCGCTCACGGCCGGTGGCATCCACCAGGCCTACCGGTTCGGCAAGCTCGCCGCCGACGCGATCGCGGATCACCTGGGCGGGGGGGGGGGGGAGCGGGGCCGCCCCCCCCCCCCCGGGGGGGGGGGGGGGGGGCGGGCCCGCCCGCCCCCCCCCAAGCCCCCCCCCGCGGGGG
>VXMR01000123.1:6524-18895 GCA_009841005.1 Gemmatimonadales bacterium
GGGCGCCCCCCCCCCGTGCGGGGCCCCCCCCGGGCCCCCGCGTTTGCCCCCCCCCCCCCCCCCCGGCTTGGGCGCACCCTGGGGGGGGGGGGGCCCGGCGGGGGCCCCCCCCCCACCCCGGGGATGTCGTGCGCCGCGCATATCCGAACCACGCCCTGAAACGCGCCGCGCGCTGGGGGTTCGACCACCTTCCGGTAGCGCGCGCGTTGCAGGCCGGACTCCTGAGCCGGAGTCTGTTCCGGGGACTGGCCGAGCGGGTGTTCTTCCACCGCTCCCGGTAGGCGTACGACGGGCCAGGCAGGATGGAGCCGCTCGTGAGACGTTCCCGCGCCATGGGCGAGCCGCAGGCGCTGCTCGAACCCTTCCGCTACCGACGTTTGGCCGAAGGCCGGCTCCACCCCACCAGCCACTCCCCGTTCCCATGGAGCTGACCCGCCCCTGAAGCGGTTTGTGACGTTCCCGCGGGAACGTCCGTCAGAAACTAAGAGACGTAGTGGGGGGACAACGGGAGGAGCGGACCGCAGCGGGGGGTCGGAAGGGGCCGCCCGGAACCGGGAGGTGATTCTGATGGGAGACACCGGAATTCGGCTCACCGCGAACGACAGGTTCAAGCGCACCAGCCCGCACTGCACACGGATCGGCTTGCTGGTCGCCGTCTTTCTCCACCTGGGGCTCTTCGTCCTCGTGCAGCCCTTCGAGGCGGCGGACATGGGGTCCGTCACGAACGAGATCGAGTCCATCAGGCTCCCGCCGGAGGTCAGGATTCCGCCCCCGCCGGAAGCGATTGCCCGTCCCGCCCGGCCGAGGGTCGCCTCCGTCGATATCTCTCCGGACATCACGATCGCGCCGACCACCCCGGATCGCGTCCCCAGGGGCTTGCCGCCGCGGCCGCGCGCCCCCGACCCGTCCGACCGTCCGATGCTGGTCCCCTACGACACACCCCCCGTCCTCCTGAATCCGGCCGACGTTCTGCGGGTGCTCGAGCGGGAATATCCACCGACGTTGAAGGACGCCGGGATCGAGGGCCGCGTCGAACTCTGGATCTACCTGTCGGAGGAGGGCCGGGTCGAGAGGTCCGAGGTAAAAACATCCTCCGGGAACCCGCTGCTGGACGAGGCGGCGGGCAGGGTCGTCCCGGAGATGAGGTTCAGTCCGGCGAAGAACCGCGACAGGGTCACGGCGGTCTGGGTCTCGCAGTGGGTGACGTTCCGCGTGAACTAGAATAGGATTCGGCCCATGTCGACCCACTGGGCCATCGATCTCGGCACGTCCAACACGACCATCTGCGAAGACCGGTCCGGCCGGCCGCACATCGTGAACCTGCCGGACCTCGCGAAGCTCGAACCCGTCACGCAGACGCCGGTCATGCCGTCGTGCGTGTGCGTCATGGACCCCGACGGCGAGGAAGTCCTCATCGGGCAGGCGGCCGTCACATACAACTGGGACGGACAGGCGACCGGCTTCGCGCGCGGCTTCAAGCGCTACCTCGGCACGGAGAGCGGCCGGGCGCTGGCGCGCGCGGGCGGGAGGATCTACACCGCCCAGGACATCGCGTCGCTCTTCCTGCGGGAGGTCATCGGCACCCTCGAGGCGCGATTCGGCGAAGAAGTCACCGACATCACGATCGCCACCCCGAGCGGCTTCTACGAGACGTACCGGGCCGAACTGCAGTCGATCGTCCGGCGCCTGAAGCGTCGCGGCTGGTGGGCCCGCATGTGGGCGCGGCTTCGGCGGCGGCCGGCCGGGATCGCTTTCCGCACGCTCGACGAGCCGGTCGCGGCGGCGCTGGGCTACGGCGTGGATGTCGGACGCCCCACCACCCTCGTCGCCTTCGATTTCGGCGGCGGCTCGATGGAAGCGGCGGTCGTGAGGACCCACGGCGCGCGGACCGTGGAAACCGGGCGCGCGGAGGTGCTGGCGAAGCAGGCGGTGGAACTCGGCGGGGACGACGTGGACGGCTGGATCCTCGAGCGGTTCGTGCCCACGGCGCTGCACGACTGGCCCGAATGGGAGGTCGCGCTCCGCTGGGAGGCCGAGCGCGTGAAGCTCCTCGCGAGCGCTGGGAACGAAGGCGACTTCACCTTCCGCAACGAGTCCTACGGGAAGCTGGACTATCCCGTCCTCAACGACATTCTCGCCGCGAACGGCCTGTACGTGCGGATCCGGGAACTCCTCGACGCGCTGCTCGCCGAGTTGCGGACCCGCCACGGCGTTCTCGCCAACGGCATCGATGACGTGATCCTCGAGGGGGGATCGACCCTCCTGCCGGAGGTGCGCAACGTCGTGGGCGACGTGCTCGGCCGGGACAAGGTGCGGGAGTGGCTCCCCTTCGCGGCCGTCGCGCGGGGCGCGTGCATCTTCGCGGGCGGCGCGCACGTCGAGGACTTCATCTACCACGACTACGCGCTTCGCGTCCTGCCCGACGACGACGCCGATGCCGAGTACGAACTGCTCATTCCCGGCGGCACGTGCTTCCCGACCGTCGACAACTTCACGACGCGCTACTACGCTCCCGGCAGAGACGGCCAGCAGCACATCAACCTCTTCATCTGCGAGGTGGGGCGCGTGGCGGGGCGCCCGATCGACTGGACCGAACGCAGCAACGGCTCCCACTACTTCGTGCCGCAGACCGCGGGCGAGCGGGCGTTCTGCCTGTGCCTCAACGAAGCGGATCCCGCCCTGCCGCTCGACCCCCCCGGCAGCGGCACCGCGCCCCGGCTGCGCGTGACCTACTCCGTGGACGAAAACCGCTGGCTGTGTGTAACCGTACATGACTTGCAGCGGAAGACGGATCTGAAGGTCAAGCACCCCGTGGTGAGGTTGCGATGAACTTCCTCAAGGCCCTGTTCGGACCGAGCCGGAAAGACGTCTGGCGCCAGCTCGCCCAGGAGGTGGACGGGCAGTTCCACGAAGGAGGCTTCCTCAACCCGTTTGCCGTCCAGGCCCGCACGGGCGACTGGATCCTCACGCTCGACACGTATACGTCCGGCGACGGCAAGACGAACCAGACGTTCACGAGACTCCGCGCCCCCTACTTCAATCCCGAGGGGTTCAGGTTCGAGATCTACCGGGCGGGCCTCCTGAGCGGGCTGGGGAAGGCGATGGGCCTGCAGGACATCGAAGTGGGCCACCCCCGCTTCGACCGGGACTTCGTGATCAAGGGCGATGCGCCGCGCCGCGTGAGACGCCTCTTCGACAACCGGAAGATCCGTTCCGGCATCCACGTCCAGCCCAGGATTCACCTGTCCGTCAAGCGTCACGGCAAGTGGTTCAGCAAGTTCCCCGACGGCGTGGACGAACTCCACTTCCGGGCGGAGAGGGCGATCAAGGACCTCGCGCAGCTCCGGGCGCTGTTCGACCTCTTCGGCGAGATCCTGCGGCACGTCTGTTACGACGGGAAGGCGGAGCCGGACGACGCTCCCACCCACATCCGGCGCCTGCGCTCCCCCGGGGGCCGGGTCATGGACAAGTACGTCCTCTGGAAGGGCGACGGCCCGCGGCGCGACGCGGCAACCGAACTCGGGCGCCTGGGAGACCCCGCGGCGATCCCGGCCCTCGCGGATGTGCTCCGGGACGAGGATACGGTGCTCGGGTCCCGGGCGGTCGAAGCGCTCGCCGGGATTCGGCACCCCGCCGCGGTCGGGCCTCTCGTTCCGCTGCTCGGCGACGCGCGGAAGGCCGCCGGCCTGCGATTCCGCGACGGGGTCGCCGACGCGTTGAGGCAACTGGGCGAAGGGGATCTGGTCGAGACGGTGAGGGCGGCGCTCGGCGGCGATTTCGGGCCTCTCAAGGCGTACGACGGAGGACACCGGGCGGGGATCGTCGCGGCGCTCGGCCACGCGCTCGAGGGATCCGCCGGCGTGCACGCGGCGAACGCGCTCGCCGAGATCCACGCCGTGGAGGCGCTCCCCCGGCTGCGCGAGGTGCAGCGGAGCCTCGGCACGCGGGACGCCGCAGGTCAGGCGGTCGCCGCCGCGATCGGGAAGCTCGAGGCCCGGGCCGCGCTCCCACGCGCCGCCGCCGCGGCCGACGTCGAGGTCGACACCCTGCCACGGTCCGCGCGGGCGCCCGGCCCCGATCCCGGCACGCTTCCCCGCGGCTCCCGGGCGCCCTAGTGTAGCGTCACGAGCCTCAGCCTCGGCGCCACCAGCGCGGCCCTCTTGCCCCTTATTGATAACACATTATCATTAGGCCACGCATTCGCGCTCCGCTTCACATCCACCTGCACGAACACGGACGGCTGGCTGGGCTGAGCCGGTCCAGGCTGGAGAGCTCTCAACCGATGACGAAAGAAACCCGGACACTCGACGTGGTCATCGTCGGCGCCGGGGCTGCGGGTCTCGGCTTTGGCGTGACGCTGCGCCACCTGGGAATCGACAACTTCGCGATCCTCGAGCGTGGCGACACCGTCGGTGCCTCATTCCTGCGTTGGCCCCGGCAGACGCGCTTCATCACGCCGTCGTTCACCAGCAACCAGTTCGGCCTGCTGGACCTGAACGCCGTCTGTCTGGAAACCTCGCCGGCTTTCTCGGTCGGCGCCGAGCACCCCTCGGGGGTGGAGTACGCCGCCTATCTGGACGGGGTGGCGGACCATTTCGAATTGCCCGTTGTCACCGAGACCGACGTTCTCTCGATCACGAAGAAAGCGCAGCGCAAGCCGTTTCGGGTGGAGACGAATCGCGGTGAGGTCCACACGCGGTTCGTGGTATGGGCGGGCGGCGAAATGCAGTATCCCCGGACCGGCGGCTTCGAGGGCTCCGAGCTTTGCGTGCACTACTCCGACGTGGCCTCATGGGACGATCTCGCCAACGCCGAACGACACATCATCGGTGGTGCCGAGAGCGGCATGGACGCCGCCGTCGCGCTGGCCGCCGCCGGCCAGCGATCCGTCGTCTTCGACCGCGAGGAGCCGTGGAACCAAAGAGGCTCGGACCCCAGCCAACTCCTGTCACCGTTCACGCACGCGCGCCTGAATCCGGCCGTTGAATCGGGTCGGGTGACGCTGCGCGGCGGCTGTGTCGTCACCGGCGTTCACCGCAGCAACGGCGGCTATCGGCTGGCGCTCGAGGACGGCGACGTCATCGACTGCGCCGAGAAGCCGATCCTGGCGACCGGATTCGTCGGTTCGGCAACCCACCTTCGCCCGCTGTTCGATTGGCGGGACGAAGTCTATCCGTTACTGACGGAGAACGACGAATCGACCGTGACGAAGGGGCTCTTCCTGGTCGGGCCGCAGGTGCGCCAGGACGATCTCATCTTCTGTTTCATCTACAAGTTCCGCCAACGCTTCGCCGTGGTAGCCAACCAGATCGCCCGCCGCCTGCAAGTGAGCACGAAGCCGCTGAAGTGGTACCGCCAGCACGCGATGTACCTCGACGATCTGTCCTGCTGCGAGGATGCCTGCGCCTGTTGAATGGGTCCGTCCATTAGCAGTATGCGGGCTTCCGGGCCTTTCTGGGCGCTGCTGCTCTTGTTGGCGCCCGTCTGGGTCGCGGTCGACACCGCCAACCGTCTCGCGGATCGAATCGACCCCTGGGTCCGCGCGCAGACCGAGCCGCTGACCGAGCTGCTGACGAGCTGGCCGCAGCCGCTGGCGGCGATCCTGGCTGGCGACTACGGCTTCATCACGATGGGGCCGCTGCTGCTCGTGTGGGCGACTCCGGTCGTCGTGCTCCATGCGCTGCTGATGGGTGCCTACAGGTCGAGCGGCCTGCTCGACCGCCTGACCACCGCCATGAATCCGTGGCTGCGGCCCTTCGGCCTGACCGGCCGGGAGCTGGCGCGGGTCGTGATGGGTTTCGGCTGCAACGTGCCCGCCGTCATCGGCGCGCGCTCGGCGCCGGCCTGCTCGCGCGGCGCATGCGTTTCCGCCATCGCCTTCGGCTCGGCCTGTTCGTATCAGCTGGGAGCCACGCTGGCGGTCTTCGCCGTGGCGGGACGAACCGAGTTGGTCCTGGCCTACCTGCTGTTCCTCGGCGCCACGACGGTCGCCTACGCCCGCCTCACCGCGCCGCGAGCGGCTCGTTCTCCCTTCAACGTGCTGTCGATGGAGGGCCCGGTGCCCCTGATCTGGCCGCGCCCGGGGGCCGTCTGGCGGGAGGCGTGGGGCGTGATTCCGGAGTTCTTTCGCAGGGCCGTGCCGATCTTCTTTCTCATCACGGCCGCAGCGTCCCTGTTGCACTGGCTGGGCGCGCTTCAAGCCGCGTCGACCGTCCTCGAGCCGGCGATGGCCATCTTCCGATTGCCCTCGGAGGCGGCCACGGCGGTCGTCATGGCGAGCGTGCGCAAGGACGGCATCCTGTTGCTCGCGGAGCCGGGAGTCGTCGCAAGCCTCAGCGCCGTCCAGCTGTTGACGGCCGTCTACCTGGCCGGCGTGCTGCTGCCCTGCCTCGTCACCTGCCTGACGATTGCGCGCGAGCAGGGCAGCGCGTTCGCACTGCGGCTGGTGGGCCGGCAGGCTGTGGCGGCCACCGCGTTCAGCGCTATGCTGGCCTGGGGCGGAGCGTGGCTGTGAGCCCGATCTCCGGCCCGTGCCGACGCAAGGGGCAGGAACTGCTGCACCAGCAGTGCTGGAACTGGGGCCGGGACATCATGCGTCCGCAAGGCAACCTCCTGATCGAAGCAGGCTACCTCAAACGACAGCCGCCCGAGGGAGAAACCGGATCGAGCTGCTACACGCTCGCGCTCCCCAACGGCGACAGCCTCATGTTGTGGGGTTTCGGGCTCCTGTACGGAACGCCGCAGGAGGGCGGCGTCTACCTCGGCCGCTACGCGTTTCGAGCCGACTGGCTGCCGCCGGAGACGATCCAGGGGCCGATGTGGAAGCCCGACATGATCCCGGCCGGCCAGGCGCCTCCGTCGCGCCGCATACCGGTTGACCTGACCGTCGCCGCCATTCGGCGCGTCGCGGACTACGAGGATTGGGTTCTCGCGCATTGCGGCCTGGAGTATCGCCGCGCCGTCCTCCGCGAATGGAGACAGCAGTCCGATCAACTGCCGCCGCAGACGGTTCCCCAGGCGTGGCGCGCGCTCGCCGACGCAATCATGGCCCGCACTCCGGGGTGACGTGGCCCCCCCTCCCCACCGGGTCTCTCGTTCGAGGAATCGCTTTCGGCGTGCGGCGCGTGATGGCGGCCGTCGCGGCTACGCGAAGCGCGCGCCCATCCACTCCTTCCAGACGACCTCGCCGCGGGCGGCCGCAGCTGGCCCGTCGTCACCGTAGAGGTAGATGCTGATCACCACGGTCGCCCGCTCCGCAATCTTGTAGGCACACGCCGCCGCGATTCCCGGCGCCGGCCGGTCGAGCCGGAACAGCACGCAGGGCTGACGACCGCGGGGCCGGTTCTCCGCGAGAACGCCCGCGAGGCTTGCGCTGCCCGAGCCGGGGAGCGCCCATGAATCGCCTGGCGCGAGCCCGCCGGAGGCGAGCGCGCCGGACAGCGCGTTCCAGGTCTCCTCCACGGACCCGTCCATTTCGCCGTACGCCCGGACGATCGTGGCGCGCCGGCCCCGGAAGTGGGTGAGGTACAGCCCCAGGATGGCGAGGGCCTGCGGCCAGCCGGCTTCGAAGTTCCTGAGCTGGTCGTCCCAGTCGTCCGTGCTGGCGAACAGGCTGTGCACCACGCGGACGAGGCAGCTGCCGCCGGCGCGCGCCTCGATGGTCCACTCGGTGGCCGTCGGCGGCCCGTCCACGCCGCAGTCCCTGCCCTCGTGGCGGAACCGGTGCGGCGGGTCCCACCCGGTTACCTTCGCGGGGACGTGGTCCATCTGCGAATCGGTGTGGTACCGGAGCGTTCCGCCGACCTGTTCCTCGACGTCTGTCGGGTAGAACCACGACGATATCCCGGGGCCGGTGGCGATGGCCTCCCAGACTTCCTCCGGGGAGCCGGGAACTTCGGCCTCGGCCTGGATCGAACGGTGGCCGGATGGATCGTGCTTGATGCTCATGGTGCCTCCTGGGCGGGCGGTACCCTCGGCGCTGGATGGGCGACGACCACCAGGCGGTGGCGCCGTCCGCCGGGGGCGGAATCGTCGTGATGCCGGCGGACCAGTTCGGAAACCGCGGCGACCAGCTCCTCGCTGAACCGGGCGCGGGCTTCCGGAGACCGGAACCGAATCTCGGTATCAATGGAAAGGGTGGCGAGCCGTTTTCCCGTTTCGGCCGAGCGGCGCAGCAGCGCGCCCCCCTCGCGCACGATGCGCGCAGCGAGCGCGATGAGGTAGCTCGCAGATAGCCTGTCGCGCGTCCGCTCCGGGTCACTCGCCACCGGCCCGAGAGCCGCCGGACTGACCACGTAGGAGCGGGCGGTCGCCACCAGCAGGCGCTCGGTCAGGCCACCCCACCGGCGTTCTTCGGCGACCCGCACGAGCCCATGCTTCTCCAGTGCCCGGAGGTGGTAGTTGACCTTCTGCCGGGAGAGTCCGAGGCGGGCCGCGAGCGTGGCCGCCGAGGCCGGCTCCGCGATCTCGGAAAGGAGCCGGGCTCGCTTCGGGTCCAGGGTGACGACCGCGGCGGCGGGCTCGTCGATGACGGCAACGTCTAGCATGGCCCGTATTAGAGCATTGACAAGATTATTTGTCAAGCTCTTCCCGATGGATCCGCTGGATCCGCGAGGCTCGACCGAGTGTGATCGGACACGGTGTATCCTGATTCCGCTCCCCTTGACCCTCACGTAACGTCAGGGTTTACCATGGCGCGTATGGAAACCCGGCAACTTCACACGGGGGGCGAGGTCGCTCGGCTGGCCCGCGTCACGGTGCGCACCCTGCACTACTACGACCGGATCGGCCTGCTCGTCCCTTCAGGGCGGGCGGAGAACGGATACCGGCTCTACGCCTACGACGACCTCGAGCGGCTGCGCCAGATCCGGCTGATGCGCGAACTGCGATTCAGCCTGGACGCGATCGGCCGGCTGCTCGACGCGCCGGCCTACGACCGGCGGAGCGCGCTGGAGGCGCAGCGGGAGTTGCTCAGGGAACGGCAACGAAGGACCGACAGCATCATCCGGGGGGTCGACCGGGCCCTGCGGGCGATGGATGAGGAGACGGAAATGGACAGGACGGAGATGTTCGAGGGGTTGGAGGCGTTCGACCACGCGCAGTACGAGGAGGAGGTCGAGCGGCGCTGGGGCGGGAGCGACGCCTACCAGGAGTCGATGCGGCGTGTCCGTGGATACGGCAAGGACGACTGGGCGCGGATCACCGAGGAGGGCGAGACGGTGGTGGCCGGGCTCGCCGCGCTGCTGTCGGAGGGCGCGCAGGCCGTCGGCCGCGCGGCGATGGGCCTGGCCGAGGCGCACCGGCGCCACATCGACCGCTGGTTCTATCCGTGCAGCCACGGCATGCACCGGAATCTCGCCGACATGTACACGGCCGATCCACGCTTCGAGGCGTACTTCGAGAAGCGCGGGAAGGGGCTCGCGGTGTTCGTCCAGGACGCGATCCGCGCCAACGAAGCCCGGTGGCGAAACCGTGAGCGTGAGTGATGCGCGGGCCTCGCGTGACAAGGGGCGATAAACCGTTATCATTACGGTCCAACTGCGCGGGGGGTGTACTTCGATGCAACGAGATACGCGACAACGCCGGGCGATCCGCCGCGTGTTCACGATGGCCGGGCGCCCGCTCACGCTCGACGAGATCCTCGAGTACGGCCAGCGGATCGTGCCGTCGCTCGGGGTGGCGACGGTCTACCGCAACGTGAAGACCCTCGTCCGCGAGGGGTGGCTGTCGCGCGTGAAGCTCCCGGGCGGAGGGCTTCGGTACGAGTTGGCCGACCGTCCGCATCACCATCATTTCCTCTGCAACTCCTGCGACCAGGCGTTCGACGTCCACCGCTGCCCCGACGAAGTCGAGACGCTGGCGCCGGACGGCTTCCAGGTCGACAGCCACGAACTGATCCTCTTCGGCCGCTGCGCGGCGTGCGCGTGACGCGCCTCTGACCCGCCCGCTCCCCGCGGCCTCCACGGCGGCCTGATCGGAGGTCGTCGACCACCCTCTTGCCCCGTATTGATAAGTCGTTATCATTACGGTCGCGCGCAGGCAAGCCTCACCTCTACCCTTGCACCAGGCCCACATGACGATGTCCAGACGCTCCTACATCCTCTTTCTCCTCCTCGGGATCACCCTCGCGCTCGCGGGCGTGCCGGCGCGCGCCGCGGGCTCGACGCCGGTCGCGCAGCAGGCCGAGCAGCAGGCTGCGGACACCCTCAAGGTGGCCGACGAAGCGGCCCCCGAGGTCGCCGCCATCACCCTGCCGGACATCGTCGTCACGGCGGTCCTGAGTCCCACGGCCGTGAGCGAGACGATCCGGCCTTCCGCCGTCTTCTCGGACGAGACGCTGCAGCGGCGGCTCGCGGGAACCCTCGCGCAGACGGTGGAATCGGTTCCGGGGGTCACCGTAACCAGCATGGGGCCGGGCACCTCCCAGCCCGTCATCCGCGGCCTGAGCGGAGACCGCATTCTCGTGCTCGAAGACGGCCAGCGGGTCGGGGACATCCTCAGCAGCGGCCCGGACCACGCCTCGGCGCTCGCCCCCTCCTCGGCCCGGCGGATCGACGTGATTCGCGGACCGAGCGCGATTCTCTACGGCAGCAACGCGCTCGGCGGCGTGATCAACGTCATTCGGGAAGAGGTTCCCCAGGCGGTGCCGCGCCGCGCGACCGGCTTCACCTCGCTCCAGGGGGAGGGGGCGACCCGCGGCATCGGGGGGAGCAGCCAGCTCACCGTCGGCGTCACCGAGAACATCCCGCTTCGCGTCGAGGTCTCGAAGCGCGAGGGAGGGGATCTGCGGACGCCCATCGGGAGGCTGGTGGGCACCCAGACCGACGTGCGGAGCGTGGGGGCCGGAACCTCGTGGGTGGACGACTGGGGTTACGCGGGCGGTTCGTTCCGCTACTTCGCGAACGACTACGGGATCCCCGGAGGCTTCGTCGGCGGCCACACGAACGCGGTGCGCACCGAGCAGGAGAGAGCCGCGGGCCGGTTCAGCAGCGTCATCCGGCCGGAGCGAGGCCTGGAGGCGATCGAACTCGATGCCGGCTACACGTGGTACCGGCACCACGAGATGGAACCCCCGGACATCCTCGGCGCTCAATACGAGCGCGAGATCGTGAGCGGGGAGGCCCGGGCGCGGCACGCGGGCTGGGGGCCGTTCGCATCGGGGGCCGTCGGGGCGAGAGTCTCGTGGGAGGACTTCGGATTCGCGGGCGCGCTGTACACCCCGAACTCCCGGCGCAGGACGCAGGCCGCGTACATCCTCGAGGAGATTCGACTCGATCCGGTGACGGTCGAGGCCGGGCTCCGCTACGACCGGGTCGAGCTTGAGCCGGATCGGGAAGACGCGTCCTCCGACATCGGACACATCCGCGCACGTTCCTTCGATGCCGTCTCCGGATCGCTGGGTGCCCTTTTGCCGGTGACGGGACAGTTCACGCTCGGCGCGAGCGTGGGCCGTGCCTTCCGTACCCCGGACGTACACGAACTCTACTCGGAGGGGCCGCACCTCGCGGCCAATTCATACGACGTCGGCAACCCCTCGCTCGGGACGGAGACGGGACTCGGCATCGACGTGTTCGGGCGCGTCACGGGACCGCGCCTGAGCGCCGAGGCGACGTGGTTCAGGAACACGATCGCGGGCTACATCTTTCCGCAGGCGACCGGTGAACTCAGCCGCGTGCGGCTCCCCATCTACCAGTTCGTGGGAGAGGACGCCGTGCTGACCGGCTTCGAGAGCCAGCTCGAGTGGTCGGTGCCGGCCGGACTGAGGGTGGAAGCCGCCGCGTCGTACGTGCGCGGCACGATCCGCGCCAGCGACGAACCCCTCCCGTTCATGCCCCCGCTCCAGGGTCGCGTGGCGATCGGCTATTCGCCGGTGAACTGGTTCGTCGAGGCCGAGACGCGGATGGCCTCAAGCCAGGAACGGACCGGGCGGTTCGAGGACCCCACCGACGGTTACGCGGTCTTCGGCCTCTCCGGCGGCGTGCGTTTCACCTTCGCCGGCCGGCCGCACGTCCTGACGCTCCACCTCGACAACCTCGGCGACACCGAGTACAGGCGTCACCTGTCGCGGGTGAAGGAGATCATGCCCGAGGCCGGGAGGAGCCTGAGCGTGACGTACCGCGTCGTGTACTAGCAAACCCCGTCCAACCCGCTATGCTGAGGCGCGATTCAGGGTAAGCTCTCGACCTCGGCGGGGGACATGACGGTTTTCGAGGCCCACAGGGAGGGCTTCGCGCGCGCGGAGGCGTTCTGCGGGCGGGTGGCGGCGGCGTTCGCCGTGGCCGGTGGCGTCGCGCTCGCGGTGCTGCTGGCGATCACGGTGGCCGAGGTCTTCTGGCGCTACGTCCTGAACGATTCCCTGCTCTGGATCGAGG
>VXMR01000093.1 GCA_009841005.1 Gemmatimonadales bacterium
CCGCCCGCTCGACCATGAGCGCCGCCGCCTCCGTCTTCATGTGGGCTTCGGCGATGGGAAACTGGATGCCCTGGTTCTGCCCGATGGGGCGCCCGAACACCTCGCGGTCCTTCGCGTATTCCGCCGCATGCTCCACGAAGAACCGCGCGTCCCCGACGCACTCCGCCGCGATGAGCACGCGCTCCGCGTTCAGCCCATCGAGGATGTAGCGGAAGCCCTTCCCCTCCTCGCCGATGAGGTTCGCCGCGGGCACGCGCAGTCCATCGAAGAACACCTCGGTGGTGGAGTGGTTGATCATCGTCTCGATGGGCCGGATCGTGACGGACCTTCCGACTTCGTCCCGCAGGTCGACCAGGAAGACGGACATCCCGGCCGTGGGCTTCACGCTCTCCTCGCGGGGCGTCGTGCGCGCGAGGAGGAGCATCAGGTCGGAGTGTTCGGAGCGGGAGATCCAGGTCTTCTGCCCGTGGATCACATACGCGTCGCCATCACGCTCGGCCGTCGTCTCGATCCGGGTCGTGTCCGTGCCGCAGGTCGGCTCGCTCACGCCGAAGGCCTGAAGCCGCAACTCTCCCGCCGCGATCCGGGGCAGGTAGCGCCGCTTCTGCGCCTCGCTGCCGTGCCTGAGCAGGGTGCCCATGATGTACATCTGGGCGTGACAGGCGGCCCCGTTGCAACCGGTACGCTGGATCATCTCGAGGATGACGCACGCCGCCCTGAGGTCGAGGCCGGCGCCGCTGTATTCCTCGGGGATGAGCGCCGCGAGATATCCGGCCTCCGTCAGCGCCTCGATGAACGCCGTCGGGTAGGCGCTTTCGCGGTCCCGGTCGCGCCAGTACTCGCCCGGAAAGCGCTCGCACAGGCTGCGAACGCCCGCCCGGATCGCCTCGTAACCGTATTCGGAACTCGTGAACACCTGGGCCGGTTTCCATCCGGGTTTCGTCGATCGAAGGGACGGAACGGAGGGTACGGGTTGCCGGCGGCCGCCGCGATGGCTCCCGCCGATGGCTCCGGGCGGAACGGGGCGGCATATTGTTCGACGTGAGCACAGTGGACGACCCGGACATCTCGCCGCATCGCGACTCCGATGGCGCCGATTGGGGGGAGCAGGTATTCCGATCGCTCCCGGGCCTCGGCATCCGTCACGTCGCCACGGTCCCGGACGCCGGCCTCGGGAGGTTTCTCGAACTGTGCGACGCGGACCCCGCGATCCGACTCATCACGCTCACGACGGAGGAAGAGGGGATCGCCCTCGCCTGCGGGACGTGGCTCGGCGGCGAACTCGCGGCCGTCGCCATGCAGTCGAGCGGGGTCGGCAACGTCGTGAACATGCTCGGACTCCCGAGCGTGTGCCGGATTCCATGTCTCCTTCTCGTATCCATGCGCGGCGAAGCCGAGGAGCGGAACCCGTGGCAGGTCCCCGTGGGACGCGCGGTGCCCGACCTCCTCGCCGCCCTCGGTGTGGACGCCTTCCGTCCGGAGTCCGCCTCCGGGGTGGCGCCGGCGTTCGCGGAGGCCGCCGCGCGGGCCGAGAAGACCGGACGAGCTGCCGCGGTGCTCGTCAGCCAGCACATCATCGGCGCCAAGTCGTTCACGGACGGAGACTGATGAGGGACACGAGACTGGACCGGCGCGCGCTCGTTGCGGAAATCCTGGACCGGCGCGGCGACGCGGCCGTCGTCGCGGGACTCGGTTCCCCGGCGTGGGATTGTCACGCGGCGGGCGACTCGCCGCTGAACTTCTACTTCTGGGGCGCGATGGGCGGGGCCGCGATGCTGGGGCTCGGCGTCGCCCTCGCGCAGCCGGCCCGGCGGGTACTTGTGGTCACCGGGGACGCGGAGATGCTGATGGGAGTGGGGAGCCTCGCCGCGATCGCCGCCCAGGCCCCCTCCAACCTCGCCCTCCTCGTGCTCGATAACGAGGCGTTCGGCGAGACGGGACGGCAGGCGGGACTCACCGGGAGGAACACGGACATCGCCGCGATCGCGCGCGGCGCCGGCATCGACGCCGCCTTCACGGTCGGTGGCGAAAACGATGAGGGGGCCGCGGGGACGGACTTCGACGCGCTGGCGGATACCCTGTTCGCGACGGAAGGCCCGGTTCTGTGCGTCGCGAAGATCGCGCTCAGCGCCGAATCGGGCTCATTTCCGCCGCGGGATGGTGCCCTGCTTCAGGCCCGTTTCCGGGCCGCGCTTGCCGGCGACTGAGCGCCGGCGCGGCGGTCAGGACTTCAGGAGGCTGGAAGGGTCGTAGCCCGTGCCCCGCAGGATGCGCTCCACGGCCTCGCCGAGCTTCGAGTTCGGCGTGGAGGCGCCCGCCGTGATGCCGATGCTGATGTTCCCGTCCGGCAGCCAGGCGCCCTCCGTCACCGTGTCATCGGTTCCCAGCGGCTTGTGGGTGATGCGACCGCGCACGGTATCGATGCAGGCGGCGTCCTCGATGTGATACGTCGTCGTATACAGGCTGCAGAGGTACGCGAGCTGGTTCGTGTTCGAGGAGTTGTAGCCTCCGATCACGACCATGAGGTCCGGCGGATCCTCCATCATCTCCTTCACGGCGTCCTGCCGCTTCTGCGTGGCCGAGCAGATCGTGTCGAAGCTGCGGAACCGGTCCGTCATCTCCTCCGGCCCCCAGCGATCCACGATCGCCTCGCCGAGCTGCGCCGCGATCGCCAACGACTCGGAGGCCAGCATCGTCGTCTGGTTGGCGACACCGATCTTTTTGAGATGGAGGTCGGGATCGAACCCGTCGGACACCGATTCCGCGAACGACTCCATGAAGGAAGCCCGTTCCCCTTCTCCGCGGATGTACGCGCAGACGAGCTGGGCCTGCTCCATGTCGCGGACGATGAGGAACTTCCCGTTTTCGTGCTTCAGGACCTGGGAACTCGTCGCCCGCGTCTCCTCGTGCCAGTGCTTGCCGTGGATGATCGAGGTGAACCCATCGCGGGCGTAGCCGTCCACCCGCTTCCACACGTTGAGGACCGAGCCGCACGTCGTGTCGACGAGAATGCAGTCGAGGGCCCGCAACGCCTCGAAATCGTGCAGCGTCACACCGAAGGCCGGAATGATCACGACATCGTCCTCGGTGACGCCGCCGAAGTCGAACTCCCCGTCGTCGGACGGATAGAGGAATTCGATCTCCATCTCCTGGAGCCGGCGGTTCACGTGCGGGTTGTGGATGATCTCGCCCACGAGCAGGATCCGCCGATCCGGGAACTTGCGGCGCGACTCGTATGCGTAGTCCACCGCACGGTCCACGCCGTAGCAGAAACCGGAACTCTTCGCGAGACGCAGGAGGATTCGCCCGGCCTGAAGCTCGAAGTCCCGCTCCCTGATGAGGGAGACGATGGCGCTCCCGTACTCGAAATCGATCACCGGCTGGATCTCCTTCTTCAGACCCAGCCCGCGCCGGTAATAGCGTTCCTCCGCGGTCGACGCCTTGCGACCGCCCGCACTCAGTGTCTGTTTCGTCATACCCTGAAGATGGCAAAGTCCCGCGCGGCTGCCAAGCAAGCGGCGTTGGCTGCCGTCTTGACGCACACCGCCCGCGTCGGCAGACCTCTACGGGCGTCGTTGCGCCAGATCGGCGGATGCAGGGGTCCGGCCGGTGAAACCGGCGGGCCCGAAACCTGCACCGGAAGACGCGAACCCGACGGGCGCACGCACGTCGCGCGAGGACCTGGAAGCTACGCGAGTATGAGCGAAGAAAACGGACGCAAGGATCAGGCTGAAGCGCTGCCCGCCGAAAACGGCGGCGTTATGGTCGAGATGAAGGTCGCCGAGGTGGAGGGCGCCGAAGCCGCAGCCCCCGCCGAAGAGACGGAACCCGGGCGCAAGAGCGACTCGAAGCGCCTGCGGCTGCCCGTGCTCCCCCTCAGGGGTACGGTCGTCTTCCCCGCCGTGGCCGCGCCGATCGCCGCGGGCCGGGACAAGACCATGAAGGCCATCGACCGGGCGATCGCGGGGGAGAAGCTGCTCTTCGCCGTCGCCCAGCTCGATGCCGAAGTCGAGAGGCCGGACCCCGAGCACCTTTACCGCATCGGGACCGTGTGCCGAATCGCGCAGATGCAGAAGGTGCCCGGCGGCATCCAGATGGTCATCCAGGGAGACACCCGCGCCGCCGCCCTCGAGTACGCCGAGCGCGACGGATACCTCGAGGTCGTCGCGCGGGAGATGGACGACATGGATCCGCTCGACCCCGAAGAGCGGGCCTTCGCGGCTCTCTACAAGGAGGTCCATGAGAGATCCGCGGAAGTCAGCCGGCTGCGCGGCGTCCCGAAGGAGATCGTCGACCACCTCCTGGGCGGGGTGTCGACGCCCGGCGAACTCGCCGATCTCGTCGCCTTCTACACGGAGCTCGAGGTCGAGGAGAAGCAGGAACTCCTCGAGACCCTCTCCGTCGAGGCGCGGCTGCGCTCGCTGCTCGTGCACCTGCAGAAGCAGATCGGCCTGCTGGAGGCGCAGGAGGAGATCCGCGAGCAGGTCCAGGAAGAGCTGGGGGAGAGGCAGCGCGAGATCTTCCTGCGCGAGCAGATGAAGGCGATCCAGAAGGAGCTGGGCGAGGACATCGACTCCCAGGAGGCGAACGACCTCCGCGAGCGCATCGAGGCGCTCGAGTTGCCGGAGGAGGCGCGCCAGGAAGTCGACCGCGAGCTTCGGCGTCTCGAGCGCATCCCGCGCGAGTCCGCGGAGGCTCAGGTCGTGCGGACCTATCTGGAGATCGTCGCGGACCTCCCCTGGTCCGAGACGACCGAGGAACAACTGGACATCCCCCGGGCCGAAGAGGTCCTGGAACGGGATCACTACGGACTTCAAGATGTGAAGGACCGGGTGCTCGACTTTCTGGCGGTGCGGAAGCTCCAGGAAGAGACGCGGTTGCGCGAAGCTCGCGAGCTGGAGGCCGAAAGCGGATCGGAGGCGGCGGACGACGCGGAGCCGGACGGCGACGTCGAGGCGAGCGGCGACGCGGAGAGCGGGGCGTCGGGGAACGGCGACGCGGAGGGCGAGGCGGATGGGACAGCCTCCGATGGGGGGGAATCCGACGAGGCGGAGGCCGACCCGGTACCGGGATACGAGGACGACCGCGCGGGGGAGACGCTGCTCTTCGTCGGGCCGCCGGGCGTGGGCAAGACCTCCATCGCCCGTTCCATCGCCGACGCCATGGGCCGCAAGTACGTCCGCGTGTCGCTCGGCGGCGCGCGCGACGAGGCGGATATCCGCGGACACCGGCGCACGTACGTGGGCGCGATGGCCGGCCGCATCATCGAGGGACTGAAGCGTGCGGGCACGAAGAACCCCGTGTTCCTCCTGGATGAGATCGACAAGCTGGGCGTGTCCTTCCAGGGCGACCCCTCGGCCGCGCTGATGGAGGTGCTCGATCCGGCGCAGAACGAGGCGTTCGTGGACCACTACCTCGGGGTGCCCTTCGATCTCTCCGAGGTGCTGTTCATCGCCACGGCGAACGTCTTCGAGCAGATCCCCGGACCGCTGCGCGACCGAATGGAGGCGATCGAGTTCCGCGGCTACACGGAAGCCGAGAAGCTCGAGATCGCGCGCCGTTTCCTCCTGCCCCGGCAGAAGCGACGGAACGGCCTGCTCCCGGAGCAGGTCGAGGTCGACGAGGGCGCGATTCGGGCGATCATCACCCGCTACACGCGCGAGGCCGGCGTGCGGCAGCTCGAACGCGAACTCGGTTCGGTCTGCCGGAAGTCCGCGCGAAAGATCGCGACGGGATCCTCGGAGGCGACCGTGGACGCGGACGACCTGCGCGAACTGCTGGGCCGGCCGAAGGTGCATGCCGCCGAAAAGATGGAGGAGGACGCGGTCGGCGTGGCGACGGGCATGTTCTACACGCCCGTGGGCGGGGACATCATGCTCGTCGAGACCCGGGTCCTGAAGGGCAAGGAGGGGCTCGTCCTCACGGGGCAGCTCGGCGACGTCATGAAGGAGAGCGCGCAGGCCGCCCTCACCTTCGCGCGCAGCCACGCGAACGGGCTCGATCTCACGGAGGAACGGCTACGGGATCACGAGATTCACATCCATGTCCCGGCCGGAGCCATCCCCAAGGAGGGCCCGTCGGCGGGCATCGCCATGGCGGTGGCGCTCGTGAGCGCCCTTGGCGACCACCCCGTGCGGCACGATGTCGCGATGACGGGCGAGATCACGCTGTCCGGCCGCGTGCTCCCGATCGGCGGCGTGAAGGAGAAGGTGCTCGGGGCCGCGCGCGCGGGGATCAACGAGATCATCCTCCCGGCGATCAACGAGGGCGACCTGGAGGATCTCCCGGATCACGTGTGCGAGCAGCTCGAGTTCCACCTCGTGGAAACGCTCGACGAAGCGCTCGCCGCGGCGCTCGCCAACGGCTCGCTCGAAGGAGGGGCGCTCGCCTTTGCGGAGTAGCGGGCGGGACGCCTCCGGCTAGGCGTCCGCCTCCGATCCCGCCACGTATCCGACGATGTCCTCGATCGCGTCAAGCATGATGTGTGGGCGTTCGATCACCAGTTCCCGCTCCGAGAACGGCCCCCAGAGCGCGGCGACCGTCGTCACGCCGGCCGCGTGTCCCGCCCGCATGTCCCACACCGAGTCGCCCACGTAGGCGGCGGTCTCTGCGGCGGCGTCCAGCCGCTCCAGCGCGAGGCGGATGGGGGCCGGGTCGGGCTTGTGCGGCACGGGCTCATCGGACGTGACGATTACGTCGAACAGCGCCTGATCCAGCGCGCACGCCGCCAGGCTGCGGGCGGTTCCGGCGCTCGCCTTGCTCGTGACCACGCCCACGCGCACACCCCTTTCCCGGAGTTGAACGAGCGTCTCGGCGACACACGGAAAGGAACGGATAAGCCGTTCGTGTTCCCGGAAGTTGTGGTCGATGTAGGTGTCGACCATGGCCTGAACTTCCTCGGCCGAGTCCACGAGATAGCCGAGCTGGGTCCGCAGCGGCTGGCCCAGCGTGCTCAGCCACACGTCGTCTGGAGGGGGGTCCTCGAAGTGGGTCCTCATCGTATGGCGCCAGGACTCGGCGATGAGGTGGGTCGAGTCCACGAGAGTGCCATCGAGATCGAACAGGATCGTTTCCAGTGGGCGGCGCGGTGACATGGGGAGCGAGGGTGCCGACCCGCGGGCGTAGCGTCAACCCCCGCAGCCGATGGCTTTGCCACGCGCTGCCGCAGCGCCGATAATCGGGCCATGGACGAGAGGAAGACTGTAACCGGCGACGACGATGCCGGGACGACCGCACCACGCGCGGGCGGAGCGGGAGAGATCAGGAAGATCGCGATCAACACCGGCGGGGGCGACGCGCCGGGGCTGAACGCGGTGATCCGGGCCATCGTGCTGAGCGCCCGCCGCCGCGGCTGGAGCGTGGTGGGCATCGAGAACGGCTACGGGGGCCTGCTGCCCGACGATCCCGGGCGGGTGATTCAGCTGGGGGCCGACGAGGTGCGGGGGATCACGCACCGTGGCGGGACGATTCTGGGCACGACGAACCGTTCCGATCCGTTCGCGTGGCCGGTGCGCCTGCCGGACGGTTCGATCGAGGCGCAGGACCGGTCCGGAGAGATTATCGAGAGCCTCCGGGAGCATGGCATCGACGCGTTGATCGCGATCGGCGGGGACGGCAGTCTCGACCTCGCACACCGGCTGTCGAAGCGCGGGCTCCCGGTAGTCGGCGTGCCGAAGACGATCGACAACGACCTCTGCGGAACGAGCCTTACGTTCGGGTTCCTCACTGCGGTGGCGACGGCAACCGACGCGATCGGGAAGCTTCACTCCACGGCGGAGAGCCACCGCCGCGTCATGGTGGTGGAGGTGATGGGACGGGACGCCGGCTGGATCGCGCTCTACAGCGGGCTGGCCGGCTCGGCCGACGTCATCCTCATCCCCGAGATCCCCTTCGACATCGAGAGAGTGTGCGACAAGATCCGCGAGCGTGAGGCCGCGGGGCGCGAATTCAGCATCGTCTGCGTGGCGGAGGGCGCAAAGCCCGCCGGAGGCGAGATGGTGACGAAGACCGTCCACGGCGGGGGAGACGACCAGGAGCGGCTGGGCGGGCTGGGCGACCTGGTGGCGCGCGAGATTGCCCGGCGCACGGGGAAGGAGACGCGATCGCTGACGCTGGGGCATCTGCAGCGCGGCGGCCAGCCGACCTCCTACGACCGCGTCATCTCGCTGCGCTTCGGCGCCGCCGCCGTGCGGTGCGTGGCCCGCGGCCGATTCGGGACGATGGTCGCACTCGATCCGCCGCACGTGCGGGCGATCCCGCTCGGCGAAGCGCTCGCCAATCTCAAGCTGGTGCCGGTGGACGGCGACATCGTGATGACCGCCCAGGCGATCGGGGTCAGCCTCGGCGACTGACCCCGAAGCCGGCGTACGCGATCGCCTCCCACGCAACTGTGCATCGGGGGGTGCAGATTGTCATTTCGATTGACAATCTGCACCCCCTTTTCGAGGGTTCGTCAGTCTAGCGCGTGGCGGCGGCGTAGCGGGCGGACACTGCGGCCCAGTCCACCACGTCCCAGAAGGCGGCAAGGTAATCCGCCCGGCGGTTCTGGTAGTTCAGGTAGTACGCGTGCTCCCACACGTCCACGCCCAGGAGCGGCGTGTCTCCCTGCATCAGCGGGCTGTCCTGGTTCGCGGTCGAGTAGACGGAGAGTTCGCCGCCGCTCCCGGCCACGAGCCACGCCCAGCCGCTGCCGAAGCGGGTGAGCCCTGCCTGCTGGAAGGCCGCCTTGAAGTCGTCGAAGGAGCCGCAGGCGCCGTCAATCGCGGCTGCGAGGGCGCCCGAGGGGGCCCCGCCGCCGTCCGGAGACATGGACGTCCAGAACAGCGAGTGGTTCGAATGGCCGCCGCCGTGGTTTCGCACCGCCCCGCGGATCGATTCGGGGACGTTGTCGATGCCGCGCAGCAGGGCCTCCAGCGACAGGCTCGCGAGGTCGTCGTGACCCTTGAGGGCGCCGTTCAGCATGTTCACGTACACCTGGTGATGCTTGCCGTGGTGGATCTCCATCGTGCGTGCGTCGATCGTCGGTTCGAGCGCATCGTGGGCGTACGGCAGGTTGGGCAAGGCGTGCATCCTACCTCCTCGGAATCAAGAGGCCCCGGTCGGGGGCCATCGTGACGAATGCCGGTGTTTCAGAACGCTTCGGCAAGGTATGCGCGGGGTGGGGACCGTGACCAGCCGTCCGCCGGCGGCGGGCCGTGACCAGCCGCCCCGCCGCGGCGGGCGGTGACCCCCTTCCCATCCGTCTCGTCTATCTCCTGTCCAATCGCTTCACCCATGAAGGGAGGGATCGCGGTGGCGGGAAGGTGTCGTGCCCCAGTGGCGGGGCTGCTCATGCTGGCGGCCGTGGGTTGCGCGGAAGAGCGGGGCATCATCGGACCGCCGCTGCCCGATCCCCCCTTCGATCCGGAGCTGGCGGCGAACTCCATCTACTCGCTCCGGTACGCCGCGGACAACGCGATCGTGGCGCAGGTGCGGACGATCGCCGAGGTGCTCGGGCTTGCCGAACCCCGGGGGAATCGGGTGGCCCACTCCGAGCTCCGCGACTCGTCGGATCGTGTCGATCTCCTCCGCACGCTTGAGCCGCGTTCGCTCGAACGCGCGGTGGCGAACGTTGCCGCGAGTCGCGCATCTGGCGCGAAGACGCCGCTCTTCCCGATCAACTTTCTCGGCAAGGAGTTCATCTTCGACGCGTCCATCGACGCGTATGTGGAGTACGGGGACGGCGGTCCGGAAAACGGGGTCCGGTTCGAGCTGTATGTTGTCGACCTTTCCTCCGGCCTCCCCGCGCTTCCGCTGCAGCCGTTCGGATTCGTGGATCTCACGGACGAGAGCGACGCGGTATCCGCGCGGCTGCGGATGCGGGCCTTCGATACGAGCGGGGGCGGGACCCGGCGCGTCGCGGACTACCTCGTGGACGGCGCCTTCGCATCCGACGCGAACGGGGTGTCCGTGAGCCTGCTCGCCGAAGGCTTCGCGGAAGACCAGAACGGGCGCTTCGACTTCGAACTCGACGAGTTGCTGGAGTTCGATGACGCAGCCGGCATGACGTATGTCACGTCGAAACACCGGGTGCTCTCGGCCGAGGGGACGGAGGTACGATTGCAGGTCGGTGGCGGCCTGTCCGCGGACGGGTCGCACGCGGATCTCCGCTTCCGCATGGACCTCGATGGCTCGGCCGGGCGTACGCTCGTCGACCTCGCCGTCGTGAACGGGGCGCAGAACGGGGAGATCCGCCAGGCGGGGCGCGTGGAAGCTCTCGTGGAGGGCACCGTCGAAGCGCCCGTCTTCATCGACGCCGCGGGACGGGGCTTCACCAGCTCCGAACTTGCGGCCCTCGATGAGATCCTGTTCGGCATGGACGACGTTCTCGCGTTCGCCGGCGAGGCCTACGTTCCGCTCGCCGACCTTTTCGCCTACTGAGCCGTCAGCTCTTCAGGCGGCGGCGATCTCGTTGAGGGCGCGGCGGACGAGCACCGGGATCATGGCGCGGCGCCATTCCGGGTCGACGGTAATGTTGGAGAGCGGGTGACACTGGCGGAACGCCTGCTCGGCCACGGCCTCGATCACGCTCGCGCCGAGGCGGTTCCCCACGGCGGCATCCTCGACCTTCCCGACGTGGCGGGGATAGGCGCCCATCGCTGAGACGACGAGGCGGAAATCGGACACACGACCATCGTCGTCGCGCCCGACGCGCACCGCCAGGTTGGCCAGCGGGAAATCGATGGCCGCGCGGGGCCGGAGTTTCTGAAACGCGATCTGCGTGCCTGGGGGCGGCCGCGGAACACGGATCGCGACGACGAGTTCGCTCCTTCCGATGGACCGGTTCCAGATTCCGTCGGAAGTGAAGAACTGCCGTATCGGCACGTCGCGCGTCCCGTCCCCGTCAGCGACCTCGAGGACCGCATCGAGCACCGCGAGCACGGGGGGCGTATCAGCCGAGTGCGCCGCGACGCAGCGGGTCCCGCCCTTCACGACGTGGCAGAGGGCGCCGTCCTTCTTCAGGCAGTAGCCGAGCGCCTTCCGCCAGAACTTCGTCTGGTTGTAGTACGCGCACCGCGTGTCGAGACAGACGTTGCCGCCGATCGTGCCGACGCGCCGCAACTGCGGACCCGACACGAGTTCGGCGGCTCGGGCCAGGCTGGGGACCTGCGCGAGGATCTCCGGGTGGGTCGCGACCGACGTCAGCGTCTCCGCCGCCCCGATGCGGATCTCGTCCGCGGTGGAGGCGATCCCGCGCATCTCCCGCACGCGGCTGAGGGCGACGAGGTGGCCGGGCGTGAACAGCCCGTGCTTCATGTTGGGGACAAGGTCGGTCCCGCCGGCGATGGGCATCGCATCGTCGCCATGGGTGGCGAGCAGCGACAGCGCCTCGTCGAGCGCGCGCGGCATGTGGTATTCGTACGGATGAAGCCTGAGCATGTCCGGCAAACTATGGTATGGGTCGGATGGCGCTCAAATGGGCCGGATGGCGCGAACCCGAATCCCGAGACCGGAGGAGAGGTGGACCCCGATTCGTTGAGAGATTTCGCGGCGGAACTGGCCGAGGAGTCGGGCCGGGCGATCGCGGGCATGTTCCGCCATCCCGACCTGGCCGTGGAGTCCAAGACGGACGAGTCGCCCGTCACCGTGGCGGACCGCTACGCCGAGACGCTCCTGCGCGATCGGATTCTGGAGCGCTTTCCCGACCATGGGATCGTCGGGGAAGAGTTCGGCCGCCAGAACGATGACGCCGAGTACGTGTGGGTGCTGGACCCGATCGACGGGACGATCTCCTTCGTCGCGGGCGTCCCCCTGTTCGGGACGCTCATCGGGCTGCTGCGCGACGGGGAGCCGATCCTGGGGGCGATCCACCAGCCGATCACGCGCGAACTCGCCATCGGTACCCCGTCGGGGACGACCTTCAACGGGGAGGCGGTGAGGGTCCGCGAAGACCGCTCGCTGTCGGAGGCGACGCTCCTGACGACGGATCCGGGCGCGGTCGGCCGGCACCGGAACCTCGCCGGGTTCGAGGCGCTGTGGTCGAGAACGGCGCTGTACCGGGGCTGGGGAGATTGTTACGGGTATCTCATGGTCGCGACGGGGCGGGCCGACATCATGCTCGATCCGATCATGCATCCGTGGGACATTGCTGCGCTGGTCCCGGTGATCAGGGGCGCGGGCGGCGTGATCACGACCTGGGAGGGGGACGATCCCATCGGCGGCGCGTCGACGGTCGCGGCCGCGCCGGCGCTCCACCGGGAGGTGATGGAAATCCTGAACCGAACTGGAACGTCATGACGGGAACAAAACGCTACCCGGCGGCGTTGGCCGCGCTCCTGGCCGGCCTCGCGGCGTGCGGCGGGCCGGGGTCGATCGTGGTCGACAACGCGAACATCATCGACGGCACGGGGGCCGTGTGGCCCACGGGGCGGCTCGTCGTGGCCGACGGCCTGGTGACGTGCGTGGGGGCGCAGGCCGATTGCGCCGAGCCGGCGGGCGTGGAAGTGCTCGACGCCGCCGGCTTCTGGGTGGTGCCGGGGCTGATCGATGTGAAGGAGGCCGCGGAGGTGCCGAGCAACGAGCAGACCGCTTACCTGGCCTTTCTGCTCGGCGTCACGACCGCGGCCATCCCGGAGATCGCGGAGGGGCCCGAGGGGGAGCCGCTGCCGCCGACGGGCAGCGATGACGCGCGTATTCCCGTGCCGCGGCCGGCGACGCCCGTCGACGAGCCGCCGTACCCGCTCGGTCTCTTCGGTCGGGCGCTCTCCGCCACGATCCCGCCCGACATCGGCGGGCCGCCCGGCCGCGAGGAGCGGGATCTTCAACTCTACGTGCGATCGCGGTCGACGCTGGCGGACCGCGAGGCGCTGGTGGACTCCGCGCGTGCGATGGGGGCTCGGGGCGCCGCGTTCGCGCCACGCCTCCTGGAGCAGGAGCGCTGGGCGGCGCCCTACCGGCTCCCGCACGGCATGAACCGGCTCGTCGAATTCGCGATGGTCGCGGAGCGCATTCAGGACCGGCTCCTTCCCGACCGAACGCCCGCCGAGGCCGAGCGGTTGAGTGCGGCGCTGGAGGTGCTCCGCGGGTTCGTGCGGGAGTTCCACGCCGCCGGAGGGTCCATCGCCACGGCGACGAGCGGCGCGCTCGCGCCGGGGCTGGCGCTGCACGAGGAGATGGATGCGCTCGTCGCGGCCGGGCTGACGCCGGAGGACGCGCTCTACGCCGGCACGCGCGAGGCGGCCCGCCACCTCGGACTCGAGGATTCGAGGGGTACGCTGGAGCCGGGAAAGCTGGGGGATTTTCTCATTCTCGAGAGCGATCCGCGGCTGGACATTTCGCTCACGCAGACGGTTTCCCGCGTGGGCAAGGGCGGGGTCCTGTACGATCCGCCCACGCTCTTCGACGCCCTGCTCGACAACCCCGGAAACCGCGTTTCGGACAATCCGGTGCGGCTCCTGATCGGCGGGGCGGCGCTCCTGCTCACGCTGCTGCTCTTCGCGCGCGGCGTGCGGAGTCACCGCCGTTCGCTCGGACCCCGCGTCGTCCCCTGACCGGTACCGAAACTGTCGGAAGCCCGCTGGGCGGGCGCGCTACCAGAACGGTTCCGTCGCGGCGAAGGTCCGCCAGGACTCGATGAGGCCGGGCTCCGCGTCGCACGCCCACCGCTCGTACCAGTCGACAACCCGCGACGCTGCCACGGCCGTACGCCGATCGGCCGCGGCCAACTCCCGCGAGATCCGCCGGGCGACGGACGCGTCGTTCAGGCGGCCGAGGGCGTCCTGCAGCGCTGACAGACGTCGGAGGTAGGTGTCCACCGCCGGCCCCGGAAACAGGGTCCGCGAGTAGTCGCAAGCGTAGCGGAGCTTCTTGAGCGAGATCCTGACCCGGTGGCGATCCGGTTCGCTCAGGTGGTCGAAACCGCTCGCCACCTTCATCAGGCTCCGGTACCTGCCGTTCAGTCTGCGTCTCGCAGTCTTCGGGAGGGACTCGCCCGCGTCCTGCACGACGAGTCCGCCGCCGTGCGCCACCTGCAGCAGGTCCAGGATGAATCGGTTGAACCGCCGGCTCAGGATCAACCTCCGGGCCGATTCGTGGGCCGCGTCGCGCCGTTCCCGTGCGGCGTCGCGAAGCCGCGGCAGCGAGGACGCGCCCGGGTTTGCGTCGATCACGGGAGGTAACGTCTCGAGCAGAAAGACGTCGAGGTCGCGCGCCGGACCCAGCCGCCTGAGCGCGTGCCGGGCGTCGCGGTTCAGGGCGGCGGCGCGGGACCCGAGATGGGGCTTGAGGAAGAGGAGCGCGGAACGCAGCCGCCGCAGGGAGACCCGCAGTTGGTGGATGCCTTCGGCGTCCGCGCCCTCCAGAACCGGAGCGAGATTCCCCGTCGCCTGGATGGACGCCGCGCGGACGACCTTTGCGAGCGCCCCATCGATCGAATCCGCCGGATAGAGCTTCACCCGGGTCGCCCGGACGGCGGGCGACGACGTGCCGAGAAGCAGATCCGTGCCCTGCGCGGCCTTGGAGCGCGTTCCGATCCTGAGGCGACGCTTCTCCAGGAGCGCGCGCGCCCCCGTAAGCACGTCCTCCACCGGCCCGCTCAGCAGTTCCAACTCCAGTTCGGCTATCCGCCCCTCGCGTTCGCCCGCCGAGATCCGCCCCGTGTCCAGCGACGCCTCCACCCGGGCGTCGCCCGTCCGGACCTCCTTCTTCGTGCGCTCGATGTCCGTCAGGAAGGTGGGGCGCAGCGCGCCGGCATCCGCGATCCCGAGGTCGTTGACGGGAGCGTCGGGAGGGAGTCGAAGGGCCCGCGGCGTCTGATCCTCGCGGGTCGCGAGCGGAAGGCGCGACGTCCACTCGCCGCGGGTCAGCCCGTCCCCCTCATCCCTCTTCAGCGTGAGTTCCCGGAAGCCGTTTCCGCTCCGGATTCTGATGGCGAAACCGCGACGCCGGAGATGGCCCTCCGGCGTGTCGTAGTAGACCGTCAGCAGTCGTTCGCGCGTCGGGCGGGGTCCGCCCAGGTCGTCGAACGCCGCGGACAGCTCGGCCGCGCTTCCCGTCAGCTTGACTTCGATCTCGACCGTCGCCAGCACCCTGGAACCCCTTGTCGTTTCCCTATGCCACTCCCTATGCCACCGCGGCGCAGGCCTCCTCGAGAAGGGCCGCCACCCGGTCGAGCCCCTCGTCGAGTTCCGCGGCCGGGTTTCCGAAGCCGATCCGCAGGTAGTGGTCCATCCCGAAGTGGTCTCCGGGGACGACAAGGACACCCTTCTCGGCCCGCAGCCGTTCCGCCAGCTCCGTCGAGTTGATATCGAGGCCGTAGCGCACGTAGCAGATCGCGCCGGCATCCGGGGCCCGGTACGAGAACAGGTCCCCGCGGTCGTCGAGCCACCGGGTGACGCGGGAGACGTTGGTGCGGATGATCCCGCGAGTCCTTTCGAGCACGCGGGGGCGCACATCGGCGCTCAGCACGCGGCGCGCCGCGACGTCCGAGAGCGTGGCCGGCGTGATCGTCGTGTAGTCCTTCCGGCCCCAGAACTCTTCGTGCATATGCGCCGGCGCGGTGATCCAGCCGAGCCGGAGCCCCGGCAGCGCGTACGCCTTCGAGAGCGAGCCCGTCACGATCACCCGGTCGTAGCGGCCCCAGAAGCTCGGCGTCTCCGGGCCCTCGACTTCCGCACCGATATAGACTTCGTCCGCCAGAATCCAGGCCCCGACCGCCTCGGCGGCGCCGACGATTTCGTCCATCGCCGCGCCGGTGAGGACGGCTCCCGTCGGGTTGTTCGGATTCGTGACGATGACGAGACGCGTCCCGGGCGTGATGACTTCCGCGGCGCTTCCCGGCGCAGGCTGCCAGCCACGCGCTTCATCGAGCTTCCACGAGACGACGTCCGCGCCCAGTCCTCGCGCCAGTCCGGGCGTCTGGCCGTAGGTCGGTTCCAGAGCCACGACCCGGTCCCCGGCTGACACCAGGCTCCAGAGCACGACATAGTTGGCTTCGGCCCCGCCGGTCGTGACGATGATGTTCTCGGGAACGGCGCCCTCGTACAGGTCCGCAAGCACGGCTTTGAGCGGATCCGACCCGTCGCTCTGTCCGTACTCCAGGCGGACGCCGCCCGGGTCCAGGTCGATGAGTTCCAGCAGTTCCGACAGCGTCAGCGGGTGCACGCCGCTCTCGGAAAGGTTGTAGTCCACGCGGTGCTCGAACGTCGACTGCCACCGCTCCATCAGGAATGGGGGAACCCGCATTTCAGCTCCTGGGGTCTGATTAGGTTGTGCCCACGTTCGGATTGTGATTTTCGGAGGATACCAACATGACGCGAAGACAGGAACAGTATACGGCCGAGTTCTTTGCCGAGCGCTCCGACGGGGCCGACATCCAGGCGGCGCGACGGCTCCTGAGGCGGGACGGCGGGGAGGCGCCGGAGGCCGCAGATCGACTGGGCGAAGGTGAGGCTGGAGGCCGTTGAGGTAACAGTCTCGTCACGACGCTTGCCCCGTGGCGAAATCGGTTTAGGGTTGGCGCTGCAAGCACCGCGCAGCACCTCGCGGTGACACCGGGTCCGGACGTCCGCAGCCCCAGCCAGGCGTTGATCCATTGTTCGAAACGATTGCTCTGCTTCTGATTCTCGGGCTCGCCACCTTCGATCTCTGGGTCGGGGTCGCGAACGATGCGGTGAACTTCCTGAACTCGGCGTTCGGGTCCCGGGTGGCGCGGCGGCGCCTCATCATGATCATCGCCACGATCGGGATCCTCCTCGGCGCGTTCACATCGAGCGGCCTCATGGAAGTGGCGCGGCGCGGCGTGTTCGACCCCAGCTTCTTCACCAACGTGGACGGGACGATCATCCTGACCTCGATCCTCGCGCTCTATCTCGGGGTCATGGCAGCGGACGTCCTTCTCCTGGACCTGTTCAACACCTTCGGGCTGCCGACGAGCACGACGGTGTCGATCGTGTCGGAACTCGTGGGCGCCTCGATTGCGGTCGCTCTCTGGACCACGCCGGGCGGATTCCGCGAGGCGCTGGCAGTCATCAACACCGGGCCGGTGCTCGGCATCTACACCGCGATCTTCCTCTCCGTGATCACCGCCTTCGTGAGCGCGGCCGGCATCATGTGGCTGGTCCGGATCCTGTACGGATTCGACCTTAAGGAGAGCTTTCCGCGCTGGGGCTGGCTCTGGACCGGCGTCTCGTTCTCGGCGATGGCCTATTTCGTGCTGTTCAAGGGTCTGCAGGGCGCCGCGCTTCTCGGTGAGGAGACAATGACGATGCTGCGCGAGCAGATCGCCCTGATCCTCGTCGGCGTGTTCGTCCTGTCGAGCGCGTTTGCGCTCGGGTTGCGGCAGCGGCCCAGGACGGTGGTCGGCGTCATCGTCCTCACCGGCACGGGCGCGCTGTCCATGGCATTCGCCGGTAACGACCTCGTCAACTTCATCGGACCGTCGGTCGCGGCTTTCCAGGCGGTGCTCGTGGAAGGGGTCGACCTCTCCGGCCGGGTGCCTACGCCGCCGTGGGCGCTGCTGGCGGCAGGCATCATCATGGCCGTGGCGCTCACCCGGTCCCGGAAGGCGCGTCGCGTGACGGACACGGAGATCCGGCTCGCCGCGCAGAGCCATACGCGACAGCGCTTCCGTGACAGCAAGCTGGGCACGTCGATTGCGACTTGGGGATACTCCGGCTTCCTCCTCGCGAAGCGCCTCACGCCGCGCAGGATCCGGGAGCACATCGAGACGCAGACCGCGCCGCCCCCGCCGGACCCGCAGGATCCTCCGTACGACCTGCTGCGCGCCAGCGTGAATCTGACCGTCGCGGCGCTGCTCATCTCCATCGGCACTGCCAACCGGCTGCCCCTGTCGACGACGTACATCACGTTCATGGCCGCGATGGGCGCCTCTTTCGGGGACCGAACCTGGACGCTCACGGACGGCGGGCAGCGCGTGACGGGCATCATGGTCGTGCTCGGCGGCTGGCTCCTCACGGGCCTCATCGCCGCAGCGGTCGCTTTCGTGATGGCCTCGCTGATCGTCCTCACGGGGGCGGCCGGCCTGCCGATCGTCGCGGTGCTGGTCGCCGTCGGCATGTGGCGGCTCGGCAGGGTCCACCGGCCCGAGCCGGAGCACGGCTGATTCCCGACCCGCCCGGCGCGTCGCCTCGAAACGCGCCGGGACGGGTCGAGCAGGTCAGCCCATACGGGCGTCGACCGTCAGCTCGTCCTGATCCATCGTGCCCCACAGGACCATCGCGCCGGCGAGAACGATGATCGAGGGATAGAAGAGGACCTGCGATCCCTCGAGGACCCAGCCCCACGGATCGAGGATCGACCGCCACACGGCGAGCGCCG
>VXMR01000125.1 GCA_009841005.1 Gemmatimonadales bacterium
CGTCCGTATTCCGAGGAGTTGCTGACGCAGATCCGCGAACGCGGCGTGATCTGCTGGATGCTCGTGAACACGATCACGGGAGCGGCGTGACGCGGCTTACGGAGCACTCCGCGTTCGACGGGCTTCCCGCGTGGTCCCCCGACGGCACCCGGATCGCCTTCACGTCCGACCGGGACGGCAACGACGAAATCTACATGCTGTACGTTCCCGCTCGTTAGCGCGCGGGGACGGGCTCCGGCGCGTAGTGTGCGAGGATGAACACTACTTCGGGTTGAGCCGCGAGCGGATCCGGGTGTCGCCCGAGAGATTCGCCCGTGTCCCTGAAGTGGTGGAGCAGCCAGAGCCGACGCGCGAGTTGAAGAGTCGCCGGCCGATTGACTAGTCCTCCGCTACGGGGGCGCGACCGTTGAAGGGGCCTCGCCTCCGGTGGAGTACACGCCACGGGAGTGCAGTTCGAGTAGTTTCCGCAGCATCGCCGTCACTGCGTCGTGCGGCGAGGGACCGGATCCGGAGTCCGGCTTGGGCGCGAACGGAATTGCACCGACGCCCTCCAACAGGTTGGGCAGGTCGGTTGGTTGAATCACCCGCCTGGAGTTCGAGGCGTCGAAGAAACGGAACTCCGAGCCGGGGTACAGGATCCACACCGAGCGGGCGTTCCGAATCGCGTCTCGGTAGGTATGCATCTTGTAGATGTCGGCGCGCTTGAAGTCGCCCCTGCGTTCACTGGCCCTCTCCGCCGGGTCCTCGTCCGGCTCAAACCCTGCCTCGCCCAGGGTCTGAACTCTGAACTTGGCATCGAGGACGTGGAGACCGCAGTTCGGCCCGCTCGGCACACGGAGCGTGATGTCCGGCCGGAGCGGTACCGAATAGGAGCAGTTCGGGGATGGCCGGGATCGGGAGAACGATTCGTTGTACGCCAACCGTGTACCCCCGGTCCATTCAAACGTCCGGTTCCATCCGAGCGCAACCTGGAAATCGTCGCCCGCGGTCGGCCGGGCGCTCCTGCGGGGTGGTCCCAGCAACTCGCAAATGATCTCGGCGAGGCGGAAGAAGGTCCACAGCTCGTACAGGAGGGAGATGTTCTTGAGCTCGATGAGGTCGCGCATCTCGCGCTTGTCGATCGGGATGCGGGGCGCAAGCCGGATCCGTGCATAGTGCCGCAGCACTTGACGGTAACCCCGCCGCCGCTGGAGTACGGTGGAAGAAAAGGGGATTCGCACCATGGTCCCCACCTCATCCCACATCGAATGACGGGCCACCGGCATCAGCCCCGCCTCCATTCGGTCGCAGTCCGCGAGGAGCCTGCGGCCGAATACGTCCCGGCGACCCGTTGCCTTCGACCGGACGCGTCCGATGATTCCGTTTGCCTGGACGATGAAGGCCTTCGCGAAGCGGTTCTCCGGCGTGTCCACGGTAGCTCGGATGCGCCGCTCGGAAACCTCTTCGGGCAGTCGTCCTCCCAGTCGCTCGGTGAGGGCCGCCGCCGCCAGGGAGAGAGAGGCCGCGTCGACCGGCGCCCCGGTGCGCGTCACCAAATCGAGCAGCGTGCGCGAATCCACCCGCGTGAGCGTCTCCACCGGCACGTCCCGCCGCTCCGTGCGCCAACGCCGGTGGGGGGCGCGCTGGATCAGCTCTAGGGCCGGTAGCAGGCGCTCCTCTGCCGGCGCTCTGTCCGAGAGAATGTGTCGCAGATACACGAACGCGTGGTAGAGCACCTCATCGCGGGGTGGTGGGCCGCTTACATACGGCGACGAGCCCGGATCGTCGGCCGCGAAGGGAAGGCTCGTGGCGAGACGGGTCAGATCCGCAAGGAGCGCCTCGAACCCTGCCCCGTCCAGCTTGCCGGTGTGCAGCTCCAACGGTCCGACCTCGGGGAGGTCGAGGATGCCCACGGAGTTGACTAGATTCAGAACGAGCGCGCTGTGCCCCGTCCGTGTGCAAGCTGAACGCGGCAGAACCGCTTCGATGTCAGCCAGCATCGCCCGGGGGCCCTCAACGGCCCACTGTTGCTCGCTCCGCAGGTGCCACCGTCCGTCGCGGCGAAGGGGCCTCTCGTCCGACCCCCATCTCGTGAGAGTGAGGCGCGACTTTGGTTCCCCAGCCGCCGCTTCTCCGTCGAGCCGGGCCGGGTCTCCCGCAGGTGGCAAGATCACTCGATGAACCCCGCGAAGCCTCGCTGCTCAAGCCGCTTGAGCATGCGCCGGATCTTGGCCACGGTGCGCGGAAAGCGCGTTGTTCTGCCCTCCACGTTCGTCTCCGTGCCGGGCTCCAGGCCTGCGACAGACGTTCCCGCGGGCACGTCCTCGCTCGAATCCGACGACGTCGCGCCGAGGGCGGAGGCCAGCCGCCGGAGGATGGGTTCCAGCTCCTGCTGCGTACCGTGGAACTTGGGCAGCACCTTCTGGAGCAACGCGAGGTCGAACGCAGCCTCGGCGGCGGCCTCGCCGTCGGTCGACTGCTCGTGCGAGAGATTGACGAAACGGGCGATCTCGTTCGCGACCCGGTACCCGAAGTGGCGGTGCTCTTCCTCGAGGATGCCATGCAGTCCCAGGAGGGTTCGGTGAAACCGGCCGCCACCGAGCTTTCTGAACTTCAGCCAGTCGCCCCGTCCCGGCTTCCGATGGGGTGTAAGCCGCAGTCCGCCGCCACCTCCATCCAAGCTGAGGCCCGCTTCCCGATCGGCATGGGTGCCCGTCGTGTAGCCATCCAGATCCACGCGGTCGAACTCGATCGTAAACGCCCGGTCGAGCACCTTGGGGCTGAACATGTACGTCGTCTCGTCTACATTCACGGTACCTGTGAAGAACACGTTGCTCGGCACCCGTAACTGTCGCGGCACCACGGCACCGGATTCCGTCCGCCCTTCCTCGACCTCCTCGCTCTCGTGCAGAGGTATCGGTTCTCCAGATTCGAGTGCCGACAGGAAATCTGAAAAATAGTGCTCCACTCGGGCGAGGTTCATTTCGTCGAGCACGACGAAGAAGGGATGCGCGTCCCTCTCTTCCTTCTCCGCCCGTTTCTCCTCTGCCTGCGCCTCCAGCAGAAGCGAGAGGAACGGAGTCGTCGAGTATTCGTTCGAGAGGGGATTGAAGTACCCGAGCAACCCCCGGTTATCTACCCAGTCCGGCCGCACCGGGACGACGACGCGGTTGTCAAGTCTTCGCTCGGCGACTTCAGTCTCCCCCAGCCGGAACTCGATCCGATGGTCATCGGGCGTCTCCCCTTCCCGAACACTGATGCAAAACTGGTCCCCTGGCTGAAGGTTCTCCAGATACCAGTCCCGGAAATCGTGTGCGCGGGCAAACATTAGCCACGTAACGTTCCTGGTAGGATTGGGGTCTCGCCAGAAACCGAGCCGAGTGAGTCCCCCCGGATAGGACAAAGCGATGGTGCCGCTGTTGGAGTCTGGATCGGGATCCAGCAGACGATCGTGATCGATCCCCGCTACGAACGCAGCAGGTAGTACGATCTGGCGATACTTGAAATGGTACGGTCGGGCCGTCATCTGGACCGTATCGTCCAAAGTGGCCGACTCATCGAGTTCCCCCACTTGGCGATCCCGGATCTTTGCCTGGAAGCTACGCGCCACCGCCATGGCGATCTGTGTCTTGCCCGTGCCCGAAATGCCGGTGAGAATCGCAAACCGCTTGGCCTGCAGCGCGAGGACGTAGTTGGCGAGCGTTTCCGTGGGAAAATGCAGTCCCTGCGCTTCGATGAACTGCACGAGCGCCCCGAACTCCGGCCCGACCCTGCTCGAACCCTCCGTCGCTCCAGATGGAGTCGAGTCCGCCTCACCCGCGTCGACGCCATAGTCCGGATAAGGGAGTTCGAGGTCGAGCGTGCGGTTCAGGAAATCGATGACGTCGTTGGAGTGTGATCGATAGAAGGCCGTCCTTCGACTTGGCCTCGCGGCGAGGACTGCGTGGTGGGCGCCCTCCAGCGATTCCCCCATGTGAGCCGCATCGGACCACTTGAGCTCGTAGTTGCTCGATCCCGGGATGGCGGCCCGGTCCCAGAGGTGTAGGGCCTTCTCTTCCAGCGCCGTCCGCACAGGCGATTCCAGGAGGTCGGGAAGGAGGAGTATCCGCACCTTGTCGGGGTGAAGCCGGATCGCGCAGGCGTTTCCTACGTTGAGCGCCACGTAGGTCGCACCCGGGGCCAACGTCGTGCCCCAGTGCCCACGGCCCGCCTCGTTAGCCGCCTCGATGGACCGCGCGATCGCTCGGAGGATCGCTCGACCCGGCTGGGAGGCGGCGAACGCATCGAGGAGTTCCATCCGTGAGCCGTCCCTGCCGACCGCTAAAGGCAGCGGGGCGCTCAGCTCGCGCTCCGGGTACGGCAAGTCGCGGTCGAGTGTGGACTTCAGAAAATCGATGACGGCGTGGGCTTCAGGGTTCCTTATTTTCGAGTCCGTTCCCTCGTACTCCAGCATCTCGTGGTGGGCCCTCTCGAACGACTCCCATTGCTCGGCGGCCTCGGCCCAATCCAACGCGTAGCGCTCCGAACCCGGCTCTTGCACGAATGAACCGCAATAATCGCCTGCCGCAATCAGGGTTGTCATTGCTGCTGGATCCACGCTCTCCGGTACCAAGGCGATCTCGACCTTGTCGTCCCTGAGAGTGATCGCGAAGACTCGGCTGATTCTGAGGTTTACCGTCCAACCCTTTGATTTCCTAACGGTGGGAGTCCAATAGAGTCGTGCGCGGCGGTTCGCGACTTCGATCGAGTCGGCCATCCTGCGGAGAACTGCCCTGCCGTTGGGGTCGTCGGCGTAGCGCTGGAGCAGGGAAAGCGCTTCCGTCTCGTCTTTGGTCATGGCACCGCCGTGGCTGGGAGTGTCCGATTTGGCGAGTGAACGTGTCCGTGTGGGAGTGGTTCGTCCATACCCAAAATGAGGGGGGTGGCGGGCGGTGCGGACGCTCGGTAGAGTCTCGCGCATGGATCTGAAGCTGAAGGGGAAAGTTGCGGTCGTCACCGGTGGGAGCCGGGGGATCGGCCTCTACATCGCGCGGGCGCTGGGGGCGGAAGGCGCGCGGCTGGCGCTATGCGCGCGCAACCGCGATCCGCTCGAAGAAGCGGCCGAGTCGCTGCGGGCGGACGGAGTCGCGGATGTCCTCACGGTGGCCTGCGACATCGCCGAGGAGGACGGCGCCCGACAAGTCGTGGACGCGGCGGTCGACCGCTACGGGGCGCTGGACGTTCTCGTGAACAACGTCGGGGGAAACCGGCGCGGGAAGTTCGAGGAGACGAACGACCAGGACTGGCTGGACATCCTCCAGCTCAACGTCCTGTCGGGCTTCCGGGCCAGCCGGCTGGCGATCCCCCACATGCGAGCGGTCGGAGGCGGGTCGATCGTCTTCGTTTCGTCGGTCTTCGGGCGCGAGAAGGGCGGGCCCGGGCTGTCGATCTACAACACGACGAAGACGGCGCTGATCTCGGCCGCGGGCATCATGGCGCTCGAACTCGCCAAGGACAGCATCCGCGTGAACTGTGTCGCGCCGGGCTCCATCCAGTTCCCCGGCGGCAGTTGGGACAAGCGCGTGAAATCGGACCCGGAGGGGATGCGGAAGTTCGTCAACGCGAACCTGCCCCTGGGACGGTTCGGGCGAGCCGACGAAGTTGCGGACGTCGTGACGTTCCTGGCCTCCGAGCGCGCCAGCCTGATCACCGGCGCCTGCATCGCCGTGGACGGCTCACAGGGTCGCTCGCTCGTCTGACGGCCGCCGCCTGAAGCCCGGCGTCGCGCACTTTCCGGTTGAAGCGACGCCCACTTGATCCCAAGTTGATCCTTGCCCGGAGGTTGGTGCGGAAACGGCGCGCGACCGTCGCGTCGCCGCCGCACGGGAACCTCGACGGGAGCCCTGAAGATGGGATTGGACGTGGCCGGAATCATCACCCTGATGCTGACCATCATCAGCGTGGGCGCAGCGGTCGCCGCCTTCGCCCACGCCGCCATCCGCAAGCTCAGCGACGAGATGAAGGGTCTCGAAGAACGGCTCCGGGGTGAGATCCGCGGCGTGCGGGATGAGCTGCGGAGTGAGATATACGGGGTGCGCGAAGAACTCCGAGGCGAGATACAGGCCGTGCGCGACGAGCTTCGGAGCGAGGTACGGGGTGTCCGCGACGATCTCCGGGCCGAAATCGCGGAAGTGCGAACCGAACTGCGCGGGGTCGAAGGTCGGCAGACCGGTCGCGTGGCCCGCCTCGAGGACAAGGTGTTCGGAGTCCCACTTCAGGACCCGGCCGCCGGCCCGGCATAACACGGCCGCCGGGTGTTACGGCTCGGGACTTCGCCGAGGGGCGCTGCTACGCGAAGCGGACCAGTTTCACGTCCAGTTCGCGGGTCGTTTCGGTCGGGGCTCTCCACTGGATGAGAATGGGGCTCTGGTAGGTTCCCCACGGGATCTCGCCGTTTCCATCCCCGTCACGGTCGATCACGGGCAGGCTGATTTCCCGCCTGAGGCCCTGGAAGCGCGACACCGGAAAGGCCAGGGCCCGGTTCAACACCCGCGCGATGACGGACTCGTCCACGCCGATCCGTTCGAGGGCCCAATTGAGGATGTGGACGGCTTCCACCGTGGCGGTGTCGAGAACCGGACCGGGAGAAGTTCGCAGTACGGTCGTGCCCATCCTGGCGACGTTGAGCGCCTTGCCGGACAGCCGCAGGGCCTTCCCCGGTAACCGCAGCGCCTTCCCGGGCAGCGACAGCGGCGTCCTCAGGGCCTCTCTGCCCTGATCGGCCATGAACCGCAGGGGGCTGAGGAGAACCCCGCGAAGGTCGTTCTTCATCAGCAGCGGCTCGTATTCGTTGACCGTGAGGCTGGCGTTGGTTTCCTGCGCCGCGAGCGATACATCGAGTCGTCCGAAGGAGATCCCGTTTTCCTCGACGAGATCCTGAAGCCGATCCACGAAACCGGACTCCGGTTCCCTGAGGTCGATGGCATCGATGGCCCGAGGCGAGGCTTCAACGCTCAACTGGGTTTGGGCCACGACTTCCTCCGAACCGTATCCCACGACCGTCGTCCGCCGATCGCGGGTCCCGCCCCTGTGGACGCCATCGAGATCGACGAACCAGACCGGCCGACCTCCTTCGTTATCGTACGAGGCGGCGCTCTGGAGCCCGGCGCCGATGAAGGTCAGGTGCGAGTCCGCGTTCTCCGGCTCCGTCGCCTTCTGTTCGTCCGTCAGTTCGGTCCGCAGCTGGAGTTCATCGTGTTCGTATCCCGCGTTGGGCGGAAAGATCTCGTTGAAGACCTTGATGTAGTCCTGCAGCCTCGTCCGGTCGTTGTCGAGCCGCTGCGCCAGCCGCTGGTCCAGGTATCCCGCCGTGGTGTGGTGGGAGATGTAGAGCGCCTTCGGATACCGGGCGAAATCGGATCCGAACTCCTCGACCAGCCTCGCGCGCACGTCGATGAAATCGGTGCGGGACGCGGGTCTGATCCCGAGCGTGGCCTTGAACGGGGGATCCGATGACACGTCTATGAAACCTCCTCGAACGGTCGCGCCGTCCTGTCGATGCCTAGGGTCGCCACAGCCACCCGTGGCGATCTTCGACCCGTCCGGTCTGAATTCCGTGGAGTTCCGCCTTGAGCCGCGACGCGAGGGAATCCGGACGTTGCGGAAGCAGGACATCCGTTCCGTCAAGCCCGAGGCGGTCGATGGGCTGCACCGTGGCGGCCGTGCCCGAGCCGAACGCTTCGTTCAGCGTGCCGGCGGCGTGCGCCTCCAGGAGTTCATCCACGGCGATCCGGCGCACCTCGCACGGGATCCCGAAGTCCCCGCATAGCCGGATCAGGGAGTCGCGCGTGACGCCCGGGAGGATCGTCCCCTCGAGCGGGGGCGTGATCGCGGTCCCGTCGATGACGAACCACATGTTCATGACCCCGCACTCCTCGACGTACCGGCCCTCGTGGCCGTCGAGCCAGATCACGTTGTCGTACCCCTGTGCCTGCGCCTGCTGGGAGGCCAGCATCGTCGGCCCGTAGTTGGCCGCGGGCTTGTGGCCGCCGGTGCCGCCGGGGAAGGCCCGCACGAACTTGCGCGTGGCCACGAGGCTGACCGTTTGGGATCCGGTGAAGTAGAGCCCCACCGGCGCCGTCATCAGGACGTACCGGAACGAGCGGCCCGACACGACGCTGAGCGTGGGATCCGTGCTGAAGTAGCTGGGGCGGATGTAGAGCGCGCCCTGGTCGGCCCGCGGCAGCCAGCCGCAGTCCACATCGAGCAGTTCCCGCATCGCGTCGAAGAACAGATCCTTCGGGAGTTCGGGCATCACGAACCGGGCCGCCGTACGGTTGAACCGCTTCTGGTTCATGTCCGGCCGGAAGACGGCGAGGTCGCCCTCGGGGGTCATGTGCGCCTTGAACCCTTCGAACATCGAGACGGCGTACTGGAGCCCCTTCGAACTCGGGTAGATCGGCATCGGGCCGTAGGGCCGGATCTCCGCGTCCGTCCACTCGCCGTCGATGTTGTCAGCCACGAACATGTGGTCCGACCAGATCGAGCCGAAGGGAAGGTTGTCGAAGTCGACGGATTCGAGCCGTGAACGCTCGACGTGTCTGAGGGGGAATCTCGTGGTGATCGTCGCCATTATCTCTCGCCTGTAGTCAGTCGTCTGTCATCGGTCGTGGTCGGCCCGCCCATCGAAGCCGCGTCATTCCCTCGGCGGAGTCCGGGATGGGCAGGATGCGACAGCCTAACGCGCACCGTCCCGCCCTGCCAACCGCTGGCGTCGCCGTTGGAGCGGGCGGCTACTCGCGAGTCGAGCAAGCTGTTAGTCTCAATTTACGCAAGCTCCGCTGAAACGAGGAGGTTCCCGCATGTTCCGCGCCCCCCGCCGCGTCCTCTCCGTCGCCGCCACGCTGGCCTCCCTCGTTGTCCTCGTCCCGAGCGGACCGCTGCTGGGCCAGGCGACCGCGATCGTCGGCGCGACCCTCATCGACGGAAACGGCGGCCCTCCCCTCGCCGATGCCACGGTCGTCGTGGAAGGAGACCGCATCGCCGCCGCCGGTCCGCGCGCGGATGTCGATGTGCCGGATGGCGCGCGCGTCATCGACGGCGCCGGCAAGTTCGTCGCGCCCGGCTTCGTGGACACGAACGTACACATCTCCCTTTACGGCGGGGGCAACAAGGACCGGAAGGAGAGTTCCGTCTTCTACCGGCTGATGGGGCCCGAACTCACGCTCGAGGCCGCGCAGATGCACCTCAAGTTCGGCGTGACCCACCTCCGCGACAGCTACGGCGCACTCCCCGAACTCCAGCAGGTGCGCGACGCCATCGCCTCCGGCGAGGCCATCGGGCCGCGGCTCCAGGTCGCCGGCAACATCGTTGGTTGGGGCGGGCCCTATTCGATCACCTTCGCCCTCATTCCGGAGGACGACCTCTCGCTCTACGAGGAACAGTTCTCCGACCACATCGCCCAGGGCGCGGGCGAGGACCTGATGGACCTGTATCCCGAGGAACTGCGGGCGAGGATCCGCGAGTACCTCGACAAGGGAGTGGACTTCCTCAAGTACGGGGGGACGAGTCACTGGGCGTTCCCCACCCTGATCGGGTTCTCGCCGGAGGCCCAGCGGGTGATCGTCGAGGAGACGCACGCGCGGGGCCTCATCGCGGAGACCCATTCCACGAACCCGGAGGGGCTGCGGCTCTCCGTCGAAGCGGGGATCGATCTCATCCAGCACCCCGAAGTGCTCGCGAGCCGCGAGATATCGGACGCCCTGGTCCAGCAGATCGTGGACCGCGGCATCGTGTGCTCGATGATCGTGAACACGATCACCGGTCCCGCCTGGGAGAGCCACTTGGCGAACCGCGCGGCGGCCGAGGAACGTCTGGCCCGCGAGGCGGAGGGAACCCGTGCGCGCGAGTGGGGGCGGCTGCGGCGTCCCGTGGAGCGCGAGAAGACGAGCTACCAGATTCGCCGCGAGCAGCGGGCGCTGGGATACGGGACCGAGATGCGCCGGCTGAACGCGAAGAAGCTGATCGCCGGCGGGTGCATCACCACCCTCGGCACGGACAACTATGCGGGCGTCGCGCCGGAATTCGGACGCGCGCCCAAGCCCATCTGGCAGGAGCCCGGCATCGGGACGATCCTCGCCATCGAGGGTCTCGTGGAACTGGGGATGACGCCGGGCGAGGCCATCGTCGCCGCCACGCGCAACGGCGCCATCGCGGCGGGCGCGCTCGACGAGTTCGGAACGGTCGAAGCCGGCAAGCTCGCCGACCTCCTCGTGCTCGACGCCGACCCGCTCGCCGATATCGCGAACATCCGCAAACAGTCGGTCGTCATGGCCGCCGGCAGGATCGTGGACGTGGACGCGCTTCCGTCCGATCCCGTCTACTTCAAGCGTTGATGTTTATTCAAGCGTTGAACCCCGCAAATCCCTCGAAACAGGAGAGTCGGATGTCTCCCGTCTCTGGTTCGTCTCCTGCCCGGATTCACCGCCATCGTCTGCTCTCGCTGGCTGCCGGCGTCCTTCTCGCGCCCGTTATCCTGCTCGCACCCCAGGTGCTGGCCGCCCAACAGGTCAAGCCGGGCCTCGAGCACGAGGACACCTACCGCTGGAACTCCATCGGAGGCCGCACGATCTCGGCGGATGGTGACTGGCTCGCCTACGTCCTGACGCCCTGGGATGGCGACCCCACGCTCGTGATCGCGCGCAGCGACGGCTCGGCGGAACGCCGCTTCCGCGGTCGCTCGCCCTCCTTCACGAGGGACTCTCGGCACCTCGCATTCCGCGTGCCGCCGGTGAAGGCCGTGGTCGACTCCCTCCGCCTCGAAGGGAAGCGCGGGGACGATCTCCCCGGCGACTCGCTCGCCGTCGTGAACCTGGCCGAAGCCTTCGCGGACGGCGCCGGAGATGAGGGCGGAGTCCGGCGCGCCGGCCCGATCGATTCCTTCCGGGTCCCGCCGGATGGGGGCGCCTTCGTCGCCTATCTCCTCTCCGAAACTCCCGAGGAGGAGGAGGAGGAAGAGGCCGAGGAGGAAGAGGAGGAAGCCGCTGAGGAGGAGGCCGAGGAAGCGGAGGAAGAGGGTGAAGAGGAAGAGGAGGAGCGCTCCGCGGAGTACGAGAAGCGGCACGAAAAGGAAGACGGGACGCCGCTCGTGCTCCTGAATCTCGATACAGGGGCGGAGCACGCCTACGCCGATGTCGTTTCCTACACGGTGGCCGACGTCGGGAACGGGCTCGCGTACGTGACCTCGACCGAGGACGAGGGCGGGGACGGGATCCATCTCGTGGATCCCGCCAGCGGCGAGAGCGTGGAAGTGCTCGCCGGGGAGGGGCACTACGAGCAGGTGGCCTTCGACGAGTCGGGCGAACGCCTTGCCTTCCTGAGCAACGTGGACGAGTGGGAGATGGACCAGCCGTCCTTCGCGCTCTACCGGTCCGACGGCGGGGCGGCGGAGAAGGTGGCCGACCACGAGACGGCCGGCGTGCCCGCCGGCTGGTGGATCAGCGAGAACGGGTCCGTCTCCTTCAGCGAGGACGGGGACCGTCTCTTCTTCGGCACCGCGCCGCGTCCCGAGCCCGAGCCCGACGAGGAGATCCTCGACGCGGATCGCGTGACGGTCGACATCTGGAACTGGCGCGACCCGTACCTGCAGCCGATGCAACTCGTGCAGGCGAACCGCGAGCGCAACCGGTCCTACCTGGCCGTGAAGCACGGGGGCCGGGACGCCGTCGTGCAGTTGGGCACGGCGAGCATCCCCGACGTGTCGCGTCCCGAGCCCGGCATGAGCGATTACGTCCTCGCCACGAGCGATGTGCCTCACCGCCAGAAGGTCTCGTGGGACGGACGCTACGAGGACGCCTACGCGGTGGATGTCCTGACCGGCGAACGCCGCATGATCGTGGAAGGCGTGCGCGGCTTCGGCGGCGCCAGCCTCTCGCCGGAGGGGACGTACGCGTACTGGTGGGACGAAACGGACCGGGACTGGAAGGCCGCGCCGATGGACGGCTCCGAACCCGCGCGCAGCCTGACCGGGAGTCTTCCCGTCGCCTTCTACAACGAACTCGACGACCACCCGCAGGGACCGCCCCCCTATGGCGGTGCGACGTGGGTCGAGGGCGACGCCGCCATGCTCGTGTACGATCGGAACGACGTGTGGCGCGTCGACCCGAGCGGCGATGACCCCGCCGTGCGTCTCACCGAGGGGCGGGAGGCCGATCTGCGCTATCGCGTGCAGCGTGTGGCCGAGGGCGGCGGCGGCAACTTCTTCGGGTTCGGCGGCTTCGGCGGAGGCGGGGCCGGCGAGGGCATCGAGGAGGGCGAGGTCCTCTTCTCGGTCTTCGACATGGGAACGAAGGCGTCCGGGTTCGCGCGCGGTCGGACCGACGAGGCCGGCCGGATCGAGGAACTGATCATGGGCGACGTGCGCTACGCGTCGCCGGCAAAGGCCGAGGACGCCGAGCGCCATGTGTGGACGCGCCAGACGTTCGTCGAGTTTCCGGATCTGTGGGTCGGTGACGCGGATTTCGGGAACGCGCGCAAACTGAGCGATGCGAACCCGCAGCAGGACGAGTACCGCTGGGGGAGCGCCGAACTCGTCCACTGGATGTCGAACGACCGCACGCCGCTCGACGGCATCCTGATCAAGCCGGACGGCTTCGATCCCTCGCAGCAGTATCCGCTCATGGTCTACTTCTACGAGCGCATGTCCGACGGGCTGCACAGCTACCAGCCGCCGCTGCCGAACCGGGCCTCCGTCCGCTTCTCCTTCTACGCGAGCCGCGGGTACGTCGTGTTCGTCCCCGACATCCCGTACGAGATCGGCTATCCGGGCGAGAGCGCGCTCGACGCCGTCGTGCCCGGCGTGCAGGCGCTCATCGCGCAGGGGTTCATCGATCCGGACCGGGTCGGCGTGCAGGGCCACTCCTGGGGCGGCTACCAGATCGCCTACATGATCACGAAGACGAACGTCTTCGCCGCCGCGGAGGCCGGCGCGCCAGTCTCGAACATGACGAGCGCGTACGGCGGCATCCGCTGGCAGAGCGGGATGAGCCGCATGTTCCAGTACGAGCGCACGCAGAGCCGGATCGGCGGGACGCTCTGGGACGAGCGCGACCGCTACGTCCACAACTCGCCCGTCTTCTTCGCGGACAAGATCCGGACTCCGCTCCTCATGCTGCACAACGACGAGGACGGCGCGGTGCCGTGGTACCAGGGGATCGAGATGTTCGTCGCCATGCGCCGGCTGGGGCTGCCCGTGTTCATGCTGAACTACAACGGCGAGGGACACGGTCTCGGGCGACAGGCGAACCAGGAGGACTGGGCGATCCGCATGCAGCAGTTCTTCGATTACTACCTGATCGACGCCCCGGCCCCGCGCTGGATGGAGGAAGGCGTTCCGGCCGTCGTGAAGGGCCGCGACCTCGGCCTCGAACTCATCGGAAAGCCGGTCTCCGAACAGGGCGGCGTCTCCAGCGAGCGCGGCTCGAGAGGGTGAGGAGCCGGCCGGGAGTCCGCCGGGTGGCGCGAGCCACGGCGGCGATCCTGCTGACGGCAGCGGGCCCCGCGCCCGCTCTCGGCATGGAGGCGCCACACGCCCCGCAGGAGGTGACGGTCGAGACCCTCGAGGGGGGTCGCATCCTCGTGCGCAACTCCGCCCCGCCGCGGGGAGGGGGGCCCGAGGAATGGCGCCTGGTCGAGGAACTCCGGCTCGGCCAGGCCGATGGCACCGGACCCGAGGTCTTCGGCGATATGCACGATGTCGCCGTGGACGAGCGAGGCAACATCTACGTCCTGGATGTGGGCTCGAAAGAGGTTCGCGTCTTCGACCGCGACGGCCGGCATCTGCGAAACATGGCCCGCGGAGGCGAGGGGCCCGGCGAGGTGCGCTACCGGGACTGGGCCTCCGGCCAGGCGCTTGTGTTCCAGCCGCCGAACCGGCTCTGGATCGGCGATGGCCGGCAACAGCTGAGTTTCGATTCCCTCGGGAACGAACTCAGCCGCGCCGGAGGTTTCCTCGTAGGCGGCCAACTCCCGCCCCGGAGCAAGATCGTCGCCGCGGACGACCAGGGCTTCGTCTACCAGGAGGTACGCGTCAGCGACCGGACGCGGTCGGGGGACGAGACCACCTCCCACAGCCGAACCTACGGCGTGCGCCTCCCGGTGTACCCGGAGCATCCGAGCCCCTTCGTGCCCCGGGATTCCGTTCTGCTCGACAGCCGCATCAGCACCAACACGATGCAGAGCAGAAGCGAGAGCGGGGGCCGCATCACGCGTGGCGGCATCGTGAGGGTCTCGATTCCGCGGCGCGCGTGGGCGTTCGCGGGCGGTGAAACGGTGTGGGCGGCGAACAGAGCGGCACACCGCTTTCACGAGATTACATTCGTCGGCGACACCGTTCGTACGATCGAACTGGGCGACGCGCCCCAGCCTCCGCCCGACGACTCGGACGAGTCCGAGTTCGAGCCCCTGATTGCGGGTCTGAGCGTGTCGCCGGAGGGCTGGCTCTGGGTGCTGCGTTTTCCGGACGACCCCGATAACCCGGGCGACCATCGGGTATGGGATCTGTTCGACAATTGCGGCCGGTACCGCGGCGATGTTTCCTCGTCAGTGGGAATCGCAACCGTCCGGTTTGGGGGCCAGATGGTGGATCCCATCGATTTCGGCGCGGGAGGCGTGATCCACGGAATCGCCCGCGACGCGCTGGGCTTGAGCTACGTGCTCCGCCTCCGCCTTGAGAGCGCGGCCGGTATGCGGCCGACCAGGGAGGTCTGTCCCTTCTGACCGACGGCTTGCGCGTCCCGAGCTGTACGCGTTCGCACTGAGGGCAGGGACGCAGGGGACCGGCAAACCTCGCTCCCCCAAAACCAGGGCGTGCCGGATCGTCCCCGCTGCGAGCCGGAACAGCACCGCGTGCGAAACCGGATGCCGACCAGTACCTCGGATTGTCAGATCGGGAGGGTAGCAGGCACCTTCAGCATTCATGGCCACATCACGGACGTTTCGCGAGCGCCTGAGGCAACGGGTGCGAAGGCTGCGGTTTCCGCATCCGCTGACGCTGCTCACGGTCGCGATCCTGGCGGCTGCGGCGCTGTCGTACGTGCTGCCGGCGGGGGAGTACGAGCGGCGGGACGATCCGGTGACGGGGCGCAGCGTCGTGGTGCCGGGGACCTTCCACGAGGTGGAAGCCAACCGGATCGGCGCCTTCGAGGCGATCGTTGCGATCCCGCGGGGGATGGCGGACCGCGCCGATGTCGTGTTCCTCATCTTTCTCATCGGCGGGGCGTTCGCCGTGTTCGATGCGACGGGGGCGCTCCGGCGCGGCGTGACCTGGCTCGTCCGGGGGCTCGAGGGCCGCGAGATCCTCGCGATCCCGGTCGTCTGTCTCGCCTTCGCGGCGGGCGGCGTGACGGAGAACATGCAGGAGGAGATCATCCCCCTCGTGCCCGCGCTCATGCTGCTCACGAAGCGGCTCGGCTACTCGCCGATGGTGGGGGTGGCCGTCAGCGCGGGCTCCGCGTTCGTGGGGTCGGCCTTCAGTCCCATCAACCCGTTCCAGGTCCAGATCGCCCAGAAGGTGTCCGACGTGGCGCTGCTCTCGGGCTGGGCGTTCCGTCTCGTGTTCCTGGCCATCGCCCTCGGCCTCTGGATCTGGTGGACGATGCGGTATGCCGCGCGTACCCGTGCGGGGCCCGAGGCAGAGGAGACGACGGACGTCTCGGAGCCGGATGGGGCACTCGGCTGGAGGGACGTAACCATCTTCGCGATCGTCGCCTCGACCTTCGTCGTCCTCGTGTGGGGACTGCTCCGGTGGGAGTGGGAGTTCGACCACATGTCGGCCCTCTTCTTCATCATGGGCGTCGTGGTGGGGATCATAGGCCGGCTCGGCGTGACCGGGACGGCCCATGCCTACGCCGAGGGCTTCCGGTCGATGGGATACGCCGCGTTGCTTATCGGCTTCGCCAACGCGATCTACGTGGTCATGGATGACGGGCGGATCATCGACACCATCGTGCGCGGACTGTTCGTCCCGCTCGCGGACCTGCCGCTCGCGCTCTCGGCCGTCGGCATGTCGGCCGCGCAGGGCGTGCTGCACTTCGCCGTGCCCAGCGTGAGCGGGCAGGCCGTGCTGACGCTGCCCGTCCTCGTACCGCTCTCCGACCTGCTCGGGCTCTCGCGGCAGATCACGATCCTCGCCTACCAGTACGGGGCCGGGCTGTGCGAACTGATCACGCCCACCAACGGCGCCCTGATGGCGATCCTGGCCGCGAGCGGCGTCCGCTACGAGTCGTGGCTGCGCTTCGTGATCCCGCGCTACCTCATGCTGATGGCGCTCGGAGCGGTCGCCCTCGGCATCGCGCTCGCCATCGGCTACAGCTGAGCCTCACCACGTTCCCGCGGGAACGCCGCCGGCCGCCATTGGCGTTCCCGCGGAAACGTCCGAGTCAGAAGTTCTCCCGATCGGCGGAACAGGCTGGTGACGTCCCGAGCCATCCCGTCGCCCAGCCGGCGGGGCCGGCGGCGGTCCAGGCCTCGCGCGCCAGCCAGTCCATCGCGGGTTCCCCGATCGGCGCGCCCGGCGGCGCGCTCGGCGTCCCCGGCATCTCGTAGGGCGCCGAGGGCTTCTCGAGGAAGCGCTCGATGTCGCGGTCGACCAGCGCGGCGAAGGCGGCGTCCCGCTCCGGCGGCGGGTTCGCGGCCATCTCGGCCCGCATGTCCGTCAGGCTTCGCGTCGCGATGGCGCGCACGTGCGGCATGGACGCCTGGTCCGCGAGGGCCATGATCCGATCCACGACCACGCGGAACGCGGCCAGGCGGAGTTGCGTGCGGTACGGCGTCTCGTTCGGCTCCGGGCGCACGGCGTCGACCAGCGTTGTCAGCACTTCCTTCAGGCCCGGCAGGCTCGGGTCGAGCGCGTGCTGCTGCACGAGCCGCGCCGCCCGCGACGGTTCGAGGACGCGTGACACGGTGTGGTCCGCCGCCACCACAGCCGGCGTGACCGCATCGAAGGCCGGCCCCGTGTAGCGGGGAAACATCTCCCGGTGGCGCCCGAACCCCGGTGGCCGGGGCGGCAGCAAGTCAAGCACACCGGCGGGGATCTCCAACTCCGCCGGCCGCATCGTCCGGGCCAGCGCACCGAGCGCCGCCCGCTGCGCCCCGCCGGCGACGCGCTTCACGGGCGTCCGCCCGTCCCCGCGGAAGGCGTAGACGTACTCCAGCCCTCCGAGCAGCGAGGCGGCCGCGTCCACCTGGTAGCGGTGGTGCATGTACAGCGGGACCAGCGCCTCCTCGACCGTAACGATCGGCCGCCCGGCGCGGATCGCACCCTCGCCGAAGCGGTCCAGGGAGTGCCGCCGCACGTCCATCATCCGCTCGAGTTCCGCCGCCGCGTCCACCCCGTTCGACCACTGGTCGGCGCGCGCGTGGATGTTGATGTCCTGGTTCGTGAAGAGGATGACGTCCTCGTCCCAGGCCTCGTCCAGGATCCGCTGCAACTCGGCGGCTTCGTCCGCTCCCTCCGGGAATTCGGAGTACCCGTACACGATCGCGACCTTGTCCCACTCTCCAATGTCCACGTCATAGACCTCGGAATAATCGAGCTGTCCGGCGTCACCCAGTGTCACGAGCGGGTGGGGATAGTCCATGACCGAGATCCGGCCGAGCCGGCTGTCGTAGTAGTTGTGGACGAGGCCGAGCGTGTGTCCCACTTCGTGCGCCGACAGCTGCCGGATCCTCGCCAGCGCCCAATCCGCCAGGTCCGCCGGCGCTTCGTCCCCGTCGGCATAGGGCGAGAGGAGACCCTCGGCGATCAGGTAGTCCTGCCGCCACCGAAGCGAGCCGAGCGTCACCACCCCCTTGAGGATCTCGCCCGTGCGGGGATCGGTGACGGAGCCGCCCGTGCTCCAGCCCCGCGTCGAGCGGTGCACCCAGTTGATCACGTTGTAGCGCACGTCGTGCGAACTCACGCCGTCCGGGAGCATCTCCACCCGATACGCATCCCGGAAGCCCGCCGCCTCGAACGCCTGGTTCCACCACCGCGCCCCCTCGAGCAGCGCCGTCCGGATCGGCTCCGGCGCCCCCGGGTCCAGGTAGTAGACGATGGGCTCGACCGGCTCGCTCATGGCCGCCGACGGGTCCCGCTTCTCGAGCCGGTGGCGCCGGATGAACCGCTGCTGCATATCCTCTCCCAGCGGGGCCGAGTAGTCCGCGAAGCTCATGGCTCCGTAGCCGGACCGGGGATCGAAGGCCCTGGGCGTGTACTCCCCCAACTCCGGCAGTTGCACGAAGGAGTGATGGAGACGGATCGTGGCGGCCTCGCCGGTCGCCGCCACGTTCCCGACTCCCTCGAACGCGCTGCCCCCGCC
>VXMR01000141.1 GCA_009841005.1 Gemmatimonadales bacterium
CACAACCTGGCGCTCTGACCACCTGAGCTACGCCCACCGCGTCGTTCGCGCCCCGTCGCGGGGCCGCGAGCGCGACAATCTAGAGGAAAGGCGTGTCCCTTGCGAGTCGCCGGCCGGCGGCGTCGGGCCGGCGGCGTGCGGCGATGCGGTCTCCGTGGTAACGTGCCTCTCTGTAACGAGGAAACCTCCGGAGTAATCGGCGCGTACGAGCGAGCGATGACCGAACAGCCCAACGAACCCGGTCGCGGCGGCCCCGAGGGCCCGGCACCCCCGTACGCCGTGGTACCGCTCGTCGCGGCTCCCCCTCAGCCGCCGGCGGAACGGGCGCCCGAAACGGGAGAGCGGTACTCGAACGGGGTCGGCTTCGCCCTCTGGTGTTGCATGTTCGTCGGGGCGTTCGGGATTCACCGCTTCTACCTCGGGATGTATTTCACGGGGATCCTCTGGCTGCTGACGTTCGGTCTCCTCGGCGTCGGCCAGTTCTTCGACCTCTTCCGAATGAAACGGCTCGTGCGGACGGCGAACATCCGCGACGGGTATCTGCCGCATCCGCGCCTCGCCGCGGCGGCGGAGCCCTCCACGCCGGCGCGGCAGCTCGCTCCGACGGACACCAAGCAGCAGATCCTGCTGAAGGCGGCGCAGGCGAACGGCGGACTGCTGACGGTGACGCAGGGCGTCCTGGCCTCGGGCCTCAGCTTCGATGAGGTGGAGGAAGCGCTGCGGGAGATGGTCGTGAAGGGGCACGTGGATGTGGACAACGCGGCCGACAGCGGCGTAATCGTGTACCGCTTCCCGGGCTTGGCCGGCCCCTTCAAGTGACAGGTCGTCCGCTCCCGCATGCTTCCGAACTCCCGCCCGCCTCGCTCGAAGGGTGGTACGTCCTTCATCAATCGATCGAACTCGACTGGACCGGACTCAAGGGCGCGGATCCGGCGGAAGCCCGGGAGGCGCTGAGCAGCTTCGCCGCATTGGCGGAGCGATGGTCCGGCGCCTCGGAGCCGGGCTGGTCCGGCGTCTACCGCGTCGCCGGCGGCGGGATCGATTTCCTCATTATCCATTTCCGCGACACGTTCGACCGCCTCGTCGAAGCGGTGCGCGAGATGAAGCTCTCCGCCTGGGGAGATCACGTCCTGGTCCGCGAAGAGTACCTGTCCGTGGTGGAGTTGGGTCTCTACGCCCTGACCCGGGAACTTTCCGGCCGGATCGATCCGGCCGACCGCGAGGCCTGGGATGCCGCCCTGGCGGACGCTCTCGCGGAGGAGCGCCGGAAGGAGTACGTGGGACGTCGGCTCGAGCCCAGGCAGCCGGAGCACATGCCGTACGTCTGCTATTACCCGATGGACAAGCGGCGCAATCCGGAACGGAACTGGTACAGGCTCTCGCTGGAGGAGCGGGCGGGGTTGATGGCGGCGCACGGCAAGGTGGGACGCCGCTTCGCGGGCCGGATTCTCCAGGTGATCAGCGGATCGATGGGTCTGGACGACTGGGAATGGGCGGTAACGCTGTGGGCGGCGGATCCGCTCGAGTTCAAGGCCATCATCAGCGAGATGCGCTACGACGAGGCGAGCGCCGACTACGCGGAGTTCGGCTCCTTCGTGGTCGGCAAGCGAATGGCCGCGGCCGAGCTCGGGGGCCTCCTCTCGTCCGTGGCGACGCAATGAGCGCGACAGCCGTCCCGCTCTCCCGAGCCCTCTCGATTCCCGACGTTGTCGCCGTGGCGCGCGGGGGCTCGCAGGTCCGGGAACTCGATGGCGTCGCGCGCGAGCGGGTGGAGGCGAGCCGGAACACGGTCGTGGAGGCGCTCGATCGACCCGGGGCCCGGATCTACGGGATCACCACCGGCTACGGGGCGCTCGCCGGCACTCGCATCGAGGCGACCGACGCGGCACGGCTGTCGTGGAACCTGATCCTCAAGTGTGCGACGGGGACGGGTCCGCCGCTGCCGGAGGACTGGGTGCGGGCGATGCTGCTCGTGCGGGCGAACTCGCTCGCGCTCGGCGCGTCGGGCGTGCGCCCCGTCATCATCGACACGCTCGTCCGGATGCTGAACCGGGGAGTCACGCCGGTGGTGCCCGCCAAGGGCTCGCTCGGGGCGAGCGGCGACCTCGCTCCCCTCGCGCACATGGCGGCCGTCGCGACCCGCTCCCCCGGGTCGGATCCCGATGCGGGCGAGGGCGAGGATCCGACGGCGTTCAGCGGCGAAGCGTGGTTCGAGGGCCGCCGCATGGACGGGGCGAGCGCGATGGCTGCGGCGGGGATCTCCCGCCCGGGCCTGCAGGCCAAGGAGGGGCTGGCGCTGACGAACGGGACCACGATGATGGTCGCGGGCGCCGCGCTCCAGCTCCACGACGCGCGACGTCTGCTCCTTCACGCGGAGATGGCGGCGGCGCTGAGCTTTGAAGCGTTGCTGGCCCGCACCGCGGCGCTGCACCCGAGGCTGCACGAGGCGAACAACCAGCCGGGGCAGATCGGAACGGCGGAGAGGCTCCGGTCGCTCCTCTCCGGGAGCGCGCTCGTCGACACGGACGTCGACCGGGTGCAGGACGCATACAGCCTGCGCTGCACGCCTCAGGTCATGGGTCCGGTTCACGACATGGCCGGATTCCTGTGGGGGCGGGTGGAAGCCTCCCTCAATGCGGTGTCGGACAATCCGCTGATCTTCCCCGCCGCGGGACAGGAGCCGGGCGCGTTCGTGTCGGGCGGCAACTTCCACGGCGCGGGGCCGGCGCTGTGGCTCGACACGCTGGGGATCGCGCTTGCGGACGTGGCAAGCCTGTCGGACCGCCGGATGTTCCGCATGCTGACGCCGGAACTTTCCGCGGGGCTTCCCGCCATGCTCGTGGAGTCTCCGGGGCTTCACGGCGGCCTGATGTCGCTCCAGTACACGGGGGCGGCGCTCGTGTCCGACAACAAGACGCTCGCGCATCCGGACTCCGTCGACTCGATTCCGACGAGCGCGAACCAGGAGGACCACGTGAGCATGGGCGCCAACGCGGCCCGTCACGCGGGCGAGATCCTCGACAACACGCGCACGGTGCTCGCGATCGAGCTGCTCGGCGCTGCGCAGGCGGTCTACCTCCGCCCCGAGGGTCCCGATCGACTGGGCGCCGGCACGCGGACCGTGTACGAGGCCGTGCGGGAGTGCGTGCCTCCGGTCATCGAAGACCGCTCCCTGGCGGAGGATGTCGTGCGTCTGGAGGCGGCGATCGACTCCGGGACGCTGGAACGGGCAGCCGCCGAGGCTCTGGGCGATCTCTGGCCTCCCGCACCACTCTGAGCCCCGGGTGGCTCCTCTGCGAGCCCAACGTGAGCGAGGGGCGCGATCCACTCAGGATGGCTCGCTTCGCGGCCGCCGTCGAGGAGGTTCGCGGCGTTGAACTCCTCCACAAATCGGCCGACCCGGACCACCACCGCATGGTGCTCGCCTACCGGGGGTCCCCGCCCGTCGTCGCCCAGGCGACGACCGCGCTCGCGGCAGCGGTGTACGCGGAGGTGGATCTGCGACGGCACCGGGGCCGGCACCCCCGGATCGGCGCGCTCGATGTCGTTCCTTTCGTGCGCGGCCCGGGTTGTCCCGAGGCCGATGCGCTCGGCGCGTCCCGGTCCTTCGGCGCGTGGGCGGCGGCGCGCTCGGTCCCGGTCTTCTTCTATGAACGGGCGGCGACGAACCCGGACCGAACTTCCCTTCCCGCGATCCGATCCGGGCAGTTCGAGGGTCTCGCCGAGAAGTTGTCGCACCCCCAGTGGAGGCCCGACCTTGGTCCCTCGGCGCCTCATCGGTCGCTCGGCGCCGTCGTTGTCGGGGTACGAGGGCCGCTCGTACGCTTCAACGTGAATCTCGATACGGAAGACCCCGGGCCGGCACGGCGCATCGCGGCGGCGATCCGGGAGTCCGGCGGCGGACTCCGGCATGTCCGGGCGCTCGGAATCCCGCTTCGGCGGCAAGCGTTGACGCAGGTGTCCATGAACCTGACCCGCTACGCGGTGACCGGGATCGATGCGGTGTACGAGCGCGTCGCCGAAGGCGCGCGGACGGAAGGTGTGAGGCTCGCGGGAAGCGAGTTCATCGGTCCCGTGCCTGCCGAGGCCATCCGCGGCCTCGACCCCGCGCGGCTGGACGCGGATCTCGCGCCGGACCAGATATTGGAGTTGCCGGGGACCCGAGACGGCGGAGAGGGAGGAGAGGCATGAAACCGGCCGGACCGATCCGGGCGCCGAGGGGAACGACGCTCTCCTGCAAGGGATGGCACCAGGAGGCGGCGCTCCGCATGCTGATGAACAACCTCGACCCGGACGTGGCGGAGCGTCCGGACGACCTCGTCGTGTACGGCGGCGCGGGCAAGGCGGCGCGTAACTGGGCCGCGTACGCGAAGATCGTGGAGACGCTGCGCCGGCTCGAGAACGACGAGACCCTTCTCATCCAGAGCGGCAAGCCGGTCGGCGTGTTCCGCACCCACGAGGAGGCGCCGCGCGTCCTCATCGCGAACGCCCATCTCGTCCCCCGCTGGGGGGATGTCGACGAGTTCCGGCGTCTCGATGCGCTGGGGCTCACGATGTACGGGCAGATGACCGCGGGTTCGTGGATCTACATCGGCACCCAGGGGATCCTCCAGGGGACGTACGAGACGTTCGCGGAACTCGCCCGGCAGCACTTCGGGGGCTCCCTTGCGGGGCGGCTCGTGGTCACCGCGGGACTGGGGGGGATGGGGGGCGCCCAACCGCTCGCCGCGACGATGAACGGGGGAGCCTTCCTCGGCGTCGAGGTGCGGGAAGGCCGGATTCGCCGCCGCCTCGACACCGGATATTGCGACCGCATGGCGACAGACCTCGACGAGGCGCTGGAGTTGCTCTCCGGCGCCGTGGACCGGCGGGAGGCGCTTTCCGTCGCCCTGCTCGGGAACATCGCCGAAATCCTGCCCGCGCTCGCAGAGCGCGGCGTCGTACCCGACGTGCTCACGGACCAGACCTCGGCGCACGACCTCCGCCTCGGCTACATCCCCGCAGGCCTGTCCGTGGAGGAGGCCGAAGCGCTGAGCCTCTCCGACCCGGACGCCTACGTGGAGCGCGTCCTCGATTCCATGGTGGCGCACGTGTCCGCCATGCTCGCGCTCAAGGCGCGAGGGGCCATCGCGTTCGACTACGGCAACAACCTCCGGGGCCAGGTCGCCGACCTGCGCGGGATGGCCGAGGCCTTCGACATTCCCGGCTTCGTACCGGCCTTCATTCGACCCCTCTTCTGCCGCGGCGCGGGCCCCTTCCGCTGGGCCGCCCTCTCCGGCGACCCCGCGGATATCGCGGCGACGGACGCCGCCGTCCTCGAGACGTTCCCCGAGAAGGAGGCGCTGGCCCGCTGGATCCGGCAGGCGCGCGCGCGGGTGCGCTTCCAAGGCCTCCCCTCCCGCATCTGCTGGCTCGAATACGGCGAGCGGGCGGAAATGGGCGAGCGGTTCAACTGGCTCGTGAAGAAGGGACAGGTGCGGGCGCCCATCGTGATCGGGCGCGATCACCTCGACACCGGCTCCGTGGCCTCGCCGAATCGGGAGACCGAGGGCATGCGGGACGGATCCGACGCGATCGCGGACTGGCCGCTGCTCAATGCGATGCTCAACACCGCCTGCGGGGCGAGCTGGATCTCGATCCACAACGGAGGTGGCGTCGGCGTCGGGTATTCCACGCACGCGGGCATGGTGTGCGTCGCCGACGGAACGACGTCCGGGAGCCGGCGACTGCAGCGGGTGCTCACGGCGGACCCGGGTACCGGGGTCATGCGGCACGCGGACGCGGGGTATCCGGAGGCGATCCGCACCGCCCGCGAGCGCGGGGTCGATCTTCCCATGCTCCAGTAACCCGCCGCTCTCCGCCATGCCGCGCCTCGCGAACATCGGCTGCCTCGCCACCTGCGCGAACCCTTCCGGCCAGGACGACATCGGGCTCATCCGGGACGCCGCGCTCGTGTGGCGGGATGGGATCGTCCGCTGGGCCGGGCGCGCCGAGGCGCTGCCGGCCGAGTACGAGGCGGAACCTGCCTGGAGCGCCGGCGGAGGGCTCGTCATCCCCGGACTCGTGGACGCGCATACCCATCTCGCCTTCGGCGGCTGGCGGGCGGGCGAGTTCTCCGACCGGCTGCGGGGCCGCGACTACCTGGAGATCGCCGCGGCCGGAGGCGGGATTAAATCCACGGTGCGGGCCACGCGCGCGCTCGACGAGGAGGCGCTCCTCGCGCGGGCGGGCGAGTTCCTCTCAGGGATGATCTCGCTCGGGATCACGACGGTCGAGGCGAAGAGCGGGTACGGGCTGGACCTCGAGACGGAACTCCGGCTCCTGCGGGTGTACCGGCGACTCGACGAGACGGGACCGGCACGGATGGTCGCGACGTGCCTCGCCGCGCACGTCGTCCCTCCGGAATGGGCCGCGGATCGGGAGGGCTACGTGAAGCTCGTCACGGAGCGGATCCTGCCCGCCGTGGCGGAGGAGGGGTTGGCCGAGTTCTGCGATGTGTTCGTCGAGGATTCGGCCTTCTCGGCCGACGAGGCGCGCCGCATCTGTGAACGGGGAAGCGAACTGGGGTTACGGCCGAAGCTCCACGTGGATCAGCTCACCGGCGGCGGCGGGGCCGAACTCGCGGCGTCGCTCGGGGCCGTGTCGGCGGACCACCTCGAGTACGTGTCGGAAGCCGGAATCGAGGCGCTCGCGGTGGCGGGTGTCGTCGGGGTCACCCTTCCCCTCGCCACGCTCTACCTGAACCAGACTCCGCCCCCTGCCCGGGATCTCATCGACGGGGGAGTCGCAGTGGCGGTAGCCAGCGACTTCAACCCCGGCACGGCCCCATCCTATCACCTTCCCTTCGCCATGACGCTGGCGTGCGCGCGACAGCGAATGACGCCCGCCGAAGTGCTCAAGGGCGCGACGCGCTACGCGGCCCGGGCCGTCGGCCGCGAAGGCGACGCGGGATCGCTGGAACCGGGAGTCGCGGCGGATTTCGCGGTCATCGATGCCCCGGACGTGGAGCACTGGCTCTACCACCTGCGGCCCAACGCCTGCGTCGCCACGGCGGTCGGCGGCAAGATCCGACACGGCGCACTCCAGAAGATTTAGCTGGCGGTGCGGCCGCCGGGTCCGTCGCCCGGCGTCAGGCGTCCGGGTTCGACGCCGAGTCGAGCGAGACCGTGCCCCCGTCAAGCCTCACGACCTCACGGGTCCAGCCGCCGTCCCGTCGGCGGGTGAGACGCAGCATCTCCGTGGCGGCGTCGAGCAGGTCCGCGGCAATGAGCTTTCCTCCGTAGCTCTCCCGGATCGTGGGTACGGGCGTGTGTCCGACGACGTGGGTCCGGGCTCCGAGGCGCTCGAGGACGGCGTCGAGGTGGCCCCCGAGCGTGTCGGAGAGCACGAGGTCCCGATACCAGAGCACGCTTTCCGATCCGAAAAAGAAGTCGTACCGGCGGTAGACCTGGGCGCTGTCGAGCCGGGTTTCGCGCGCGAATTCAAGGAGTAACGCTTCGTCCCGCCATCTCGTGAACAGCGGCTCCGCGATGAAGGTCGCCAGGGTGTCCTGGTACTCCTGGAGCGAATAGTCGACGTATGCCGGACTCACGCCCCCGTGCGCGAGCAGGAGATCGTCCAGTCGGACCAGCCCCGGCTTGGCGGCGATCCAGCGTCCGAGGATGGACCGCTCCGGATCGAACATCGTCTCGTACGGCATGCCGTGTCGGTCGGCGATCATCGCTTCCTTCGGCGCCAGGTAGCGCAGGTCGCCGGTCAGGACCATCGCCTCATGGTTGCCGAGGAGCGTGATGACCCGGCCGCCGGCCGCCTGTGCCTCCCGTTCCAGGCCGTAGACGAACCAGAGGAGGCGGGTGACGTCTTCCCCCCGGTCGAAGAGATCCCCGAGGAAGGCAACCGCGGCGCTGCCGCCCGACCAGCGCAGTTCCGCGTCGATCAGATCGGCAAGCCGGAGCAGCCAGAGGACGCGGTCGAACTCGCCGTGCACATCGCCGAACACGAACACCGAGTCGTGGCCCGTGAGGTCGACTTCCGCGGCCGGCGGCTCCGTCCAGATCCGGGTTCGGTGAAGCGCCGCGGCCGCGCCGACCCCGTCAGGCGGCTCCGCCCCGTATTCGAGCGTGATCTCCGCCGCCCGTACCTGCAGGCGCACCGCATGCGCGGTTCCCACGTCCGTCTTCTGCTCGGCGACCACTCGCCCGTCCACGATCGCTCGAACCAGGCCGGGCCGCTCCTCGTCCGTCAGCCAGCGCACTTCGAGGCCGGGGTCGGCGAAGCCGACGTAGAGTCCGTATTCCCCCTTGACGTGCCAACCGTCCTGCCCCGTCCGCGGGGGAGACCCGGCCGGTGCCGTCCCATCGCCGGAGTCGGGCGCGGAGGCGCCGATCCACCCCACCCCCGCCGCGGCGAAGGCACAGCCCAGCAAGCGCGACATCCGACCCCGAAACCTCAGGGGATCAACTCGTAGCGGCCTTCGTCCACCCGCTCGATGAGGCGGACGATGCGCCGGTGCATGGCCCGGATCTCCCGCTCTGTGAGCCCGAGCTGGATCCGCTCCGCATCGCGCCGAACCCCGCGCCCGGGATCGAGATTCTCCGTCGGCTCCACCTCGACGAAGTTCCCATCCCGGATCTCGAACTGAACGAGGACGCCGAATCGCGCCTGCAGCCCCTCGAGCGAGACGCCGCGCAGCCGGTCGATCGCGGAGGCGGGGTAGCGGTCGAGTTGCAGGTCGCGCCACTCCGTGCCGCGGTTGCTCTCCTCGCTCGCGAACGACACGCCGTTGTCGACGCTGAACACGCGGGGCCAGTCGGGATCCATCGACTGCACGAAGTTCCCCTCGTTCGAGTCGCTGTGGCCGATGATGTAGGTGAGGAGGTTGAAGTTCCCGAGCAGACGCTCGTAGACCTCGTCCTCCCCGATCCGGTCGTCGTCGGGCAACTCCTCGGGAACGTCCACGTTGAACATCCAGTACTGGAGCGCGACGAGGGTCATCGGCCACTCGTCGAACGTCCGTTCCGGCGGGTTGGCTGCGCCGGCGTCTCCCGCCCGGGCAACGGTGGCGCGGACGACATCGAGGGGAAACGCCCGGATCGCGGTCGGAGGGACGACCATTTGCCGCTCGTCGAGGAACAGGGCCTGGGTGTCGTAGGCCGCCAGTTCGTAGCGGGGCCGGTTGTTGAACTCGTCGGCGCCCTCCCGGGCCGGGGCGTACTTGACCCCGAGCACGTGGTCGCCGGATTGCAGCGTCACGCGATACGTGCGCTCGCCGGGAAGACCGCGGGACGGCTGTACGCCGAGGACCTGGATTTCCCCTTCACTGAGGATCCTTTCGATCTCGGCGATGGGGAGGAGGAAGTTCGCGTCCTGTGCCGCCACCGGGGCCGGCGCCGCAACGGCGGCCGCCGCCGCGAAGATGACCAGGGCGCGAAACGGACCGGCGCGTCGCATCGTGGCGCATCGCATCATTCGGAAGCCTCCCTCCGGGCGGGACCCGTGGGCGGCCGAAGCGGGAGGTCCACGTCGAACGTCGTCCCGCGTCCCGGCTCGCTCTCGACCGAGATTTCCCCTCCGTGCTGGTGTACGATCTGGAGTGTGATCGCGAGACCCAGCCCCATCCCGATCCGCTCGCCCTTGGTGGTGAAGCCGGGCTCGAAGATCTCCTTGATGACGTCGCGCGGGATGCCGCGGCCCGTATCGGCGACGCGGACGCGCGCGTGGTCCCGTTTGGCGCGCGTCCGGATCGTGAGTACGCCGCCGTCGTGCATGGCCTGGGCCGCGTTGTGCACGAGGTTCATGAACACCTGGTTGATCCGGTTCGGGTGACACACCACGAGCGGCATTTCCCCGAAGTCCCGGACGACCTCGATCTCCTTCAGCTCGTGCCCCAGAAGGGCCAGCGTGCCCTCGATCCCTTCGTGAAGGTCCACCGGGCGGGGCTCGGAGGTCGTGGGACGCCCGAAGTTCCGCAGGTTCCGTACGAGATTCACCATGCGTTCCACGGCGATGCCGTTCGTTCGCAGCACCGACTCCGTGGCCCGCACGACCCTCCGAACTTCGTCGAGTTCGTCCGGCGTGACGACTTCGTCCTCGAGGATCTCTCCCAGCTTGAGGAGCGCGCGTTCGATGACGTGGTGGTTGCTGTTCAGCGCGCCCAGCGGAGTGTTGAGTTCGTGCGCGATCCCCGCGACCAGCATGCCGAGCGTCGCGAGCCGGGCCTGCGTGATCTCCCGGGCCGTCGGCCCAAGTCCCTCCTCGTTCAAAGGAAGGCCTGGATCCAGCGCTGCCGGAGGCCGGCGAGTTCGTCGTTCGCCGCCTCGAGTTCGGCCATGCGCTCGGTCAACTCGCGGAAGAGGAGGCTGCGCTCGACGCCGTTGCGGATGGCGAAGGCCAGCACGTCGTTGTCCCACGGCTTCTCAAGGTACTGGTAGAGCCCGGCCTCGTTGATCGCGAGGATCGCGTTTTCCTTGTCGGCGTAGCCGGTGAGGAGGATGCGGGTCGCCTCCGGCCTCATGCTGCGGGCTCGCGAAAGGAACTGAACGCCGTCGAGGTCGGGCATCATGAGGTCGGCGACGATCGCGTGGACCGGCTCCTCCTCCAGGTGCTCGAGCGCGGCGCGAGGGGACGTGAAGGGGAGCACGAGGTGGTCCGTCTCCAGCTCCAGGAACCCCTGAATGGCGTCCACGACCATGTCCTCGTCGTCGACGACCATCACTGTACCGGCGTCCGGTCTGATCTCATCCATGTCGGATCATGTCATCGCCAGGCCGCGAACGCGACTCGCGAGGCCGCGGAGGAGGTCTAGACCGAGTTCGGGGTGGTCGATGAGCAGGTCGCGAAAGTCCTCCCGGGTGATGCGCAACACGCGGGTGGACTCCACGGCGTGCGCTTCAACGAGACTCGGATGTTCGTCGATCAACGCCCACGTGCCGAACGCCTCCCCATCCGTGAGGGAAATCGATCCCTCCCCCTCCCCCTCGAGCGAAACCTCGCCGTGGATCACGAGGTAGAGGGCGTCCGTCGGCTCCCCTCTGCGGATGAAGACCGCGTCCGGCCGGACCTCGACCTCTCTCGCAATGGAGGCGAGGAGCGCGAGTTGCCGGCTCTTCACGCCCGAAAGGAGATCCACGCTCTGCAGGCGGAACACTTTCTCGATCAGTTCCATCTCTTCCTCGTCTCGCTCGTCCCCCGGATCCAGTGCGGGGGTCTGTGTCCGTCGCGCAAGCCGGCGGACCAGCCGCGCCAGTGCCGGTTCCGCCGGCGAGAAGCCGCGGAGGGCCTCGCCGGTCGCCTCGCGATCGGTCTCGAAGGACGTCCAGAGCGCGCACCTCGCGATCCAGGCGTCCTCATCGTCCCACAGCTCCCGCAGAAGCTCTCCCGCCTCGCGCGATGGTCCCTGCGGGGCCTCCTCCGCGAGCACCGGCCTGAGGTCGGAGAACGTGCGGTGCCCGACCGTGGTCTCGATCCATTCCAGCGCGTTCGCGCGGCGGCGCGGCCGTCCGCTCTCGAGAGCCAGGTAGCTGCGCCGCATCGGCTGTTCGGGATACACGAGCCCGAGCCACCGGAAGACGCTCGCCCGCCGGTCCCTCCTCGCCTCGTCGAGCGCCCGGAGGAGCAGCGTTCGGGGCATAGACGTGGGCAGGCCCTCCAGTGCGGCGGCGGCTCGGGCGTAGCGCCCGGACGCCTGGACCTCGCGCTGCACGGCTTCGAGCACCCTCTCCGCCGGAAAGGCGAGATCATCGTGCTGCGTGCGCAGCCGGTGGAGCGACACGAGGGCCTGGTCGTCGAGCGCCTGTTCGGTTTCGGGCAGCAGATAGGAGGTGATGAGGGCGTCGATCGTCGCGGGCGTCGCGATCTCGCCGAGCACGCTCGCCACGCCCCGGCGCACCCAGGGGTCGGCGGCCGGGTCGGAGAGCGCCGCAAGCAAGGGCGTCACGATCTCCTCGCCCCGCCCCGCGAGGCCGGCGCGAGCCGCGCTCCGGGTCCGGGGGCTCGCGAGAGCCGCGATGGCCGCCTGTACGAGAGCGGGCTGCGGAAGCCGGGCTGCGCTGCGCGCGGCCGCCGCCGCGACATCTTCCCGCGGATGGGAGATGAGTTCGAGCAGGATGCGCTCTACCGAGGGATGGCCCGGGACGAGCCCCGCCGCCATCGCAAACTCGCGGGCGCCGGCCCCTCCGAGCGTCCCCGCCTCGTATCGCCGCAGCAGCTTCTCGAAGCGCGGGGTCGCGATGCGTTCGGACCGGGTGGCGTCGAAGTCGCTGAAGAGGCAGTCGAAGGCGGCGGAGCGGGCGTTCGTCGACTCCGAGTCGAGGAGGGGGATGAGGACATCGCGGGCACGCGGCGCGGCCTTCAGGGCAAGGAGCCGGGCGGCGGCCCGTCGCACGGCGGCATCCGGATCCTCGAGCCGGGCCCGCACCGCCTCCTCGTTCGAGAGGTCTGGCGCGCGCGACAGCGACCGGAGCGCTCGCGCCCGAAGGCGGGGGTCTTTGTGCCCCAGGAGGCCGTAGAGTTCCGGGGAGAGCGCCCCGACATCCTCCGGTGTGGCGCCGCGCAGGAGGTCGAAGGCGAACGCGACTTTCAGCGGCCGCTCGTCCCGGAGCGCGTCCCGCGCGAGGGCCAGCGCACCCACATCCGTCATCGACACGAAGGTGCCGCGCAGGCTCGCGAAACGCCCCTCGAAGGACTGGGCCAGACTCGTGACGTACGACTTTCGCACCTTGAGGAAGGCGAGCAGCAGGACGCCCGCCAGAGCGACTGCGACGATCCCGAGGATGATGAGCCGGCCCATGATCGAAACGCTGGCGAGAAGGAGCGAGGGGATTGCGATGAGCACGCCGGAAAGCGCCTTCCCCAGCCCTTTCTCCACCGCCACATCGATGTACGACTTCGCTTTGAGCTTGATGTCCTCCGGGACGGGTACGTAGAGGATCTCGCGGCCCGTGCGCTCGGCGGAATAGCGGAACGTCTTCTCCGTCGTCCGGGCTCCGACGGCGACGGCGAGCGCGGCGGTGGACAGCCACACGGCGGCGGCGAGAGCCCCGGTCGCGAGGATCACGGCCACCGGGAAGATGATGACGGCGACTGCGGCGCCCCAGTGGCGCAGGACCGGGCGCAGCGCGAGGAGGACGACGATTGGAAGCCATTGCGTGAGGACGTCCACGAAGGCCAGGAATCCGGCGATCGAGGCCAGATCCGTGAAGACCTCGCGGGTGAGCGTGTTGTACTGGTAGTCGATGAACTGCTTGACGACGATCGTCAGGAGCACCGTGGCCGCGATGAGCCGCACCTGCGGGTGCGCCGCCATGCGCCGCAGGTCGCTGCGCTCGAGCTCGGGATCTTCCGCGTGCGCGTACTCGGACGGCGGCTCCGGCGGCTCCCGGGACCAGACGAGCGCGAGGCCGCCCGCGAGCACGAGAAGCGCGGCACCCGCCACGAGAAGCAGGTTCTCGGATGGCCCGCCGCCCGAGGTGAAGACGGTCGTGAGGAGCGCGCCGAGCGTAGCCCCCGCCGAGCCCGAGGCGATGACGACCGGATAGGCGCGCTTCGCATCGCGGGCGTTGTAGAAGACCTGGGTGGCGATGTAGAAGTGGGTGACGAGCGAGGCCGCCAGCACGTCGTACCAACCGTAGAAGACAAGCCCGAACCACGCCTCCCCCGGTTGGTAGAGGAGGCGGAAGGCGACCATGCTGAGGGCGAAGAACGCCGCAGTCAGCGGGATGAGGCGACGCCAGGAGATGCGGTCCGAGAGGAAGTTGTAGAACGGCGCGACGACGACGACCGCCGCGCTGATGAAGTACACCTGGTAGAAGTCGCCCGCGGCGAGTCCCGAGAGGGCGAAGGCGCTGCGCAGCGGACGCAGGATCCCGATGACGAAGAGGACGAGCGCCGCCAGCCCCATCATGGCGAACAGCTTCCCCACCCCGGGGCGCCGCGCGAAGGGGCGTCGGAGCCTCACTCGGAGTCCATCACCGCGCCGCGGCGACTCTGGCCGCCGCAAGGATTTTTGCCACGGCCTCCCGCATGGTCCATCTTTCTGTCCTTCGGGGCGTGGCGCAGTCCGGTAGCGCACCTGCTTTGGGAGCAGGGGGTCGCCGGTTCAAATCCGGCCGCCCCGATTGGACTCACGCGTTCTCGAGGTCACCAGCACCTCCCTTTCGATCCATCCCCTCGCCCGCCGGATCGCCTCCGCTCGATGGCTCGTCGCCGTCTTCACCGCCGCGGGCAGCTCCGCGTAGGTACGGTGGTGGCCCTCCGGGACGAAGAGCGGGTCGTAGCCGAAGCCGCCCGAGCCGCTCGGCCGGCCTGCGATTCGGCCGCGCACGACCCCCTCCACGACCTCGTGGCGCAGATCGTCCGTAAGCGCGACCGCGCAGCGATAGAGCGCCCCGCGCGCCCCGTCGGCCACGTCCGACATGCGATCGAGCAGCCACCGGTTGTTCGCCTCATCCCTCCCCCAATGCTCGACCCATTCGGCCGGGGCGAAGCGCCGGGTCCGCACGCCGGGGCCGCCCCCCAGGGCGTCCACGCAGAGGCCGGAATCGTCCGCGAGCGCGGGGAGGCCGGAGCGGCGGTGAAAGTACTTTGCCTTGGACAGGGCGTTGCGCGCGAAGGTATCGAAGGGTTCGAGGTCGTCCTCCTCCTCGTGTTCGGGAAGGCCGAGATCCGCCGGGCCGAGCAGCCGGACGGGAAGGTCGGCGAGGAGACCGCGAATTTCGCGGAGTTTGTGGGCGCTGCGCGTGGCAACGAGGACCGGCGGCGGGTTCAGTCCGCCCAAAGACTCTCCGCCTGGAGACTCTCCGCGAACTCCGGGTAGACCTTCCACAGATATCCGCCCATGACGAGCGCCGCGAGGATGTTTCCGACCAGAATCGACCACCAGGCGAGTTCCTCGAGGATCCAGCCGCCGAGCATCGCGACCATGGCGATGAAGAAGACCTCGAAGACGACGAACAGCACGATGATCCCGAGGGCCAGCGGCGGGAACCTGGACACCTGTCTCGCGAGGCCCGAGACCGCGACGCCGAACAGAACGAAGAACGCGAAGTGCGCGAGCGTGTACCCGACGACGGGCGCAAAGGAGATCTGGACCGCGGCCGGCGTGGGGGCACCGCGGAAGAGGACCGTCGCCAGTGCCGCCGGCGTATAGAGGGGCTGCCGGAGCACGGAATCGATGATGAGGAACCAGCACGCGACGACGAGGGCGCCGAGGATCCCCGCGTAGATGCCGTGCCGCGTCACCCGATGCGTCTGCAGGAAGTTCATCATCCCCACGATGCCGGGTTCGGAACTCACCCAGTGCATGTGGGTGAACATCACGACCCCCGCAAGCGCGTTCCCGAAGAAGACGGCCGGCCATCCCGGCGCGGACATCACGAGTCCGGAAGGGGCCCGGATGAGTCCGATGTAGAACGCGAGCGAACACACGAAGAGGCCGTACAGCGCACCGATGAACACGTTGCGCGGGAGGCCCGCCCACTGAACGAGTGCCGCGGCGAGCATCCCGAGCCCGGCCCAGGCGGTGAAGTGAATGACGGTGAAGCCCGCGACGATCCCCATCGTGGCCTCGATCTCGGCGCGGCTGATGATCGCCCCCCAGAGGAAGGCGGGAGTCTGCAGCGGCGTCCCCTGCCCGAGGTCGTAGAAGTAGAAAAGCACGGCGAGGACGAAGCCGCCCAGCAGCCCGCCGACGAGTCCGGCCCGGATCCTGCGCCTGAGCGTCAACACGCGGAGTCCGGGTCGGCCGCGCGGGCCGCCTCCCACTTGCGCTGCTCTTCCAGGGCCCTCTCGACCTCCTGCTGGCGCTGCCGGCGGCGCGCCCGGAAGATCCCGCCTCCGATCACGACGAGAAGCAGGTAGGGCATCGCCGCCATGAATACGAACATGAGGACGTATCCCGCCTGTTCGTCCGGCGTATGCTGCATCTGCGGGGCCGCCGCAAGGGCGGCGAAGGTGTTCAGCACGGCTGCTACAGCTTGTCGAGGACGAGTACCGCCATCAGCAGTGGAAGATACAGGATCGAGGCCCGGAACAAACCCCGGGCGTTCGCCGGCGTCGCGGCGCGGGCGAACCGGAACGCGGTCCACAGGAAGCCCGCCCCGAGGACGAGCGCGACCGCGAAGTAGACGACACCCGTGAGGCCGAGGACGCTCGGGAGCAGACTCACGGGGATCAGGGTGAGAGCGTAGAGCAGCGCCTGGCGACGCGTCTGCCGGCCCTCGAAGTCACCGACGGAGAGCATGCGAAGCCCCGCCGCTTCGTAATCGTCGCGGAGAAGCCACGCCAGGGCGAGAAAGTGCGGCAGCTGCCAGACGAAAAGGATCGCGAACAACGCCCAGCCGCCGGGGCCGAACTGCCCCGTGGCGGCGGTCCAGCCGCCGAGGACCGGCAGCGCGCCGGGCACCGCGCCCACCACGGTGGAGAGCGAGTGCACGCGCTTGAGCGGTGTGTAGACGAAGTCGTAGGAGATGAAGGTGGCGAGGGCGAGGCCCGCCGTGACCGGATTGACCGCGAGCCACAGCCAGACGATCCCCGCGGCGGCCAGAGCCCCGGAGATGACCGTGGCGGGCGGCGTCGCGAGGCGGCCGGCGGGCAGGGGCCGCGCGCGGGTTCGCACCATGAGCGCGTCCACATCCCGCTCCAGCACCTGGTTCATCGCGCTCGTCCCGGAAGCGACGAGCGCCACGCCGGCCATGGCCTGCGCGAACAGGGCGAAGTCGAAGCTCGCCGCACCGAGGAGGAAACCGGCGGCCGCGCTCGCGACTACGAGCGCCGTGATGCGCGGCTTCGTGAGTTCCAGGTACGAGGAAAACGTCCCGCGAATCGAGTGGACCCGTCCCGGGATCCCGGCGAAGGGGATCCCGCGGGCCTTCAGAAGACTCCCTACCTCCATGGCGAAGTCGCGCCTACACGTACTCCATCATGATCGCGATGATCATGATGGCCACGGCCGGCAGCGGCGCCAGCGCCACCAGCCGCAGGCGGTTGGGTTCGAACTTCAGGTGCATGTAGTAGAGCGCGACCAGCAGCGCCTTCCACCCCGCCATGATGAGCAGTGACGTCACGATCAACCACTTTGCGATCGCGAGGTAGACCACCCCCACCTCGAGGGCCGTGAGGATGGCCAGGTACAGCCAGATGAGCATGTACTTGGGATGCTCGTGCCCGTGATCGTCCGCGCCGCCCGCCGCGTGTCCTCCGGCTTCATTCATTCGTTCGCTCCGTATCTCTCGGCCACAGCCCCAGATGTCTGGCTAGATCAGGTAGACGATCGTGAACAGGATGATCCACACGAGGTCGACGAAGTGCCAATAGAGGCCGAGCACTTCGATCCCGTGTGTGTTGTCCGCGCCCCAGTGCCCCCGCCAGGCGCGGATCGTGGCCCACGCCAGGCAGATCACGCCGAGCAGGACGTGGAAGCCGTGGAAGCCCGTCATGGTGTAGAAGGTCGCGCCGTACAGTCCCGCGGCGGGCGTGAAGCCGTGGCTCCCCTGCCACGACTGGTGCAGGACGAGTTCGGTGTACTCGTACACCTGCACGCCCAGGAAGGTGGCACCGAGCACGGTCGTCGACAGCAGCCAGAGCTTGATCCCCTTCTGGTCGCCCATCTGCGCGGCCGCGAACGCCTTGACCATCGTCACCGAGCTGCAGATGAGGAGGAAGGTGTTGAACGCGGTGATCGGGACAGCCAGTACCTCGTTCGGCTCCGCCCATGTATCGGAGGCCCCGAACCGGAGCACGACGTACGAGCCGATGAGGCCCGCGAAGAACATCACCTCCGAGCACAGAAACACCCACATTCCCACCTTCTGGGTGTAGACATCGAGTCCTCGCTCGGGGACCCGGCCTGCGGTCGCGGCGTGTGCCATCTCGTCTGTTCCCTTCTATCCGATTAGTGGCTGCCGGCAGCCGGACTCACGACGTCCGGTCGCTCGTTCTGTGCCAGCCAGTCCTTGTCGTCCACGTCCGGGTGGCTGTATTCGTGCGGCCCGTGGTAGACGACCGGGATCTCCTCCCAGTTGCCGTGCTTCGGAGGCGAAGGCGTCTGCCATTCCAGCGTCGTCGCATTCCACGGGTTCGCCCCGGCCTTCTTCCCCTTCTTCAGGCTCCAGAAGAAGTTGAACGCGAACAGGAAGCCGGACGCGAA
>VXMR01000121.1 GCA_009841005.1 Gemmatimonadales bacterium
ACTTCCAGCCCGCCCACTCGCTCATGTTCGCCTTGCCGAGCAGCAGCGCCCCGGCGGCGCGCAGCCCCGCCGCCACGAACGAATCCTGCGGCGCGACGGACCCGAGGAGCGCCGTCGACCCGGCCGTCGTCGTCATCCCGTCCGCCGTGTCGACGTTGTCCTTCAGAAGGATGGGGATCCCGTGCAGCGGCCCCCTCGGTCCGGAGGCCTGGAACTCGCGGTCGAGTTCGTCGGCGATCCCGATCGCGTCGGGGTTCGTCTCGAGCACCGCGAACAGCCGCGGCCCCTGCCGGTTCAGCGCCTCGATCCGCTCCAGATACATCTGCGTGATCGATCGGCAGGTGTACTCGCCCGACCGCATCCCCGCGTGGACCTCGTCGATCGTGATCTCGTCGAGCGCGAAGTCCGTGACCTCCCGAGCGGAGGCGTCGTCCCCCAACCCTACGGATCCCGAACCCGGGTCATCGTCCCGAGGCGCGCAGCCGCCGAGGGAGAGCAGGGCGCCGGCCGCCACGCCGGTGCCGAGGAAGGTCCGCCGATCCATTTCAGCCATGGTTTCCATCCTGTTTCCCCGCCTGCCGGGCTCGGGCGAAGACCTCGGCCCCGAGTCGACCCGTCAGGTCGATGGAGGCATCATGGAAGCCGCTTCGACCAACGGTCAATGAGTCCGCCCCGCGCTCGGCCCATTGACGCCCGCCTGCGTACCGCTCCACCGTCCAAAGCCACCCCTCCCGGAAGGAGATGCGGATGAAGGACACCGTCAGACGTTCCGGCGTCGCGCGGCTTGACGTCACTCGGCCTGGCGTCCTCCGGCTCGGCGTTGCGTCCCTCGGCATGCTGACCCTCGGCGCGGCCGATGTTCGCGGCCAGACGGTGCCCGACTTCTCTCCCGTTCGGAGCGAGATCCAGGGTGCGCTCGTCGCCTGGGACGCGCCCTCGATCGCCGTTGCCGTCGCGGTCGGCGGGGAGGTCGTGTGGGAGGAGGGGTTCGGCTGGGCGGACCGGGAGCGGCGGATCCCCGCCACGGAACACACGATGTATTCGCTCGCCTCGATCTCGAAGCCGATCACGGCGACGGGCCTCATGATCCTCGTGGAACGGGGCCTCCTGGACCTCGACGCGCCGGCGAACGACTACCTGGGCCCGGCGAAGATCGACGGGCGGGCCTGGGATGCGGCAGGCGCCACGGTGCGGCGCGTGGCGAGCCACACGGCGGGACTCCCCCTCCACTACCAGTTCTTCTACGAGGACGAACCGTACCGGCGTCCGCACATGGACGAGACGATCCGCCGCTACGCGAATCTCGTGACGGCGCCGGACGAACGCTGGAACTACTCGAACCTCGGCTACGGCATCCTGGACTACATCATCGAGCGCGTCTCGGGACAGTCGTACATGGATTTCATGCGCGACGAAGTGTTCCAGCCGCTCGGACTCACACGGACCTCGGTCGACATCGGCCCCGGGCTCGAGGACTTCACGGCGACGCGATACGCGACGGACCAGAGCCCCATCCCGTTCTACGACTTCGACCATCCCGGCGGATCCGCCGTGTTCAGCAGCGCCCACGACCTCGTCCGCTTCGGGATGTTCCACCTCGGCCACGACCTGGACCATCAACGGAGGATCCTCACGGACGCGTCGATCGAGGCGATGCGGCGGCCGATCCGGGAGAGCGCGCCCGACAACGCGTACGGCATCGGGTGGACGATCCGCGACCTCCCCGGCGGCCTCACGCTCCAGCGCCACGGCGGCGGGATGGGCGGCGTCCGCACGGAACTCGCGATCGCCCCTGAAGAGAATGCGGCGGTCGTCGTCCTCCAGAACGCGGCGACGCCCCTCACCGGCTACATCTCGAATCTCATCTGGCATACCCTGTTCCCGGAGGCCGTGCCGAAGCCGACGCGGCCGGAGGTGCCCGACCCGCACCGCCTGGCGCGCGAGGGGATTCTCGAGGAGGAGACGGAGGGCGGAGCCCCGCTGATCGATTTTGCGCCCATGCCGGATCTCGCGGGGGACTGGGTCGGCGAAGTGGACACGCACATGGGCCCGCACCGCCTGGCGCTCGCGATCGACGAGGACGGACGCGTCCACGTCCAGTTGGGAGACGACCTGTGGACGCTGCTCAACAACGCCCGCTTCGACGGCGAATACCTGCGCGGCGGTTTCCGTGGCAACATCGGCACCGAGGACGCGAACCGGACGGACTCCGTGCTCTCGCTCGAACTTCGGCTCAGGGGCGACGTGCTGAACGGCTCGGTCATCGCGATCACGCTCCCGAACGTGAGGCTCGGCAACGCGCTCACCCACTGGGCGGAGCTTCGGCGGAGAGGAACACGATGACGCGATCGGACCGGCCGGGCCGTGGATTGGGGATTATGCACCGGGCGGTCGCGCTGTTCACGGTCGCGCCGTTCGCAGCCGGGTGCGCGCCGCCGGAAGACGGAACGAACGCCCCGCCGCCGACCCCGGCCCAGACCGCTGCCGCCCAAGCCGAGGCCGAAGCCGCCGAGGCGGCACACCACGATTATCTCGTAGCGAACTACGAGAAGTCCGAGCACATGGTCGCGATGCGGGACGGGATCGAACTCTACACGCTCGTCTACGCGCCGCGGGACCGCTCGCGCGAATATCCCATCCTCCTCTTCCGAACCCCCTATTCCATCGGTCCCTACGAACCCGGCGAATACCGGAACCCGCTCGGGCCCTCCGCGGAGTTCGACCGTTCCGGGTACATCTTCGCCTTCCAGGATGTGCGCGGTCAGTTCCGGTCGGAGGGCGAGTTCGAGGTCATCCGCGCCCCCGCGCCGGAACCCCGCGGCCCGACCGACACCGACGAGATCACGGACAATTGGAACACGATCGAGTGGCTGCTCGCGAACGTCGAGAACCACAACGGACGCGTGGGACAGTGGGGGATCTCCTACCCCGGCTGGCAGACGGTGATGGGGATGGTGGACGCGCACCCTGCGCTCGTCGCTGCGTCACCCCAGGCCTCGCCCTCGGACATGTTCATCGGCGACGACTGGCACCATAACGGCGCCTTCCGGATCATGTACGCCTTCTCGTGGCTGTCCGGGAATGCCCGCCGTCGCGACGGCCCCACGGACACGCGCGGCGCCCGCTTCGACTACGGCACCCCCTCCGGCTACGACTTCTTCCTCAACGCCGGTTCCGCCATCGCGGTGGACGAACTCTACTTCCACGGCGACGTGCCGGCGTGGCGGGACTTCATCGAGCACCCGAACTACGACGAGTTCTGGCAGCGGCAGAACGCCCTCCGCTACCTCGACGATGTCCGCCCCGCGACGCTCAACGTGGCGGGCTGGTTCGACACCGAGGACTTCTACGGCCCGATGTCGATCTACCGCACAGTCGAGACGGAGAACCCCGGCCTCGAGAACACGCTCGTCGTCGGCCCCTGGCTCCACGGCGGCTGGCGGCGCATGGACGGCGACTTCCTCGGCTGCATCGCCTTCGACAGCAGGACCTCGCTCCACTTCCAGCGCGAGTTCCAGTACCCCTTCTTCGAGCACCACCTGAAGGACGAGGGGACGTGGGACGCGACGGAGGCGAACGTCTTCCGTACGGGGACGAATGAGTGGCACGCCTACGACGCATGGCCGCCGGTGGGCGTCACTCCGGTGAGCATCTACCTGGGGCCGGACGGAACGCTGGGCTTCGAGCCGCCGACGCGAACCGCCGACTCCGCCGCGGGGTCGGCCGGGGATGCGGCGGCGGGCTCGCACGCGGATTCATACGTGAGCGACCCCGCCAACCCGGTGCCGTTCTCGGCCGAGGAGCGCACCACGCTCGGCCACCTGTGGAAGGTGGAGGATCAGCGCTTCGCCTCGGAGCGCCCCGACGTCCTCGTCTACCAGTCCGAACCACTGGCGGAGGATCTCACGATCGCGGGCCCGATCGGGGCCGAGATCTTCGTCTCGACGACCGGGACGGACTCCGACTGGATCGTGAAGCTGATCGACGTCTATCCCGACGACGCGCCGCCCAGCGCCAAATGCGACGTCCCGATGGGCGGATACCAGATGCATCTCGCGGGCGAGATCATGCGGGGCCGCTTCCGGAACGACCTGGAGAATCCGGAGCCGATGGTGCCGGGAGAGGTCACAAGGATCGAGATCGACCTCCGGGATCGTTTCCACACCTTCAAGGCGGGGCACCGGCTGATGGTCCACGTCCAGAGTTCATGGTTCCCGGCCTACGACCGGAACCCGCAGACGTTCGTGGACACCTACACGGCGTCACCGGGCGATTACCAGGCCGCGACGCAGACCGTGTACCGGTCCGCTGAACACCCCTCGCGCGTCATCCTCGGCGTCCTGCCGCAAGACCCTTAGTCGGGCTGTCAGGAGGAAGGCATGGCACAACTGACTCAGCGAACGATGGTGACCCTGGCGTTCGGCGGGTTCGCGGCGGCGGTCGCGGTGGCCTGCGCCCAAGACAACGGGGGAGCGCCGGAGAGCGGCGGACCGGAGGCGGCGGTCGCCTTCCCGGCGGAGCCGCCGGATGGGCCGATGCCGGAGATCGGGCCGGCGCCGGAGGGCTATACTCCAACGGCTGCCGGCTCCCCCTCGACCGACATCTGGATGGGTACGCTCGTGCGTGACGGGGGCGCGCTCTCGGTCTCCGGTCTGGCGCAGGCGACGGACCGCGACGCGTACGACAACCAGCCGAGCTTCCTCCTGGACGGCTCGGCGATCCTCCACACGGCGGCGCTGGACCGGAGGCAGACGGAGATCATGCGACTCGCGGCCTCCGGGGCGGGGGACGGCGCGGGATCCGGCGCGTCGGAGCGGTTGACGCGCACGGAGGAGGCGAGCGAGTTCTCGGCGCTCCAGATCCCCGGGCAGGACGCCTTCTCCGCGATCCACGAGATCCGGGGTAAGCAGTACCTGTGGCGCTACGACCTCTCGGGCGAGCCGCTGGGGCCGATCTTCGCGACGGCCGAGCCGGTGGGATACCACGCGTGGGCCAACGAACACGTCGTGGCGATGTTCATCCTCGGAGATCCCCCCACGCTCCAGGTCGGCGACGCGCTCAGCGGGGAGATTCGGGTCGTCGCGGAGCGCCCGGGCCGGTCCATCCACCGGGTGCCGGGGACGGAGGCGATCTCCTTCGTGCGAAAAATCTCGGACGAGGAGTGGTGGATCGAACGTCTCGGCGCGGCTGACGGAGCCAGCGAGCGGATCACGCTCACGCTACCGGGGCGGGAGGACTACGCGTGGACGCCGGAGGGCGAGATCCTCATGGGAGATGGCGGCCGGCTGTTCGCCTGGTCGGAAGGCTCGGACTGGACGGAGATCGCCGATTTCTCGGACCTCGGCGTCGAGGGCATCACCCGGCTTGCCGTGAGCCCCGACGGCTCCCGGATCGCGATCGTCGCCAACCGTCCGGGAGACTGAAGACGTTCCCGCGGGAACGTCGGAAGAGCCACCATCGGGTCGCCATGGAACCGTCACAGAGCCGCCATGGAACCGCCAATGGACGGGAGCGAAGATGAGCATTCGGGTGTGCGTGGGAGGGGCTACGGGATGGACGGGCGAGAGCGTCGTGGCCGCCATCCTCGAATCGGAGGAGTTCGAACTGACGGGCGCGGTTGCGCGGCGGGCGGCGGGACAGACCGTCGGGGACGTGCAGGGCGAGACGGGCGGCTCCCGCGTGCGGATTTCCGCCGACGTGGGCGAAGCGCTCCGCGAGTCGGCCGATGTCTACATCGACTACACGCACCCGAGCGCCGTCTACGGCAACATCATGTGCGCGATCGAGGCGGGCGTGGCCGCGGTCGTCGGGACCTCGGGGCTCACGGGCCGGGAATACGGAGAGATCGACGAGGCCGCCCGCGCCCGGGGCGTCGGCGTGATCGCCGCGGGCAACTTCTCGATCACGGCGGCGCTGCTGAAGCACTTCTCCGGGATCGCGGCGCGCCACGTGCCGCACTGGGAGATCGTCGACATGGCCTCGGTGGCGAAGCCCGACGCGCCGAGCGGCACCGCACAGGAACTGGCCGAGTTCCTGGGGACGGTCGCGACCAACGAATTCGGCCGGCCGGTCGAGGACACGCTGGGGTCACGGGAGGCGCGAGGGGCGACGATCGGCGGCGCGCAGGTCCACTCGCTCCGGCTTCCGAGCTACGTCATCTCCGTGGAATCGATCTTCGGCCTTCCCGGCGAGCGCCTCTCGATCCGCCACGACGCGGGGTCGAGTGCGGAGCCGTACGTGGGCGGAACCCTCCTCGCGGCCCGGCTGGCGCCGGAACGGGTGGGGCTTACGCAGGGACTCGACCGGCTGCTGTTCGAGAGACAGGCGCTCCGCGACTGAGGCCGAGAGACGGCGCCGATCCCGGCTCACGATCGAGGAAACACTTCCGCCCCGGTGAGCCCCAGGTGATGGTCCGTGGCCCATGCAATCCCGATCTCGTGTTGTTCCATCAGGGCAAGACTGGACGCGTCCACGTACGTCAGGCGCGCCCCTCGCAACCGGTCGAGGATGCGGCAGGTGTCACGGTGGAGCCGGGACGTTCCCTCGAGCAGGACGAGTCCGTCGAGGTTCTCCACGAGACGGCGGCACGCACGGGCCTGCTCCTCGCCGTGGCGGTGCAGGAGCCAGGAATACGCCTCCGACCAGACGAGCACCGAGGAATGCCAGCGTGGCAAGGGTCCGCCGAACAGCGAACGCGCCTGCGCATGGTACCGGTCCCGCCGGTTGAGAGCTGCGATGAGGATGCCCGTGTCGAGGAAGACCTTTCGTCCCTTCAAGGCGTCGCGCGCCCGTAGACCACTTCATCGACGGTTGCGCTGTCTCCGGACTCACCATCGACCGTTCCCAGATAGGCCATCCACGGATGCTCGTCGGGCAGCCTCGAGAGGGTCTCGGCCAGACTTCTCCTGCACAGCTCCGCAAGCGAGATTCCCTCTCGCCGGGCCGCTTCCCTGGCTCTCTCGTAGAGTTCTCTGTCTACCGAAATCTGGGTGCGGATCATCCTGCGGCATCCCGTTCCGATCTTTGCTGTTGCCGGACCATATGTTATCATGATACTAACTTATGATAACATCGATTCGTGCCCGCCGCCATCCGCACCATCGGCTTCCATCTGCGGCTTCCATCCAGACCGTCGTATGTTGAGGGCAAACGGGCTCTTCGACCGAGGATGGAGAACATGAGCATGGACCGCCGAGACTTCGTTCGGACCTCCGCCGCCGGCCTGGCCGCGGCAGCCACACCCGCCGCTCTGGCCGCCGAGCGCCGTCCTCCCGGGGCCGCCGCCCGCTTCGGGGCTCCCGCCGTCCACCGCCCGCGGGCCGCTCCGCCCATCGTCGTCTCCGACCTCAGCGGGATCCGCTTCAACAACGGCGGACCCGAAAGCTCGGTGGAACGCGCCTTCCGCGGGATCGTCGAGGGAGAGGACGTGCTCGATGCGCTCATGGCGGGCGTGAACATTCCGGAGAACGACCCCACCGAGATGGGGATCGGCTACGGCGGGCTCCCCAACGCGGACGGCGTCGTCCAGCTCGATGCCTGCTGCATGCACGGTCCCCGGCGCTGGGCCGGCGGCGTCGCGGCGCTCGAGGGCGTCCGCACCCCGTCGCTCGTCGCGAAGGCCGTGGCCGAACTCACGGACCACCACCTCCTCGTCGGCGCCGGCGCCCAGGCGTTCGCCCGCCAACTCGGGTTCGAGATCGAGGACGACCTCAACACGGAGGCGTCACGCGCCCTGTGGCTCGAGTGGCGCCGGCGGATCGATCCCGGCCACTGGCTCGACCCGCGCAAGCGGCTCGAAGCCGGGCTCTCGATGGTCGACGACGGCCTGATCCCGGCCCATTCCTTCTGGGGGACGACGAACTGCAACGCGGTGAACGCGGACGGGGACGTCTGCGGCGTCACCACGACGAGCGGGCTCTCCTGGAAGATCCCCGGCCGCACCGGCGACTCCCCGATCCTCGGGGCCGGGCTGTACGTGGACAACGACGTGGGCGCCGTCGGCTCGACGGGCCGGGGCGAGGCGAACCTCTACAACCTCTCCTCCTTCCTCGCCGTCGAGTTCATGCGCCAGGGGATGAGCCCGCTCGACGCGGGCATGGCCACGCTGGAGCGGATCCGGTCGAACACGGTCGAGTCGCGCCTCCTCAACGAACGCGGCCTCCCGAACTTCGACGTCCGTTTCTTCCTCCTGAACAAGCAGGGGGAGACGGCCGGCGTCGCGCTGTACGGGTCGGCGGAGACGCACTACGCCGTCTGCACCGAGAACGGCGCCGAGGAACGCCCCTTCGAGGGTCTGCTGGAGGGCTCGCCCCGCGACGCGTAACGGCACCCCAGCGTGGTTCGCGTCGCGCTTGAGACTCAGCGGTTGTAGGCGGGCGTCGGGCCGCGGAGCCGCGCCCACACGCCATCGCAGGCGGCAAGCACTTCGTCGCCGAGCGGCGGCGCGTCGAACGCGGCGAGGTTCTCCTCCAGGTGCTCCATGCGGGAGGCGCCGAGGATGATGCAATCCGCGCCCTCCTGCGCCCGCAGCCACCCCAGCGCGAGCTGCACCGGCGTCAGGCCGGCGTCCCGGGCGATCGTCTCGACCTCGGCCACGGCGTGGAAGTACTCGTCGTGCCAGAAACGGTCCAGGTACATCCGGTTGTCGTCGAAGCGGGTTCCGGGGAGCGGTCCCTTCGGGCTCTGCTTGCCGGTGAGAAGCCCGCCGGCGAGCGGGTTGTAGGCGACGTTCGAGATCCCGTAGCGCTTCGTGAACGCGAGGTACTCCTGCTCGATTCCGCGCGCCGCGAGGTTGTACATCGGCTGCGCGATCCACGGCTTCGCCCAGCCCTCCCGCTCGCAGACCGAGAACATTTCGCCCATCTGCCACGCACTGTAGTTGGACGTCGCCGGATAGTGGATGAGGCCCTCGACGCGAAGCTCCTCCAGCGTGGCGAGACTCTCCTCTATGGGCGTGTCATAGTCCGGCAGGTGCAGGTAATAGATGTCCAGATAGTCGGTTCCGAGCCGCCGCAGCGACTCGTCGATGCCGCGGCGGATCGCGTCGCGCGAGAGGCCCGTGTATTCGACGGGGTCTCCCATCGGATTGCGGACCTTGCTCGCGAGGACGATCTCCGCGCGCCGGTCCCCGAGGACCTCTCCCAGAATCTCCTCCGAAAGGCCCTGGTTGTAGACGTTCGCGGTGTCGAAGAAGTCGATCCCCCGCTCGAAGCACAGGTCCACCATCGCCGCGGCGGTATCGACATCGGTCTGCGACCCGAACGTCATCGTGCCCATGCAGGCACGCGACACTTCCAGGTCGGTATGGGCGAGTTTTCTTCTCTCCACGATCTTGGTATCCTCCGATGGGGTGCAACCGTCCGGGAGACGCCCGCTCGCACCGGGGGCGCACCGGGTCGTACCGGCAACGTAGCGGAACCCGAGCGCGGGATGGAACAGATGACGACTGGCCCGGTCCGGACGCGATCGCTGGAGGAACTCGCGGCCGACGCGGCGGCCCGCTATGCGGCCGCGAATCCCCTGAGCCAGGCGAGCTTCGAGCGCTCGACGAACTACCTGCCGGGAGCGGACACGCGAACGGTCAACCACTACGACCCCTTCCCGGTCACCATCGTCCGGGGCGAAGGGTCGCGGCTCCACGACCTCGACGGGCACGTCTACGTCGATTTCCTCAATGACTACACGGCCGGGCTCTACGGCCACTCGGACCCCGCCATCCGGGCCGCGATCGTGGAGGCGGCGGGGAGGGGCCTGACCCTCGGCGGGCCGAGCCCGAACCAGCAGGAATTCGCCGAACTCATCTGTCGCCGCTTTCCGTCCGTCGACCGTCTGCGCTTCACGAATTCCGGGACGGAGGCGAACCTCATGGCGGTCAGCCTGGCGCGCGCCGTGACCTGCCGGGAGGGCGTGCTCGTGTTCGACGGTGCGTATCATGGCGGACCCCTGAACTTCACGGGCCCGGACCGGCGCCTCAACGTGCCCTTCCCGTGGATCGTCGCGGACTACAACGATGCCGAATCCGCGCGATCCCTCATCGCGGAACGGGCGACCGACCTCGCCTGCGTGCTCGTGGAGCCGATGCTCGCGGGCGGCGGATGCATCCCCGGCACCCGGGTGTTTCTGAAGGCGCTTCGGGACGCGACGCGCCGGGCGGGCGTCCCCCTGGTCTTTGACGAGGTCCAGACGTCGCGGCTCGCTCCGGGCGGCCTGCAGGGGGCGCTCGACATCCACGCCGACCTCACGACCTTCGGAAAGTACCTCGGGGGCGGCGCCTCCTTCGGCGCCTTCGGGGGGCGCGCCGATCTCATGGACCGCTTCGATCCGCGCCGGGAGAATCACTTGAGCCACCCCGGCACGCACAACAACAACTCGCTGACCATGGCGGCGGGCCTCACGGGGCTGCGGGACGTGTTCACGCCCGACGCGGTGCGCCGGCTGACGGTGCGGGGAGACGCCCTGCGGGCCGCCCTCAACGGGGTCGCGGCGGCGAGGGACGCGCCCGCGCAGGTCACGGGCCGCGGTTCGATCATGACCGTCCACTTCCAGCGGACGCCGATCCGCCGCCGCGCCGACGTCGCCCACACGCCGATGGCGGCCCGCGATCTCTTCCAGCTCGAGATGCTGCTCGCCGGGTTCTACGTGGCCCGCCGGGGGTTCGTCACAGTCTCGATGGCGCACGACGACGAGGATTGCGACGCGCTGGTCGCGGAATTCGACGCCTTCCTCGGCAGGCACGCCGCCGCGATCGACTCGGCGTTCGCATGAAACTCCGACGCCGCGAGTTCGACTCTCGGCGCCCGTGGAGTGACCTGACCCGACCGGGAGCCGTCCTTGTGACGAATATGGTTATCAACCTGAATCCGACGCGCGCCCGGGCGATGGCGGCGCTGATGGTGGTTTCGCTGGCGGCCGGCGCCGGATCCGTCGAGGCGCGGCAGGCGCAGGACTGCGGTGACCGGGCCTTGCTGAGAGTCCTCGTCGCGGACGAGTCGGGGACCGTGCACGCGCCCGGAGCCACGGTGGTCCTTCGTTGGACGGCCGCCGAGCGCACGCCGGTGCGCGGTGCGGCCGGGGCGGATGGGCGCTTCCAACTGTGCGTTCCCGACGACGGGCGGGAGGCGACCCTCTGGGCCGAGTTCGGGGACGGCTCGAGCGAACAGGCGGTCGTCGGGTTCGAGCCTGGAGTGACGACGGCTGTCGAGTTGCGGATCCTCACCGGCTCGGCGGGGACAGGACGGATCATCGGCCAGGTGAATGATGGCGTGACTGAGGATCCCGTGACCGCGGCAGCCGTGTCCGTGTCCGAGCGGACGGGGACGGTCGAGACGAACGGCCGAGGCCGGTTCGTCCTGAGCGGCCTGCCTGTCGGGGTCCACGCACTGCAGGTGCAGCGCCCGGGCTACGCACCGCTACGCCGCGTGGTCGCGGTGCACCGCGGTCTCACGACGGAAGTGGAGATCGGCCTCGTCCCGACTTCAGCGGAGATGGACCCGCTGGTGGCGACGGCCACGCGGCCGCGCCAACTGGAGGTCACGGGCTTCTACGAACGCAGGCTGCGGGGCGAAATGCTCGGCGTCGGCAGGTTCCTCACCGCGGAGGACATCGAGCGCTGGCGGCCGAGCACCGTCGGCCGCTTTATCGAAGACCATGTTCCGGAGATCCGCAGCCGGGGCGTGACGTTGGTGAACACGACGGGGCTCATGGGCTGGAAGGGTTGTCCGGTGGCCATATACGTCGACGGTATCCCTCTGCGGATATCCGGCATCGGTGGAGTGGTGGTGCCGAACCAGGTCGCCGGTCTCGAGGTCTATACGGGACCGGCGGGCCTGCCGGCCGAGTTCCGGGACGAGCGCAACCGCTGCGGCGCCGTCGTCGCCTGGACCAGGTAGTTTTTCTTCACGGGAGTCGGGACATGACCAGCCGAACCGTTCGATGGGCGGCGACCCTGGCGCCTCTGGTGCTTGCGCAGTTGGCCACGACCGTCGGCGCGGCCGCGGGCCAACAGGCGCAGTGCGGCGAGCGGGCGTCGGTTCACGTCCTCGTCACGGAGGAGTCGGGGGCGCTCAACCTTCCCGGGGCTACGGTCGTCCTCCGCTGGACCAGCGAGCAGGTGCTCAGGCCGCTGCGCGAACCCGCCGGGGCCGACGGGCGCTTCTCGGTCTGCGTTCCCGGCGGTGTGTCGGCGGCGACGCTGTGGGCGGAGTTCGGGGATGATTCGAGCGAGGAATCGACGATCGTGTTCGAACCCGGTACGCCGGCCGAAGTCCACCTGCGCGTCCTGTTCGGAGACACCGAACCGGGGAGGATCGTGGGCCGCGTGCTCGATGCGTCCACGGAGGAGCCGGTGGCCACGGCCACGGTGTCGCTCGTCGGGCGGCCGGCCGAGGTCCAGAGCGACCGCCAGGGCCGGTTCGCCCTCACCGGCGTGCCCGGCGGGGAGCACCTGCTCGAGGTCGAGAGGATCGGCTACGCTTCGCTCCGCTACCAGGTGACGGTGGTCCGCGGACTGAGCACGGAACTCCAGGTCGGCCTCGTGCCCGCGCCGGTGGAGATGGAACCGCTCGTGGTGACGGCGACCCGACCGAGGCGGCTGGAAATCAACGGGTTCTACGACCGCAAGTACTTCGGAGAACTGATAGGCGGCGGCACGTACTTCACGCTGGAGGACATCGACCGCCGGCGCCCGCTCCGCGTCTCGCACATGCTCGCCGACGCGCCCGGCATCCGCCTTCGCTGCCCCGGCTCCGGGTTCCGCGACTGCTGGGTCGAGAGTTCGCGGGCAGCCGGAGGATTCACGCCCGGAGGCTGCGAACTCAGCGCCTATCTCGATGGTTCCCCGATTCCGGTCCGGGAGCTGGACTCGCTCGTGTTGCCCGTGGAGGTCGGCGGCATCGAGGTGTACCAGGGAGCCGGCGAGCTGCCGCCGGAGTTCGGCGGATACGACGCGCGCTGCGGAGCCGTGGTGATCTGGACGAAGTAGCCGCGCCGCGGTCCGGGCCGCGGTACCCGGCGCGGGCCCCCTACCTCACGCGCACGTGCTTCTCCAGCATGCGTCGGCGGACGACGCCGCCGTAGACGTTGCCCTCCGAATCCACGCCCACGGCTTCGGCCCCGCTGTGCTCGATCGTCGTGGACTCGATGTCCTCGATGAAGTACGAGACCGAGCCGTCCCGCGCGCTCCCGATCCGGATTCCCTTCTTCCAGCCGGGGTTGTTCGGCCCCCAGCTCTCGGAGTCCGCGACGTAGATCGTGTCGTCGTCGTCGATGAAGATCCCGCTGGGACGGCTGAACTGCTTCCATTCCTCCAGGAACGTGCCGTCCTCGAGAAAGATCTGGATGCGGTTGTTGGCCCTGTCGCCGATGAAGATCCGTCCCTGTGAGTCGCTGGCGATCGCGTGCGGCGTGCTGAACTGGCCGGGGCCGGAGCCGGGCCCGCCCCAGGCGTCGAGGAACTCCCCCTCGGGACTGAAGCGCACGACGCGGTCGTTGCCCTCGCCGTGACCTTCGGTGACGAGGAAGTCGCCGCCGGGAAGGACGAGGACATCCGTCGGCTGGTTGAACACATCGGGCCCGAGGCCCGCGACGCCGGCCTGCCCGAGGGTGAGCAGGAGTTCGCCGTCGGCGCTGAACTTGAACACCTGGTGCCCGAGTTCCCCGTTTCCGCGGGCGTCCGTCGCCCAGACGTTTCCCTCGCCGTCCACGTAAAATCCATGCGGATAGTTGAACAGTCCCGCGCCCCAGGAAGCGAGCGCCCGGCCGGACATGTCGTACTTGACGATCGGGTCTTCGGGCCGGTCGGCGCAGCTGTTCTCGAAGCAGCGGTGCAGGACGTAGAGATGGCCGTCGGGCCCCTGCTCGACGCCCGTGACCTGCCCCCACTGCACTGCGCCCGGAGGCAGGTCCGCCCACGGTTCCAGGCGCTCGTAGGGGTTGGGCAGGTCGTTGACGGGCTCAAGCTGCGGCGCCGCGCCGTCCGCGTTCGCGGAGCCGCCTTCGTCGCCGGAGCCGCCGCACGCCGCGGCGACCCCGCTGACCGCGATGGAGCAGAAAAGGATGCCGAGTCGTGTGGTTCGTCGCGTCATTTGTCGTCTCCCTCATCGGTTGCGGGTCCGTCAGCCGGAGTGGGCCGGCCTCCGGTCCGGATCACCCCCTCCTGGGCGACCGAGGCCACGAGCGCCCCTTCCCGCGTGAAAAAGCTCCCGCGCGTGAACGCCCGCGCCCCGCTCGCGACCGTGCTCTCGGTCACGTACAGGAGCCAGTCGTCGACCCGGAAGGGACGGTGGAACCAGATCGCGTGGTCGAGCGAGGCGCCCATCAGGTCGCGGTCGAAGAAAGTGCGCCCGTGCGGAACGAGGGCGGCGCGCAGGAGCCCGTAGTCGGAGGCGTAGGCGAGGACCGCCTGGTGGTCGAGCGGATCGTCGCCCAATTCTCCGACGGTGCGGATCCACGCCCGCCGGACGGGCCGGTCCGGCTTCGGCTTGAAGGGGTCGAGCGGGGCCACGGGACGCCGGTCGAGCGGCCGGTCCTGCGTGAGCAGGGAACGGAGCGGCTCGGGAACGCGCTCGGCATTCCGCCGGATGATGTCGATCTCCGACTCGAGCGCCTCCGGCGGCAGCACATCCGGCATCTCGTCCTGGTGCTCGATGCCATCCTCCGTCTTGTGGAACGAGGCGGACATGTTGAAGATCGCGCGTCCGTGCTGGATCGCCGTCACGCGCCGCGTGGTGAAGCTCCGTCCGTCGCGCAGGCGGTCCACGAAGTAGACGACGGGAATCTCCAGGTCGCCGGCCAGGATGAAGTACCCGTGCAGCGAGTGCGCGGCGCGGTCCTCGGTGTCGACCGTCCGTCGCGCCGCCACGAGCGACTGTGCGAGCACCTGTCCCCCGAAGATCCGGCCCGAGCCGATGTCCCGGTTCTGCCCGCGATAGATGTTCCGCTCGACCGGCTCGAGGTCGAACAGGTCGACCAGATCCTGTACGGTGTAGCTCACGGGAAGCTCTCGGGCGGCACGCGCCGCCGGCTGGCCTGCTCGAAGGCGTACGCGAGTTCGATGAGCCGCGGCTCGCTGCAGGCGGCCCCCGTGAACCCGATCCCGAACGGCGCGGGCCGTGCGTCGAAGCCCTCGGGGAAGGCCGGCGTCGGTGCGTTGGGCACGAAGCCGAAGGGCACGACGATGTGCGGGTACTGTGCCCGCGCTGCGAGTGCGGCGCCCCGGCTCCCCGGCGTGAAGATCGCGTCCAGGTCGTATTCCTCCAGCACGGCGTCGATCCCCCGCATCTGACTGAGCAGCGAGTCCTTCGCCATGTCCGCCGCGTTCCGGGCGCGGTCCGCCTCCACGTCCATCTCATCGGAGATGTCGTAGCGCGACTGCTCGTATTTCATCGACCCCGCGTCGCGGTGCGCGAGGTTCCACTCCCGAAGCTCGGTCAGCGTCCGGACCGGCGCCGAGGGCCCGAGCGATTCGAGCCACGCATCGAAATCGCGCTTCATCCCGTACTTGAAGTTGACCGAACACCCCTCGTCCGACCCCTTCGCCTGGTGCCCGCCGATGCAGAGTGGCCACGTGTTGAAGTTGGCCTCCGGGTCCGGATCGACGAAGCTGGGGATCTCGGCCGGATCCACGATGATCGCGCCCGCCGCCTCGAGCACCGAGATGGCCTCGGACATGAGCGCCGCGGCCTCCTCGCCGAGGCCCCCGATCGTCTCGCCTCCGACCTCCACGGGCTCGTAGTAGAAGGCCCTGGGGATCCCGATCCGGGCGCCCTCCAGCCCGCCGGCGTTCAGGAAGGGCGTGTAGTCGCGGCCCGGCGGCGCCTCGCACCGCGCGGTGGCCGCGTCGTTCGGGTCGGGCTCCGTCCCCTCCATCGCCCCCAGCATGATCGCCGCGTCCGTCACGGTGCGGGCCATCGGCCCCGCCATGTCGTGGTCCAGTGTCACCGGCGCCACGCCCCAGCGGCTGACTCGCGCGATCGTGGGCCGGATGCCGACGAGCATGTTCGCGTTCGAGGGGCTGATGATCGACCCGCCGGTATCCGTCCCCACGTTCGCGGACCAGAAGCTCGCGGCGGTCCCGATTCCGGAGCTGGAGCCGCCCGTGGTGAGCGCCGGACGCCCATCGTCCCGGTCTTCCCGAGGGTCGCGGCGCGGATCGTAGGGGTTGAGGCCGTAACCCGTGAGGGCGTTGTAGTTACCGGGCATCTGGTTCGGCGGCCCCGCCATGAAGTTCGCGAACTCCGTGAGCCCCGCTTTCGCGATGATGATCGCGCCCGCCTCGCGCAGGTTCGTCGTCAGCGTGGCCTCGTACGGCGGGTGATACCCCTCGAAGGCGAGCGACCCGCCCGTCGTCGGGATGTGTGTCGTGTGGATGTTGTCCTTGAGCGCGACCGGGATGCCGTGCAACGGCCCGCGCACGTCGCCCGCCGCCCGCTCCGCGTCGAGCGCCTCGGCCTCCGCGAGCGCGTTCGGATTGATCGACACGGCCGCGTTGATCTGCCACTCGTAGCGCGCGATCCGCGCCAGGTGCTCCATGACGATCTGCCGCGACGTGACCTGCCCGCTCTCCATCGCCGCCTGCATCTCCGGAATCGTCGCCTCCACCACGTCGAACGGCTCCGCCTCGGGTGCGGGCCCGCCGCACGCCGCCGCAAGGACCGCCAGCAGGGTGCCCCCCGGCAGGACGCTCCCCGGCCGGACACGCGCCGGCCGGAATCCGGCCCGCGGGGCGCGGGCGTGGGCGCTTGGAACTGACCTCATGGGACCCTCCGAATTTCCGGGACTCCGACGCGGACCTCGAATCTCGCCCGGTCGTCGCAGTATAGTAAGGGATGACCCGCTGCCCGCCGTAGCCTCGATCCCGGGAGACCGCCGTGACAAGCCAAGCCCCGCCTCGCACGCCGCCCTCGCGCCGCGCCCGCCGACTCGCCGCGTGCGGGCTGTTCGCTCTCGCGGTCGTCGCCGCCGCTCCGCTCCACGCTCAGGATCTCGACGCTCCGCGCCCGATCGACCGG
>VXMR01000071.1 GCA_009841005.1 Gemmatimonadales bacterium
GCGGGCTACTTCCTGCTGCCCACGGGGCAGGCCGGCAACCCGCTCGATCTACACTATCGAGACATGGGAGCCGTGTGGACCGAGAGTCCGCTCATCCGGCTCCGCCCGGGCCGGCCGTCCGCGACGGTGGAAAGCGAGCTCCTTTTTCTGCCCAGCTCTCGTTGACCGCCGGACGGCGGAATCCTACCTTTCTCAAGCCCTCCGAAACGTCGACTCCGGGGTGTCCGCAGGGCACGGAAACGCTCCCCCGACCCGCGCCAGGATCCAGACGATTTGAGCACTGCCACCGTTGAGAGCACGCTCGACGAGATCGAGAGAGTCCTCGACGACATCCGTCCCGCGGTGCGCGCGGACGGAGGGGACATTCAGCTCGTTTCGTTCGACCCGGAGAGCGGGTGCGTCGCGGTTCGGCTCGTCGGCGCCTGCTACGACTGTCCCATGTCGACCGCCACGCTTCGGGCCGGGATCGAACAGCACCTTTGCCACGCGCTCCCAATGGTCCATTCCGTCGAGGCCGTCGCGTAGTCGAGCGTCAACCCGTGTCCGACACGCCGACCCGCGGCCCCCGGCCGCTTCCGATCATGGATCCCGCGCCCAAGCGTCCCGGGCCGCCCCCAAAGGGCGACGACGGGGGAGCGGCACGGCGCCACCCTTCGCAGGCGCCGCCCATGCCGGGCGTGGGCCGCGTCGTCGCGGTGAGTTCGGGCAAGGGTGGCGTCGGGAAATCCACGATCTCCACGAATCTCGCCGCAACCTGGACCCGGCGGGGCCATCGCGTCGGACTGCTCGACGCCGACATCTACGGTCCGGACATCCCGACGATGTTCGGCATCCAGGAGAAGCCACGGATCGACCGCGAAGAAGTCGTGCCTCTGGAGGCGCACGGGGTAAAGCTCATGAGCATCGGATTCCTCATCGAGGAGGACGCTCCGGCGATCTGGCGCGGACCCATCATCATGGGGGTCATCCGCCAGTTCCTCCAGCAGGTCGCATGGGGGGAACTCGACTACCTCGTGATCGACATGCCGCCGGGGACGGGCGACGCGCAGTTGTCGCTGTGTCAACTCGTGCGCGTGGACGGAGCGGTCATGGTGACCACGCCGCAGGACGTGGCGGTCGGCGGCGTGCTGCGCGGTATCCGGATGTTCGAGAAGCTCGATGTGCCGGTCCTCGGCATTGTCGAGAACATGCGCGGCTTCGCGTGTCCCGGGTGTGGCGAGACCCACGACATCTTCGGCGCCGGTGGCGGCGAGCGGCTCGCCGGCTCGATCGACGTGCCCTTCCTGGGCGCCGTGCCGCTCGGCGTGGCCGTGCGCGAGGAGAGCGATCGAGGCGTCCCCACATCGATCGGAAGACCGGACGCACCGGAAGCCCGCGCTTTCGCGAGCATCGCGTCCGCGGCCGTCACCCGCTTGGATGCGGTGGAAGCCTTGCGCGACGAGGCTGCTAGCCGTGCTCCACGATGACGGAACCGAGCCCGGCGACCAGCGTAACTTCCAGCCGCACGCGCGCCGTCTCCCAGTTCGGACTCAGCCAGTAATCCCCCACCTTCTCGAAGCTCTCCGCGCTCAGTGAAGCGAGTCCGCTCCGCCGAACCCGGACGCCGATGTGCGCCGGCACCCGCATCAGTAGTTCGCCCAGTCCCATCCTGATCTCGGCTTCGGCGCTCGATCGCCAGGATCCGGAGAAGTCCAGGACCACATCGCCGACGAAACCGTAGAACTCCAGGCGCCGGAAGCGGGCGTTGCCGAGGTTCTCGGCCATGAAGGCCGTGGCACCCGACCTGATGGACAGCAACTCCATCGCCGCGCGGTTCTCGCGAGCGAAAACGATCTCGACATCGCTGGCGCCGGTGATGAGTTCAAGCGCCGTAAGGTGGGCGCCGCCGAGGTCGAGGCGCGCTCGTCCGGCGCCGATCCCGAGCCACAGATCCGTGGGCACCGAGGGATTCAGCGACAGGTCCAGCCTCCCGGCCGCGTCCGCATCTCGAGGAAGGTCGTCGAGTTCGAGTTCCAGGTCGCCGGACCACGCAGCATCGTCGGCATCGCGCCCGTCCTCGGGAGATGACGACGCGGTCAGCCGAAGGTGTCCCGTTCGACCGACACGACGCCATTCACGACGGGGAAGGGAACGTTCGGCGTCGTAGCGGAGCCGCACGTCGTAAAGCAGTTGTGTCTCCGACGGGGATACGTCGAGCCGCCCTCCCGCGTACATCAGTTCGATTTCCAGCGCTTCCAGGTCGCCGATCTGCCGCGCCGCCCGAAAGTCCCGCCACTCCTGCGCCGCGACCGGCGTCAGCGCTCCGCCGAGCGAGAGGAAACTGAACACGACCGGCAGCGTCCGCGCCGCGGCGCGGGCTATCGGGGCATCAGGCATCATCTGCGGGGGCGGAGGGCCGATCGGTCCCGGCTCCCGCCGACGCACCATCACCGGGGGCGCTGTCCGCCGACCAGTCGATCACGACGCTCCGTCCGCCGGCCCGCGTGAGCAGGACGCTCCCGAACCCGGCCGTGACGACGATCCAGGTGCCGACGATGGCCACGAAGAGGATCAGGCCGCGTACGAAATCCGCCGCGCCGCCGAACACCCACAGGGCGGCGCCGGCGGCGAAGGGGAGCACCAGGAGCGCGAGTCCGCTGACGACGTAGTAATAGGAGTTCGAACGGCGCAGTCTCTCCAGCCATTCGGAGCGGAAGCGGCGTCGGGCGAATATCTCGCCGCCGGCGTGCGCCGCCGCGAGATATCCGAAGACCGCGGCGAGCCCTGCGGCGACCAGGAAGAAGGGGATGACCAGCCATGTGATGACCAGCACCGTGAGGACGAGAAGCACGGGGAGGAACAGCACCTCCCCGGCGAGGCCCATCGCAAACGAGCGGGCGAACTCCAGCCGAACCGTATCCGAGACGGTCTCCAGCCGGCGCCGCCCGAAGTACACGAGCAGCAAGCCGAGTGCGGCGAGGACCATGAAGGCGCAGCCCGCGGCGATCACCCCCTCGGCGGCTCGCCCGAAGTTCCGCGCCAGACGCGACCCGAGGCCCGGCTGCGCGGGCCGCATGTGCATCGGGGTTTCGAACGACTCGACGCGCTGAACGGAGGGAACGTCCGGCGCTGCCCCCGCCGACGGTTCCGACGGCGTCAGCCGGATGTCGGAGAGGACCTCCCCTTCGACCCTTGACGCGTCTTCACCGAAGTCGACCTTGCCTCCGACCTGAAGCACATCGCCTCGTACGCGCGCGCCGCCGTCGAGCACGAGCGCGCCGTCCAGCACGAGGATGTCGCCAGCGACATCCCCATCGAGTCTCAGCGTTCCGTCGAGAATGGCGACATCCCCCGGGATCGTGGCCTCGGCGAGAACCTCGTAGTCGCCGTGGACGATCATGGCCAGCCGGCCCTCGGTGAATTCGCCGGAGTCGCCGAGCCGTCCGAGCGCGTCGCGTAGCCGGTCCAGCTCGCCCGTGACGTCGAAGCCGAGTCCGCCGGGGACGATCTGCATGGGTCCCGGTCGGCCGGAGATCCCCGGCGCCGGTTCGCCCGCCGGGAGGGCGGGCGCAGCGCCGGCCGGCGACGGCGCGGCGAGCCCGAGAATCGCGTCGATCCGACCGGCAAGGGCCCGGGCCGCATCCCGGTCGGCAGCCTCCGCCGATGAACTCCACTCCTCCAGGAACCGTCGGAATTCGACCAGGCCGCCGCGCACCGCGGAAGCATCCTCTCCCGCGTGCTCGCGGAGGAAATCACGCCAGGCGCTCTCGAGGCCCCCGTGCTCCGCGTAGGATCCGATCCCGATTCCGTCCACCTCGACGGTCTCGCCCTCGAAACGTAGTCGATGCTCGGTACCGCTCTCCAGTTCGAACCACAACTCGGCCCGGCCGACGGCGGAGAACGTGATCGCGGCGTCGGCGATGCCCACCTCCTGCGCACCGACCGGAAGCGCGACCGCGAAACAGGAGAGGAACGCCAGCGCCCGCGTCATGCGGCCCTCTCGATGCGAACGCGCTGTGGAAGCGGCTGCCGGAACATCCTGGCCATGAACCAGAGGGAGGCGAGTCCCACAAGACTCGACAGCGCCAGGCTGCCGAGCGCGGCGGCGGGGCTGATCCGGTCGGTGATCGATCCACCCGCGTCCACGAGGCCGAGACGGTATGCCAAACGGCCCGTCGCGAGCATGGCGTCGACCAGAACGGCCCGCGCACCGCCGAAGGCAACCGCGAGAAGCTGGCCGGGCGCCAGGCCCTGAGCGCCGAACAGCCAGGCAGCGGCGCCACCCGACACGGTGAGCATGGCCGCGCTCGCCGTGGCCAGCGCCGCCCGGCGCCGCCGCGCGAAGCGCAGGAGCCGCTCCGGCCAGGGGACCGGCAATCGCACGCGGGCCATGACCGCCGCGGCGAACGCCGGGGCGGGAGACCAGGTGCGGAGCCTTGAGAGCGCGCGGTCGAGCGCCGGGTGAGGCAGATCGACGCGCGCCAGGACATCGCTCGCGAAGGAAGGCGCCGGCGACCGCTCGGGCAGCTGCGCCAACCGGTGATCGAGCGCGGCACCCGCGAGGTCGACCCGCCGTGCGACACCCTCCGCAAATCCGTCCGTCGGCCGATGTGGGGCCAGACCCTCGAGAAACGCGACGACGTCCCGCAGCGCCTCCACTTCCTTTCGGCAACGGGCGCACTCGGCCAGGTGGTCGACCGCCGTCCCGGGCGGGGACGACGCCGGCCTCCGGCTGGCGAATCGCTCGATTTCCTCAGGTGTAAGGTGCGGCAAGTTCACTCCTGTTCTCCCCTGGAGGCGCCGGCAACCCTCGGTAAGAGCGGCTGCGGGCTCCTATGGCTCCGTCAGATGTACGAGAGCGGCCTTCAATTCGTTTCTCGCCCGGTGGATATACGTCTTCACGGTGCCGAGCGGGATCTCCATCACCTGCGCGATCTCGTCGTACGCGTAGCCCTCGATGTGCCGCAGGAGGATCGCGGTTCGGTATTCGGGTCGCAGCTGTCCGATGGCCGCTTCGATCTCCGAGCCGAGTTCACGAGCCTCGAGGAGTTCATCAGGTCGTTCGTCACCGGAGACCAGCGTGATTTCCGTCGCGGCCTCCCGGTCCGGGGTCACCGCGTCCGGCGCCCCGTGCATGGAAACGACTTCGAGTTCCTTCCTGCGCAGATGATCTATCGTCAGGTTGTAGCCGATCTTGAAGAGCCAGGAGGAAAATTTGTAGGAGGGATCGTAGCGGCGGAGATTGTTCAACGTACGGACGAAGGTCTCCTGGGCCAGGTCCTCCGCCAGTTCCCTGTCCCGCACCATCCGGAAGATGAGGGAAAAGACGGGACGTTCGAACCGGAGCACGATCTCGCGCGCAGCCCGTTCATCGCCGCGGAGGCACATCTCCACCAGCGTCTGCTCGCTGTGATCCGAGTAGCTCACTCGATCCTGCCCCTCCGGGTCGCGGCGGCGGGCCGGCGGCGGCCGGGTCGCCGCGACCGACGCCGCATGCCGGGTTCCGGCCCATCCTACACGGCTCCGCGACCAATATGCGCTCCGAAGGCCGTTGACGGCATGCGTCGATCCCGTCCCGGGGCGGACGATGCTAACGCTGGCAGCCGACACAGAAGAACGAACTCCGTCCGGCCTGCACGATCCGGCGGATCGGTCGGTCGCAAGCGGGGCACGCGACGCCCTCGCGCCCGTAGACGTCCAGCCGGGTCTGAAATGAACCCGAGCGGCCGTTGACGGCGCGATAGTCCCGCAGCGTCGTTCCCGCACTCTCGAGCGCCTCGCGGAGGACCGCCCGCACCGCCCGATGCAGCCGGCGCACCTCCTGCGCGTCGAGCGACCCCGCGGGTCGGCGCGGGTCGATCCTCGCGCGGTACAACGCCTCGCTGGCGTAGATGTTCCCCAGACCCGCGACGCGCCGTTGGTCCAGCAGCATGTTCTTGATCGGCGCCCGCAGCGGCGCGACGATGCGAGCCAGGCGGGCGGCGGTGAACGTTCGGCCAAGGGGTTCCGGTCCGAGAGCGGCCTCCCGGGTTTTCCACGCCTCGGGGGTCAGCAGATCGAAGCCGCCGAGGCGGCGGACATCGTCGTAGAAGAGCGTCCGGCCATCGTCGAGTTCGAGGTCGAGGCCCGGGTGCCGGAACTCCGCGGAGTCCGGACGTTCCGGGGCGAGCGCGAAACGGCCGGTCATACGGACCTGGACGCGCATCAACCGCTCGACCGGACCGTCGATGCCGTTCGCCGCATGCAGCGGGAAGAGCAGGTACTTGGCGCGGCGGTCCGCGTCTCCGAAGGTACGTCCGTGCACGGCGCGGGAGAACGACCGCGCCGAAAGCCCTCCGAGGATCAGGTCGTCGTGGTGGACCCGGGTGCGGCGGATCCGCCGGCCTCGGAGGAGCGGGGCGAGATCCCGGCGCATCGTCTCGACCTCGGGGAGTTCCGGCACGACCCTAGCGACCCGAAGTCGTGCCCGAGGAACGGATTCGCGCCGACGCGTCCGGCCCGAGCCGGCCGGGATCCAGTTCGTGCCAGCCGATGTCGGATCGCGAATGGGCGCCGTCGAATCGGATCCGGGCGGCGGCCGCGCGGCTGCGCCGCGCCGCTTCTTCGAGCGTCCCGCCAAACCCGGTGATCCCGAGCACTCGCCCTCCGGCGGTGACGAGCCGCCCCTCCCTCATCGCGGTCCCGGCGTGGAACACCCTCACCTTGCCGGGGTCGAAGACCGGAATCTCGATCGGCCGCCCGGAATCCGAGCTCTCCGGATATCCGGCGCTCGCCAGCACGGTGACGAGCGCGTGCCCGGGAACGGCTTCGGGACGCCAGCCGGCGAGCGAGTCACCGTGCGCGACCCGCATCATCGGTTCGAGCAGGTTCGAACTCGTGAGCGGGAGGACGACCTGTGTCTCCGGATCTCCCATCCGACAGTTGAACTCGACGACGCGCGGACCCGCGGCGGTCAGCATGAGCCCCGCGTACAGGAAGCCGCGATAGGGGGCGCCGGACTCCGCCATCGCCTCGAGCACGGGCTGCGCGATCTCGCGCCGCACCTCGTCGATGAACTCCGGATCCGCGGGAGCCGCGGGGGAGTACGCCCCCATGCCGCCGGTGTTCAGGCCGCGGTCTCCCTCGCCGACGCGCTTGTAGTCCCGGGATGTGAGGAGCGGCACGGCGCGCTCCCCGTCCGCCACGAAGAACACGGACAACTCCACGCCGCGCATGAACTCCTCGATCACGACCCGCCCGCCCGCGTCCCCGAACTTGCGGCCGACCAACATCTCCTCGATCGCTGTCCGGGCTTCACCGCGCGTTTCGCAGACGATCGCGCCCTTGCCGGCGGCCAGGCCGGAAGCCTTTACGACGAGGGGTTCCTCGTGGCCCGCGACGTAGTCCAGCGCCGCCGCGGCATCGTCGAACGTCTCGTGGTCCGCCGTCGGAACGCCGCAGTCGCGCATCAGTTGTTTGGCGAACGCCTTGGAAGCTTCGAGTCGGGCTCCCGCCCGGTCGGGCCCAAAAACCGGCAGGCCGGCCTCGGAGAAGCGGTCGGCGATCCCTGCCGCGAGAGGCGCTTCGGGTCCGACGACGGTGAGGTCGATGCGCCGCGCCGCCGCGAAGTCGAGCAGGCTTCCGATGTCTTCGGCCCGGATGTCGACGAGTTCCGCCGTGCCGAGCATGCCCGGGTTGCCGGGCGCCGCGTAGATCGTGGCGTCCGGCGCGTCGCGGCGGAGACAGTCCGCGAAGGCATGTTCCCGGCCGCCGCTTCCGATGATCAGGAGGTTCATGGCGGCAGGATGACGTGCCCGTCCCCGCCGGGCAACGGCTGCTTGCGGGGCGCTAGTCGTCCGCGCGTCCCCTGAAGGCGCCGGTCAGCCGGTCCCGCAATCGATCCACCGCGGCGTCGACCTCGTCGAAGAGTTCGCGAGCGCCGTCCTGATAGCCCTTCGCCGCCTCGCGGAGATCCTCGCGATACGGGCGGTCGTCGTTCTCGTCCCGGTGCTGGTACTCGCCCGCGAGAATGCGGTCGTACTCGCCGCTCTCGATCCAGTCGCGCAGTTCGGCCACGCGGATCACCGCGAACGGATGGGTCTGGCCGAGCACGTTGAGCACCTTGTAAACGGCGTCAAGGAGGTCGCCGCCGGCCCGGTACTCGTCCGACTGCGCGATGAACTCATCGAGGTCCAGGGAGACGCCGCGCCCGCCGCCCGCAAGCTGCATCAGCGCGGACATCGCGACCCGCGGATTCTGCACCGCGAGGAGCCCGGCGCGGTCCGACGAGAGTTCGCTCTTCCGGTACCATTCCATCAGGGCCATGAGGATCGGCCGCAACGCCAGCCCCGCGAGGGTGTATCGGAGGATCACGAGGTTGAGGATCAGGATCAGGAGCGTCCTGTAGAGCACGTGGCCGGACAGAATGTGTCCGACTTCGTGGCCGAGCACGCTCTCGACCTCGTCCTCGGAGAGAATCTCCAGCATCGAAGAGTTGAGGACGATGAACGGCTCGCCGAAACCGACGGCCCCGGCGTTCACGATCGGCGTCTGCGAGACGTAGCACTCCGGCGGCTTCTGCACGTCGAGCACTTCACAGACGCGGGCGAGACGCGCGTGAACCCAGGCGTATTGCGTCTCCGACGTCCGTACCGCGTTCGCCTTGAAGGCGAGCCGGAGCGCACGCTCTCCGAACAGCGCGAGGATCTTTCGCAGGGCGAGGTCGAACCCCGGAATCCTGCGGAGCGTATTCAGCGCCGCCCGGTCCGCCGGGTGTTCCCACGAGACCGCGGCGATCTGTGTTAGGATCCGCCTCTGGTGTTCGTCACCTGCTGCCATCAATCACCCCCCTGCGCGTCAAATCGCGCTCATGTGAGCCGGCCGAGTCGCGGGGCCGGCTTCCGCGCTCCCGGTTCTACGTCCGGCCCCCATTCCCTGTTTCAACTGCCGGGACTGCCGCACCCGCCGCTCAGAGACGGGCGAGGGCCTGCTCGACGTCCTCCGCCAGATCGTCGCCGTCCTCCACGCCCACCGACAGCCGGACGAGTCCCGGGCCCAGTCCGATCTCCCGCTTCTTGTCGTCGGGGACCGAGGCGTGGGTCATCGAAAAGGGAACGCATACCAGGCTTTCGACCCCGCCGAGACTCTCGGCCAGCTGGAACACCTGCGTGAGTCCGGCGAAGCGGTTGGCCCGTTCCTCCGTACATAGATCGAAGCTGACCATGGAGCCGAAGTCGCGCATCTGACGCCCGGCCAAGGCGTGCTGCGGGTGGTTCTCGAGGCCGGGATAAAGGACGGATTCGACTTCGTCGTGCCCCTGGAGGACATCGACGACCCGTTGCGCGTTCCGGCAGTGGGCCGGCATGCGCAGGTGGAGCGTTTTCGTGCCGCGGAGGACGAGCCAGCAGTCGAAGGGGCCGGGGATGGCCCCGCTCGTCTTCTGTTGAAAGCTGAACCCTTCGGCGAGTTCCCCGGAGTTCGTGACCAGCGCGCCACCGATCATGTCGCTGTGTCCGTTGAGGAACTTCGTCGTCGAGTGCATCACGACGTCCGCGCCATCGTCCAGCGGGCGCTGGAGAAAAGGGGTCGCAAACGTGTTGTCGACGGACAAAACGGCCCCCGCCTCGTGGGCGATTGCGGCGCACGCCGCGATATCCGTAATCGTCATCGTCGGGTTGCTCGGCGTTTCCACGTGGACGAGGCGCGTCTCCGGGCGGATCGCGGCGCGAACCTGATCGAGATCTCCCGTGTTCACGAAATCGAAGTCGACGCCGAACCGCTCCCACACGTGTCGCAGCATGCGATCGACGCCCCCGTAGACGTCCGCGCCGCAGATGAGGTGGTCGCCCGCGTTGAGCACCGTCTTGACGATGGCCTCCGTCGCGGCGAGGCCCGAGGAGAACGCCGCGCCGTACCGCCCGTTCTCGAGGGCGGCCAGGTTCGCCTGCAGGGCTTCGCGCGTGGGGTTCCTGACCCGCGCGTAGTCGTAACCCTCGCGCGGCGAGCCGACGGCGTCCTGCACGTAGGTCGATGTCTGGAAGATCGGCGTCATGATCGCCCCGGTCGTGGGGTCGGGGCGCTGCCCGGCGTGGATGGCCCGGGTGCCGAACCGTCGGGCGGCTGGGTCCACGTCTTCATCTCCGGCTCGGGTAGAGGCAGACGACGCGTGGCACGACGCATCGCGGGTCGAGTGCGCAAGGTATTCCCGCCGTGCGGGGAGGGCGACCGGAGCCGTCGCCGCAAGCCGCGCGGGCGACCAACCATTAACATCCCGCGTCCATCTCACCGTTGGTGGAGAACAGCGTGTCAACGTCACTCATCGTTTCTGCTTCAGGCATCCGCGGCATCGTCGGAGAAGGGCTCACGCCCGACATCGCGGCCCGCTACGGCGCCGCCTTCGCCAGCCACATCGCCGCCGGAGCCCCGGGCGGGGGGCACATCGTGGTCGGCCGTGACAGCCGCGTCTCCGGGCCCGTGCTGCTCGACGCCGTGTCCGCGGGGGTCCGGGCTGTCGGGCTGGACGTCTGCGACCTCGGGATGGTGGCGACGCCCACGGGTCTCCTCGCCGTGGAGGAGGACGAGGCCGCGATCGGCGGACTTCTCGTTACGGCCTCCCACAACCCCGCGCCCTGGAACGGACTCAAGCTGGTGGCGCGCGAGGGGCGGTTTCTCTCGCCGGACGCCGGACGGGACGTCCAGCGAAGGTTCGAGGGAGAGATCGAGTACGTCGGGTCTGCGCGCACGGGAGAGAGACACGCGCGGGAAGGCGCCGGCCGCGCCCACATCGAGCGGATTCTGTCGCTGCCGATCATCGACCCCGAACGCATCGCGTCGAACGCGTTCCACGTCGCACTCGACTGCGTGCGCGGCGCCGGGGGGCCGATCATGCTACCGCTGCTCGAGAGCCTCGGCTGCCGGGTGAGCGGCCTCGATCTCGAACCCGATGGCCGTTTCCCTCGGCCCCCCGAGCCTCTGGTGGAAAACCTCGGAAAGCTCTCCGAACGCGTAACGGAAGTCGGCGCGGACGTCGGCTTCGCCGTGGACCCCGATGTCGACCGCCTCGCCCTGGTGGACGAGAGGGGGCGTCCAGTGGGTGAGGACTGGACCCTCGCGCTGGCCGTCGAACTCGTGGCGGCGCGCGAGCCGGCGCCCGTCGTGACGAACCTCTCCGCCAGCCGCCTGATTCAGGACGCCGCGGATCGCGTAGGCGTGCCGTTGCTCCGCACACCGGTGGCGGAGGCCAACGTCGTCTCCCGCATGCTCGAGGCGGGGAGCTCGATCGGGGGAGAGGGAAACGGCGGCGTGATCTACGGAAGGCTGCACCTCACGCGGGACGCCCCGCTGGCCGCCGCCCTCATCCTGCAGTTTCTCGCGGAGAGCCGTTCCACGCTCGGCGCGCTGGTCGACGAGCGGGCCTCGTACCGAATCGTGAAGCGAACGATCCCCCGGGAAGGACTGGGTGTGGAGAAGGCGCTGGCCGCAATCGCGGCCGCGGCCCCGTCCGGAGCGGAGGTGGACCGGCAGGACGGAATCCGGCTCGAGTGGTCGGATGGGTCGTGGATCCACGCCAGACCGTCCGGGACCGAGCCGATCTTCCGCGTCATGGCGGAGGCGCCGCGCGAGGAACTGGCGGACGAGCGCGCGGACTGGATCGAAGCCCTCGTGCGGCGCGAGGCCTGAACGGCGGATGTGCGGAATCGTCGGTTACGTCGGGTCAGCGGAGGCGGTCCCTCTTCTCTTGAACGGGCTCCGCCGCCTCGAGTATCGCGGGTACGACTCGGCGGGCCTCGCCGTCCACACCGGTTCCCGGCTCGATCTCCACAAGTGCGCGGGCCGCGTCGACGACCTGGCGGACCGGCTCGCCGGGGTCCAGCTCTCCGGAAAGGCCGGAATCGCTCACACCCGCTGGGCGACGCACGGTGCGCCCACTCACGCCAATGCCCACCCGCTGACGGGCAGCCGGGGCGAGGTCGCGCTGGTCCACAACGGCGTGATCGAGAACTGCGACGCACTCCGAACGAAGCTCACCGAACTCGGCCACCGCTTCACGTCGGAGACCGACTCCGAGGTCGTCGCGCACCTGATCGAGGAAGCGTTCCAGGGGAACCTCGAGCGCGCCGTCGCCGCCTCGCTGACCCAGGTGGAGGGCACGCTGGGGCTTGCCGTCATGAGCGTGCATGACCCGGGGCGGATCGTCGTCGCGCGCCGCGGCGCCCCTCTGCTGCTCGGGATCGGGGAGCAGGACGAAGAAGCGACCTGGGTGGCCTCGGACGTGGCGGCGGTTCTCGAACACACCCGCGACATCGTGTATCTGGAGGACGACGAGATGGCCGTCCTCACCTCTTCAGGGCACCGAACCGTCGATCTCGGGAGAAACCGCGGCCGCGTCGGCTGGGAGCCCGTCCCGAAGGAAATCAGCCGCGTCGACTGGGACCTCGAGAGGATCGAAAAGGCGGGATACCCGCACTTCATGCTCCGCGAGATTCACGAACAGCCGTACACCGTGCGCGATGCGATGCGGGGCCGGCTGCTGGCGGAGGAAGGCACGGCTCGGCTGGGCGGGCTCGACGAATTCCGCCCGGACATCGACGGTGCCGAGCGCATCATCCTCACCGGGTGCGGGACGAGTTGGCACGCGGCGCTTGTCGGGGAGTACCTGATCGAGGCACTCGCGCGCCTTCCGGTCGAAGTGGAGTACGCCTCCGAGTTCCGATACCGGAACCCGATCATCGCTCCGGGGACCCTGGTGGGCGGCATCTCCCAGTCCGGGGAGACCGCAGACACGCTCGCGGCCGTGCGCGAAGCCGGACGGCTCGGGGCCCCCACGTTCGGCATCGTCAACGTCGTGGGATCGACGATCGCGCGGGAGACGCGCGCCGGAATCTACACGCACGCCGGTCCGGAGATCGGCGTCGCGTCCACGAAGGCCTTCGTGGCGCAGGTCGTGTCTCTCGCGCTCCTCGGCCTCATGCTCGCGAGGCGGCGCGGGATGACCCGCGAGGAGGGCCGCGGCTTCGTGCTCGCGCTCGACGGGCTTCCCGCCCTCATCGAAGAGGTGCTGGCAACGGAGGACCACATCCGGCGGGTGGCGGAGGAGTTCGCGCCCGCGCGCAACTTCCTCTATCTGGGGCGGGGCCCGAACTTCCCGATCGCCCTCGAGGGGGCGCTCAAGCTGAAGGAGATCTCCTACATCCACGCCGAAGGATATCCGGCGGCCGAGATGAAGCACGGCCCGATCGCGCTCATCGACGAGGACATGCCCGTCGTCTTCATGGCTCCGCGCAGTGCCGTCTACTCGAAGGTGCTCGTGAACATCGAGGAGGTGAAGGCGCGCGGCGGCCGCGTGATCGCGCTCGTGACCCGCCGGGACGACGATCTCGCCCGAAAGGTGGATCACCTCATCCCGGTGCCCGCGACGCTGCCCCTCCTGCAACCGATCGTCAACGTCGTTCCGTTGCAGCTTCTCGCCTACCACATCGCGGTCCTTCGGGGTTGCGACGTGGATCGCCCGCGGAACCTCGCGAAGACCGTGACGGTCGAGTAGTCCTTCGGACGCCGCCACCCCGCCACCCGGCAGCCCGTGACATTTTGCGGCGGGCTTCCAGCGGAGTGAAGGGGTTACAGCGCGAAAGGGCCGGTGGTATGTTTGGGGCGTCGCGGCCGCCGCCGGGCCGTACCCATCAGGCTGGCCGCCCGGTTGCGCGTTCCACCGGGATCGGGATTGGAAGGGGATGCCAAGCGCCTACCTCCAGGGGATGAAGGATCAGGTCGCACGATACGCCGGCACGTTGCGTGACGTCGTCATCCTCGCGCCCGTCTACGGTTTGTTGATGTTCACCCTCATGAAGGATCCGCGTCTGACCCGGCAGCAGCGGATTCTGGTGGATGCGGCCATCGCCTACCTCGTGAGTCCGGATGACGTGATCCCCGAGGATGAGGTCGGGCCGTACGGTTTTCTGGATGATGTTTTCTGCTGTGCGTATGTGACGCACCGGATCGGAGAGGAGCTTGGCTGGGATGTGGTGGAGGAGCACTGGACCGGCGAGCGATCGGCGCTCGAGGTCTCGAACAACCTGCTCGCCCGCGAGCGGGAGCTGCTCGGTGGGGCCGGCGATGACGTCCTCGAATTCGCGGGGCTCCTCGATCGGCGGTCGGATCCCGAAGCGGAACGCCCCCAGCTCGTCCTCACCGCGGCCGGCGGGTAGCGCGGGCATCCGACCGCGGATCACGGCGGCGCTGGCCGTGCTCGCCGGACTAGTCGGCGCGGGGTCGCTGGACGCCCAGTATCGCCTGACGGCCCCTTCCGGCGGCGTCGTGGAGTTCGAGGCCGACCTCCTCCTCGGCTTCCGGGATCGTTCCGACTCCCTCATGACCGATCTCGTGGAGGACCCTCTCGTGCTCTACTACCGGTCGTTCGGGCGGGAGCTGGACGAATCCGAGGCGCGGGATGCATGGCCATGGAACGCGGTCGAAGTCGTGACGGATTCGAGCGCTGCGCTCGTGATGCCGGGGAATCTGAGGGAGGCCGGCCGGGCGTACGAGAGCTACGCGGTCCTGCGAATGCACGCCGTGCGTCAGGATCCCGACGTGGCCTGCGAGGAGCTCTTCTCACGGGAAGTCGAGGCGGTCGACGGGTTCATCGACGGGTGGGTCGCGGCGCGACTCCTCTTCGGCGGGCCCGCGTACGAGCCGCTCGACGAACTCGCCTTCGCGCGCGAGGCCGGCGTCCTCGCGGGACTCATCCTCGACCGGTCGGATCGCCAGCTGGGTGGTTGCCTGCAGGTCTCCCGCGAACGCCGCGCGGAGGAGGTCGCCGCCTACCGCGCCTGGCGAACGGAACGCTACCTTCCTCCGGGCGGGCGATGAGTCTCCGGCTCTACGACTCCCTTACGAGGCGGCTCCGCCCGTTCAAGTCCCTCGAACCGGGCCGGGTGCGGATGTACACCTGCGGGCCCACGGTGTACGATCGCGCGCATATCGGGAACTTCCGCGCCTTTACGTGGGAAGACCTGCTCCGCCGCTACCTCCGGTTCAAGGGATACGAGGTCTGCCAGGTCATGAACCTCACGGATGTCGATGATCGGACGATTGCGGCGGCCTCTGCCCGGGGCGTGCCGCTGGCCGAGGTCACCGATCCCGTGATCGAGATGTTCCTCGAGGACTGGGAGACGCTCGGACTCGAGGAACCGGAACACCGGCCACGGGCGACCCGCTTCGTCGAGGGGATGATCCGGCTGATCGAAGCGCTCTCCGAGCGGGGACTCACCTACGAGAGCGAGGGTTCCGTGTACTTCGCGATCGGGCGTGCGCCTGAATACGGGCGGCTGGCTGGGATCGACTGCGCGGGACTCGCGGCCGCCGGCAGGGCCGCGGGGGATGAGGAGTACGACAAGGATGACCCGCGAGACTTCGTCCTCTGGAAGGGCGGCGACCCCGGCGCCGACGGGGCGGTGGCGGTATGGGATTCTCCGTGGGGACCGGGCCGGCCGGGCTGGCACCTCGAGTGCTCGGCGATGGCGATGCACCACCTGGGCGAAACGCTCGACATCCACACCGGAGGCATCGACAACCTCTTCCCGCATCACACCAACGAGATCGCACAGTCGGAAGGGGTGACGGGGAAGACGTTCTCGGAGTTCTGGCTCCATGCCGAACACCTTCTGGTCGAGGGCCGGAAGATGTCGAAATCGCTCGGCAACTGCTTTACGATCCCGGAACTCGTCGAACGCGGACATGCGCCCTCGGCGATCCGGTATCTGCTGCTCAGCGGACACCATCGGGCCCAGCTGAACTTCACCTTCGACGGCCTGGAGGCCGCGGCGAAGGCCGTGAGCCGCCTGTACGAGTTCAGGAACCGCCTGCGCGGGGCCGGCGACGCGGAGACCGATGCCTCGGCCGATCTGGGAGAGGCCGCGGCGCGAGCGCGTGCCGGGTTCGAAGCGGCGATGGACGACGACCTGAACGTGAGTGAAGCGCTCTCCGCAGTGTTCGGACTCGTCCGGGGAGCGAATCACCTGCTCGACCGCGCACATCCCCGAACCCCGTCGGGCGTGGAGGCCGCCCTTGCCATGATCGACGAATTCGATCGCGTCTTCGGAGTACTCGCCGTGCGGGACCGCGAGTCATCCGGTGGCGACGACGAACTCGTCGCATGGGCCACGGCCCGCGTCGGGGAACGCGAACGCGCCCGGACGAACCGGGACTTCGCGCGCGCCGACGCGATTCGCGCCGAACTCGAGGCCCGGGGCGTGATCGTGGAGGATCTGGCGGAGTTCACTCGCCTTCGAGTGGGGGGTCGCACGATCCAGGTGCCGCGTCCGCTCCGGGCCGCGAGATGAGGCGACGGCGCCCTCGAATGACGGCCGAATCGGGTGCCCGAAAACACCTTGACGATCGGCCATGCGTACCCCTATGTTAGAAGACTGTTGTGCGGAAGGGTCGCTGGCGTAGCTCAACCGGTAGAGCGTCGGATTTGTAATCCGGAGGTTGTGGGTTCGAGCCCCACCGCCAGCTCGGTCGAGTCGGACGAACAGCCGCCCCGAAGCGGCGAACCCTGGAACTCATCGATCGGGCGTCGATCGGGCGCCAGGTATCGGCGGTGGGGTACCGAAGCGGCCAAACGGGGCAGACTGTAAATCTGCTGGCTTATGCCTTCGGAGGTTCGAATCCTCCCCCCACCACCTTCACGAGACCACTGACGAAACAAAGGGCGTAGCCCGCGCGCGAGCAAGAGGAGCATCCGTCGCGGGGCAACTCCGCCGAACCCGTAGTCCGAGAGGAGAACGAGGGGCGATGGCGAAGGAAAAGTTCGAGCGAACGAAGCCGCACGTG
>VXMR01000138.1 GCA_009841005.1 Gemmatimonadales bacterium
CCCCCGCCCCCCGCCCCCCCCCCCCCCCCCCCCGCCCCCCCCCCCCCCCCCCCCCGCCGCGGGGGGCGCGCCGGCCGCTCCTTGTAGAGGGCCCTCTGCGCGAAGCGGTCGATGCGTTCTCCGTAACGGAGATAGACGAACCCGGTCACGAGTCCGCCGAGGTGGGCCCAGTGCGCCACGCCGTCCGCCGACCCCTGTACGGTGGAGAGGAGGGTGAGGGCGCCGAGCCCGGCGACGAACCACTTCGCCGGCACGGGAAAGACGAAGTAGAGGTAGATCTTCGCGTCCGGCCAGTTGAGGGCGAAGGCGACGAGGAGGCCGAAGATCGCCCCGGAGGCGCCCACCATGATCGTCGGCCCCGTGAGCGAGTAGAGGAGCACGGAGAACGCGGCCCCGCCGAGCCCGGTCACGAGGTAGAAACGGAGGAAGAAACGGCTGCCCCACTTCTGTTCGAGCGGCGGGCCGAAGAAGAAGAGGGCGAGCATGTTCATGAACAGGTGCATGAAGCCGCCGTGCACGAACATGTAGGTGACGGCGGTCCACGGGCGCGTGAGGAAGAGGGGCACCGCGAAGCCGAGCCATTCGATCGCCCCGGCGGGCACGATCCGCACCGCCATGAGGAGGAAGATCGCGAAGTTCGCGATCATGAGCCGCAGGACCCAGCGACTCATCGGAAAGCCGTGGCCGAAGCGGACGCCGCCCGAGCGGCCGCCACCGAAGCGGCCGCCACCGCCCCGGAACGCGGGCTGTCTCATCATCCCGAACCTGCCTCGCTCTGGTTCGCCCCCCCGCCGTCCGCCCCGCCGCCGTCCTGGAGGTCGATCGCCGAGGCGAGCCGTTCGTCACGCTCCGCGCGTTCGATCGCGAGCCGGATGAGGCGGTCGATGAGTTCCGGGTAGGACACGCCGCTCGCATCCCAGAGCTTGGGGTACATGCTGATCCGCGTGAAGCCCGGGAGTGTGTTGATCTCGTTTATCACCAGTGAACCGGACGGGAGGGGGCCGCAAGGCTCCGTCGCGAGGAAGAGGTCGACCCGCGCCATCCCCTCGCAGCATAGCACGCGGAAGGCGCGGACGGCGATCTCGCGGGCCCGCGCCGTGGTCTCGGCATCGAGATCCGCCGGAATGAGAAGGTCCGCGCCGTCGTGATCCAGGTACTTGGCTTCGTAGGAGTAGAACGCGTGCGTGGGGACGATCTCCCCGGGAACCGAGGCTTCGGGCGTCTCGTTCCCGAGGACGGAGATCTCGATCTCGCGGCCCCGGATCGTCCGTTCGAGGAGCACCTTGGTGTCGAAAGAAAAGGCCTCGTCGAGCGCCCGCCGGTAGTCCGCGTCCGTTTCGGCCTTCGACACGCCGACGGATGACCCCATGTTCGCCGGCTTGACGAAGATCGGGGCGTCGAGCGCGGCCACGGTCTCGTCCCAGGAGGGGGCTTCGGCACGGGAGAGCACCGTGATGAAGGGCGCGACGGGGATACCCGCGTCACGCAGCAGCCGCTTGGCCACGTCCTTGTCCATGCAGACGGCCGAGCCGAGGATCCCGGGCCCGACGAAGGGGAGGTGCGCGAGTCGCAGGAGCCCCTGGACGGTGCCGTCCTCGCCGAAAGGACCGTGGAGGACGGGAAAGATGACGTCGAGTTCCGGCAGCTCGGCCGGCTCCGGGCGCCCCTCGCCGGAACCGTCGGGTTCGCCGGGGTCCTCGTGACCGTGTGGGACGACGGGGACGATCCGCGGGCGGCGGCCGGGGGTCAGGGCGAGCCGGACCGGCGCGTGGGGGAGGCGGATGCGCCGCGGGTCCGAGGCGTGCCGCAGGAAGCGCGATTCGTCGGCGAGATGCCAGCGGCCGCGCCGGTCGATGCCGATGAGCACGATGTCGTAGCGCTCGCGGTCGATCGCCTCGATGACGTTCTTCGCCGAGCGGAGCGACACCTCGTGCTCCGGGGACTCGCCGCCGAAGAGGACGCCGACGCGCACGCGGGGGTCAGCCACCGGACGGCACCGGGTAGCTGACGGGGAGTTGCGCCCAGATGGCGGTGGGGACGCCGCCGTGCCGCGCCGGCCGGTACCGCAGGAGGCGGGCGCCCTCCACCGCGGCCGAGTCGAGGACGGCATGTCCCGACGAGGTCACGACCGCGACGGAATCGACGCGTCCGACAGCGGAGATTCGAATGCGGAGGAGGATCTCTCCGCCCGCCCCCTCCTCCAGGGCCTGTGCCGGATAGGGGAACGCGGGGGACGGCGGGGACTCGAGGACGGGCCACACGAGGCCGCCCTCGCGGAGCTGGTCGACGCGCAGCGCGCCGACCTCGGAGCCGGGCTCGTCCGCGCACCCGGTGGACCCGGCGCCGGCGAGGGCGGCGAGCGCCGCGAAAACGCCGGACCCTGCGGCCCGCGGCAAGAGCCGGTCATGCATCACCGAACGCCTTCCATTCGGCGAGCGTGTTCAGCGCTTCGAGGGGCGTCATCCCATCGAGGTCGATCCCGGCCAGCTTCTCGAGCACCTCGCGCGCCGCGGCGAGGTCCGCGCTCTCGGCGCTGTCGGGCGCGGACGGCGCCGGGCCGTCCTTCGGACCGGGGGCGGCGGCTTCGAAGAGGGAGAGTTGCCCCATCCCCGCTTCGGCGAGCGCGGCTCCGCGGCCGCCGGCGCCCCACGGCCCGCTCTCGAGCACGTGCAGGATGCGGGCAGCGCGCCCCACGACATCGGGGGGCAGCCCGGCCAGCCGGGCGACGTGGACGCCGTAGGACCGGTCCGAGCCCCCCGGCTGCAGCCGGTAGAGGAAGACGATGTCCCGGCCGGTCTCCCGCACGGCGACGTTGAAGGCGGCCGCGCGCGGCAGCGACTCCGCGAGGCCGACGAGTTCGTGGTAATGGGTGGCGAACACCGTGCGCGCCCCGAGTTCGTGCAGTCGCTCCGTCACCGCCCACGCGATCGAGAGACCGTCGTACGTCGACGTGCCCCGCCCGATCTCGTCGAGGAGGACGAGCGAGCGCTCGGTGGCGCCGTGCAGGATGGTCGCCGTTTCCGTCATCTCCACCATGAAGGTGCTCTGCCCCGCCGCGAGGTTGTCGCTGGCGCCCACGCGCGTGAACACGCGATCGCATACCCCGATGCGGGCCCGGCGAGCCGGGACGAAGGAACCGATGTGCGCCATGAGCGCGATGAGCCCCGCCTGGCGCAGCACGGTGGACTTCCCCGCCATGTTCGGGCCGGTGACGATCAGGGTCCGGTGTTCGTCGTCCAGCCGCATGTCGTTCGGGATGAAGGTGTCCCTTGCGACCGCGGTCTCGACGACGGGGTGCCGGCCCTCTTCGATGTCGAAGACGATGTCGTCGCTGAGCCGCGGGCGCACGTAGTCCTCGGCGGCCGCGACCTCGCCGAGGCAGACGAGGAAGTCGATCTCGGCGACGTGGGCGGCGGCCGCCTGGATCCGCCCCACCTCGGCCGCGACGGCATCCCGCACCGAGTGGAAGAGCCGCGCCTCGAGCTTCGCGATCTCATCATCGGCGCCGAGGACCTTCGCTTCCCATTCCTTGAGTTCCGGCGTGAGGTAGCGCTCGGCGTTGGTGAGCGTCTGCCGGCGGGTCCACTCCTCCGGCACGCGGTCGAGCTTCGCGCGCGTGACCTCGAGATAGTACCCGAACACCTTGTTGAACCCGATCTTCAGCGTGTCGATGCCGGTGCGCTCGCGCTCCCTCACCTGCATGCCGGCGATGAAGTCGACGGCGCTTCCGCGCGTGCCGCGCAGCTCGTCGAGGTCGGCGGAGAAGCCGCTTCGGATCACACCCCCGTCCTTGAGGGCGTGGGGGGCCTCGGGGTCGATGGCTTCGTCGATGCGGGCCGCCACGTCCGGGAGCGGATCGAAGCCGGAACGAAGCTCGGCGAGACGGCCGGCCTCGAGCGGCTCGAGGGCGGCCGCCAGCCCCGGCAGCGCGCCGAGCGAGAGGCCGAGACCGAGGAGTTCGCGGGGCGCCGCGCGACCGGCGGAGACGCGGGCGGCGAGCCGCTCCAGGTCGCGGATCGGGCGGAGCGCGCTTCGGATGCGCTCCCGCTCCTCCGCCCGCTCGACGAGTTCCTGCACGGCGTCGAGGCGGGCCGCGATCTCGGCGGGGACGACGAGCGGTCGCAGCAGGCGCCGGCGCAGCAGGCGCGCCCCCATCGGCGTCCGCGTGCGGTCGACGAGGGCGAGAAGCGACGCGCCCTCGCCGGGGCGCAGCGGTTCCACGAGTTCGAGGTTCCGCCGGGTCATCTCGTCGAGGTACATCACGCGTCCGGCCCGGTCCACGCGCGGCGGCCGCAGGTGATCGAGGCCGGTCGGCCGAACCTCGTCCAGGTAGCCGAGGAGGGCGCCGCTCGCCGCGAGGAGAAGCGGGTCGCGCGCGGAGTCGAGGCCGAAGCCGGTGGAGGAGGCGACCCCGAACCGTTCCCGGAGCCGCTCGTCCCCGAGCGAAGCGTCGAAGCGCCAGGCGGGGCGCGCGGTCACGTGCCAGGGTCCGGCCGGCGCCTCCGTCTCCTCGGGGATCACGATCTCGGCGGGCTCGATCCGCCCGAGTTCGTCGCTGAGATCCGCGGCGGCGACCTCGCGAAGCTCGAACTCGCCGGTCGAGAGGTCGACGGTGGCGAGCCCGAACGGGGCGTCTCCGGCGATCGCGACGACGTAGTTGTTGCGGCGCGCCGCGAGAAGCTTGTCCTCGAGGACCGTGCCCGGAGTGATGATCTCGACGACGTCCCGCCGCACGATCCCCCGGGCCTCCGCCGGATCCTCGAGCTGCTCGCAGATCGCCACTCGGCGGCCCATTTCGAGCAGGCGGGCGACGTACTCGTCCACGGCCTTCACGGGGACGCCCGCGAGGGGGATGTCCCGCTTTCCGCCGTTGTTCCGGGCGGTGAGGGTGAGCCCCAGCAGGCCGCTCCCCTCCTCCGCGTCCTCGAAGAACATCTCGTAGAAGTCGCCGACCCGGAAGAAGAGGAGCGAATCGGGGTGGCGCGACTTGATGTCGAGATACTGACGGATGAGCGGCGGGTACGCCTCCGAGCCCGTGGTCGCCGCAGCCATCAGCGCCTCACGAGACGATGGGGATGACGGCGGGCTCGAAGCCCGCGTCCCGGAGTCGGCGCGTGAGGCTCTCCGCCGCTTCCCGGCGGGCGAAGCGGCCCAGTCGGACGCGGTGGAGTCCGTCGTACTCGACGACGCGGGAGAAGAAGCCGGCGGCTTCCAGTTGTCCGCGCATCTCCTCCGCCGGATCCCGGCGCGAGAAGGCTGCGACCTGTATCGCGAAGCGCGGGGTGCCCGGCGCGCAGCCGAGCGCCGAGGTCTCCGCAAGAAGCGCGATCTTCTCGGCGCCGACGCGCCGAGCCTCCGCGGCCCCCCGTTGCCACGCCTCGCACGCCCGATCGAGGAGGCCCCGGTCCTCGAAGGTCCGCGCCGTCCAGTACCAGGATTCGACCGCCTCGGCGCGCCGCGCGTGGTCCGCCCGCAGACGCTCGAGATCGGCCGCCGCGCGGGCGGGTTCGTCTAGCGCCAGATCCAGTTGCGCGAGTCGCAACCATGCCCGGGATCCATGGCGCGCGCCGCCGTTCATGGCGACGGCGAGGAGTTCCGCGCGCGCGGAGTCCGGGTCGGCGAGGAGGCGCGCCCGGAGGTACCGCGCCCGCAGCACGTCGCCGCGCGCCGCGTTCCGCGCCTCCGTGGCGAGCCAGCGGTCGACCGCCTCGGCAGCGCCTTCGAATCTCCCGGCCTCGATCCGTGCTTCGAGATGGTCGAGATCCACGGGAGTGGCGGCTTGCGCGGCCTGCGCGGCGGAGGGGGCCGAAAGTCCCCATGACGGCGCGCCGGCGAGAAGCGCCAGCGCCCACGCGCGGCCCCTTCCGAGACGCGGGGGGCGTCCTCCGCGGCTCCGGCGGCTCGAGGTCATCTCCCGGCGTTCTTCACCTGCCCCAGCGCCAGGAGCATCTCGGCGAGCGCCGCCTGGTCTCCCCGCCCCGATTTGAGGTGACGGTCGGCGCGGTGGAGCGCCCTCAACGCATGATCGAGTTCGTGTACGGTCCATGCCCTCGCCTGCTTCGCGTATGCGTTCGCCTTCCAGGAGAGATAGCCGCGCCCGGTTTCCGACAGTGCGGCGCGCAAGCCGGCGGGTCCCGCTTCGAGGGCCAGACCAAGCAGAAGGTGCTGTTCCACAAGTCCGGCGACCAGCCCAACCCCCCGTTCCGAAGTGAGCACGTTTTCCAACTCGCGCAAGGCGCGCGCGTAGTCGCGCGAAGCCACGAGATCGAGCCAGCTCCAGCGATCGATCCGATGCGTCCGCGGAACGATCGCCCGGATGTCCGCGTCGGTCCGGCGGTCGGCGGGAAGCGAAGCGAGCTTTTCGAGCTCGGCGTCCAGCGTCGACAGGTCCGACCCGACGGCTCCCGCGATCCACTGGGCCGACGCCGGGGAGAGGTCGAGCTTCCAGCGGCTCCGCGCCCGGTCGTGAATCCATCCGGGGATCTCCGCCGCCCGCGGCGTCTTCCACTCCAGCGTGCGGCAGAGCTTCCCGAGGTCGCGGTAGAAGGCCGCGCGCGACCCCTTGGGGATGCGCGCCGTGACGATGAGGGCGAGGTCGGGGGGCGCCGCCGCCGCGGCTTTCTTCAGGACCGCGCGGGCCTTCGTCCCCAGCCGCTCGACATCCCGCACGAAGACGACGCGGCGTTCCGCCATCATTGGGGGCATGGCCAGGGTGGCGGCGAGCTGCTCGTCCGTCACGTCCTCGGCGTGGAACTGGTCGTAGTTGAAGTCGCGCGTGGCGGGGTCGACGGCGGCCTCGACGAGCTGCTGCGCGGCTTCGTCCCGCAGGCGGATCGCGTCTCCGTGCAGGAACCACGCGCCGGTCGGGGGACTCCGGCCCAGGGCTCGCGAGAGCCGCGGGTCGAGGGGCGCGCTCACGGCGCCGGGAGAGACCCGTGCCGCGGGCCGCGGTGGTGGGTCAGCGAGACTCGTCGAGTTGGCCGGAGCGTCGCTCGACCGGCAGGGGAATGGAGTCGCTCGTCGCGATCGGTACGGCGTACGTCGAACCGAACAGTCCGCCTCCGTCATCGAGCGCGGGAGCGAACGGGACGAGGAACCAGTCGGGTACGGAGGGGTCGTCGGCGAACCGGTTCCCCCGGCTCTCCGCCACCGTCTCCGCGGGCACGTCCGCCATCACCGGCGGAAGCTGCACTTCGACGAGCAGCGGTTGGCTTCCGTTCGACACGCCCAGCGTAAAGAGTCCCGCCGACGCCACGGCGATGGCCGCGGCTCGGCCGAACTGGCTCCGCCAGGACCGCTTTGAAGACTCATCGACGTGGTAGAGGCGGTGCTGCAGGCGGGGCAGGAAATCCGGAGAGGTGGAGACGCGCGGGAGGGCTCGCCACGCTGCGAGCCCGCGAGTCAGGACTCGCTGATAGCGTCGACACGACTTGCATCCCACAAGATGCGCGTCGAACCGACGGCGCTCGTCAGGGGCAAGCGCACCGTCGACGTATTCGGTGTACCGCTCGATAAATTCTTTGCAGGCCATCTCTTCGCAAACCATCATTGCACCATCACGAAAAACGTCCATTCGGGCTCATTCTACTCTGAACTGCGTACCAGGGTTCCTTTCGGCGGGCCGGGCGCCGGGTTCAATCGAGCATCGGGGCGATGATGCAGGCGAACCGGTTCCGCGCCCTGTTCAGGCGCGACTTGACGGTGCCCAGCGTCACTCCCGTGATCTCCGAAATCTCCTCGTAGCTCTTCCCTTCCAGTTCACGCAGCACGAATACGACACGGTGATGCTCGGGAAGTTCCGCCACCGCGGCCTCGACCTGTTCGCGCACCCGCCGCTTGCGAAACAGATCGTCGGGCCGGTAGGCCGTATCCTCGAATTCAAGCGGCCGGTGGTCGGCTTCCCAACTCTTCCGGAGCGTATGGAAGAGCACGAGCGGGTTGCGCGCCCGGTTCCGCAATTCGTTCTTCGCCAGGTTGCTGGCGATCGTATAGATCCAGGTCGAGAACTTCCGCGCGGGATCGAATCGGTGGAGGTGCCGGTAGACGCGCACGAAGGTCTCCTGCACGAGATCCTCGGCACGATCCCGGTCTCCGATGGTGCGGTAAATGAAATTCAGCAGGCGATCCTGATAGCGCTCGGCGATCTCGTTGAACGCGAAGCGCTGCCCGCCCAAATAATGCGTGACGAGCTCCGCGTCCTCGAGGCGCTTCAACTCGCCGCGCCCGAGCGGTTCCATCTTTTCGGGCGTCGCGTATCGGCTTGTGACTTCGAGGTTCGGCTTCGTGTCCATGCCGCTCCCTTTGCAGGGCTCCCGTTGCAGGCGATTCGACGCGTTAAACCCCGGCGCCGCCGATTCGATCCATCCGGCAGGCAACCCAGCGCGCCGCGAGGGTCAGCGCGCAGATCGTCTTGCCGTCGCTGATCTCTCCCGCATCGATCATCTCGATGGTACGTCGCAGGGGCAGCCGATGCACATCCATGAACTCGCTCGCCTCGTGACGCGTCTCCACCGCGTCGAGGTCCCACGCCGCGAAGAGGTGAATGACCTCGTCGGTGAAACCCGGCGTCGTGCGCACGGAGGCGAGCGGCTCCAGACGTCCGGCACGCAGCCCCGCCTCCTCTTCCAGTTCCCGGAGGGCGCACGCCTCGGGAGGCTCGCCGGGTTCCAGGTTTCCGGCCGGCACCTCCCAGATGAACCCGCCGGCGGCGTACCTGTATTGACGCACCAGGGTGACGATGGGTTCGCGAGGCGGCGCACCGGCGGCTCCGCCGGGAGGGCCGGGCAGGTCCAGCGCGACGACGGCGGCGGCGCCGGGGTGGCGGATCAGTTCGAGCCGGCCGATGGATCCGTCCGGGAACCGCACGCGATCCACATCGACATGGATCCTGCGGCCGGAGTAGACGCGCTCTCCGTCCACGCGGCCCGTGGAGCCGCCCCGCCCGGCGCCTTCGCCGGCATTTTCGCGCGCGTCTTCGGTCACGGCGCGGTCACGAGGCGGGCCGCACATCCACGGGCCCGAGGCCGTCCAGCGTGGGCTCAGCCGTCGCCGCGTCGCCCACGGCGAGGAGCGTGAGGCGGCCGGGGTCGAGGTACGTGCGGCAGACCTCCTGCACCTCGTCCGGCGTCACGGCCTCGATGCGGGAGCGGTACGTCTCCCAATAGTCGTCGGGAAGGCCGAATACGCGCTGGCGGCTCACCTTTCCGCAGATCTGCACGGCGGTCTCGAACTGGAGCGGGAGGGAGAGCGTGAGGGCGTTGCGGGCCAGCTTCATTTCGCCATCGGTGACGGGTGCCGCGCGCATGGTCTCGATCTCGCGCAGGATCTCCTCGAACGCGGGGCCGGTCCGGGCGGATTCGACGGCCGTGCGCGCGACGAAGGGTCCCGCGCCCCGGCGGAACCGGAAACTCGATCTCGCGCCGTAGGTCCACCCTTTGTCCTCCCGCAGATTGAGGTTGATCCGTGAGTTGAAGAGGCCGCCGAGGATCGCGTTGGCTACGATGATCGCGTGATGATCCCCTGTGTTGTAGGGCACCCCCACCGTCGCGACGCGGATCTCGCTCTGGGCGCTGCCGGGCCGGTCGATGAGGACGAGGTCGCTCGCCCGCGGCTCCGGCGTTTCCGGGGGCGGGACCGGGGCGGTCTCGCCGCTCCAGATGCCGAAACGCGCCTCCGCCGCGGCGATGAGGCGCTCGCGGTCGAGGTCTCCGCACGCGATGAGGAGAGCGCCGCCGGGGCGGTAGCGCGCGGCGTGGAAATCCCGCACCGCTTCCGGGCCGATACCGGACACGGTGGCTCCGGTGCCCCCGACGGGCCGGCCGTACAGTCCGTCGCCGTAGAGTTCGGCGATCGTGGCGAGACCCGCGACGGTCGCCGGGTCGTCCGCCTGGCGTTCGATTTCGTCGATGCGCTCGCCGCGGATGCGTTCGACTTCGTGCTCGGGGAACTCGGAATCGAGGATGGTCGCGGCGAGGAACTCGAGCGCCTCCTCGAACAAGTCCGACAGGAAGTGCATGGAGACGGCCCCGACGCCGTAGCCCACCGTTGCGCGATAGCCGACGCCGAGGCGGTCGAGCCAGCGTGCCATCTCGATGGCGTCTCGCCCGGGAGTGCCGGCGGTGAGGAGCCGGGCGGTCAGCTCGCCGAGACCGCCGAGTCGCGGCGGTTCGGCGCCCGCGCCGCATTCGAGGACGAGGTGGAGCGACACTTCGGGCAAACCGCGTCGTTCCGCGTACTCGACCCGGAGGCCGTTGCCGAGCGTGTGTCGCTCGAAGCGCGGGAGCGCGAGCGGGCGCGGGGCGGCCGGCGCCGGGCGCACGGCGCGATCGGGGGTCGCGATCCGGGGCTTCGTCACGGCGTCCCCTCCGTCGTGTCCGTTGCGTCCGTCTCCTCTTCGGGAACGACGTGGAGGACCGTGAGGCCGCGCGGGTCGAGCACGGTGCCGGCCGCGCGGTTCACGTCCGCGCGCGCGACGGATCCGTAGCGCGCAAAGGCATCGTTCACGTAGCCCGCGTCGCCCCGCAACACGGCGGCGTGCGCGATCGCGTCCGCGCGGTCGCCGAAGCCCGCGCGCCCGTTCAGGAGCCCGCGGCGCGCCCGGTTGCGCGCCCCCTCCAGCTCTTCCTCCTCCACGCCGTCGCGGAGCAGGTCATCGAGAACGTCCCTCAGCTCGGTCTCGAGGTCGGCGGCGGCGACGCCGGGGCGGGCGGTCGCGACGACGAAGCACATCCCGGCGCTCTCGGTCGGCCAGGTGAAGGAGGTGACGTCCGCCGCCATCCGCTTCTCGTACACGAGCGTCTTCTCCAGCCGGGAACTGTTCCCATCGGCGAGCAGGTAGTTGAGGATGACGACGTCCTCGAAATCGGGGTCCGCGTAGCGCGGCGAATGATACATGAGGTACACGCGGGGCATCTGAACGCGGTCGCGAAGGAGGGCGCGCCGCTCGCCGCCGCGCGCGGGCACGGGCACGTCCGGGCGCGCCGCCACGGGTCGCGCGGGAATCTCCCCGAACCAGGCCTCGACCCGCGCCAGCGCCGCAGCCGGATCGAAGTCGCCGACGAGCACGAGGGTCGCGTTGTTCGGACCGTAATGGAGATCGAAGAACTGGTGCACGTCCTCGAGCCGCGCCGCGTCGATGTCGGGCATGTAGCCGATCGTCGGATGGCGGTAGGGGTGTCCCTCGTCGTAGGCGCACGCGAGCAGGGTCTCGAACGCGAGACCGTAGGGGCGGTTCTCGTACGACTGCCGCCGCTCGTTCTTCACGACCTCGCGCTGGTTGTCGAGCTTCTCCTGCGTGATCCCGGGCTTGAAGAACCCCATGCGGTCGGACTCCAGCCACAGGCCCAGGTCAAGTTCGTTCGCGGGCAGGGTCTCGAAATAGTTCGTGCGGTCGAACCACGTCGTCCCGTTGAGCGTGCCGCCGGCATCCTGCACCAGCTTGAAGTGGTGCTCGCGCGGCACGTGCTCGGACCCCTGGAAGAGGAGATGCTCGAAGAGGTGCGCGAAGCCGGTCCGGCCGGCGCGCTCGTTCTTCGATCCCACGTGGTACATGACGTGAACGGCGACGAGGGGAGCGGACGCATCGGGCTGCAGGACGACCCTCAGCCCGTTGTCGAGCACGTGCTCGCGGATCTCGAACCTCATCGCGGCGGAAGACGCTGGAGCCAAGGGCCCTTCCCTTTCCGTGCTGTTCTGGGTGCTGCTCTGTGCCGGTGCCGGCGCGTTTCTCCGTGCCGCTCCCGGCGCGGCGGCATGAGGAGAGGCGGAGGGAGATAAGCCGGGTTCTGTCACCGGCGGGCCAGGCCCGCGGCGAGGTCATCTATCTGGGACCTGCGGTTTCCCGAGGCCTCGTGCGGCCTACCCGGAACTCGAACGCGACGGGCCGCCGCTCGTTCCTGCTTGGCCTTGCTCCCGGCGGGGTTTGCCGTGCCGTCCCTGTCTCCAGGAAACGCGGTGGGCCCTTACCCCACCCTTTCACCCTTGCCTGTGCGGCCGAAGCCGCCATCGGCGGTCTGCTCTCTGTGGCACTTTCCGTCGCCTTGCGACGCCCGGGTGTTACCCGGCGCCGTGCCCTGCGGAGCCCGGACTTTCCTCGAACGGCGTGCGCGCACCCGTCCGCGACCTCTTCTCCCTCCGCCGCGGACAACCTAACGCGATTGGCAACCCCTTGAGGAATTGTCTACTCTAAGGGTAGGAGGGGAAGTGTCCGGCGGAAGCGGTTTCCGGGCCCGGAGACTTCGGGGAGAAGGAGTCGCGAACGCGCGTAAATCGTATGCTGACTGAGCCTGCCATACCCCGCTTGGCGATGGCCTTGTGGGCGCTGGGAACGACGGCCGGGGCGGCCACGCCCGCGGTCTCCCAGGAAATCAGCCCCGACGGCCCGTCGTCGTACTACGTCTACGTGGCGGCCGAATCGGAGGATCGCGTCGATCTCGTCCGGTTCGATGGCACCGGTGCGTCGGTGCTGGATTCCGTCTTCGTGGGACGCTTCCCGACGGAAATCGACGGGCCGCACGGCCTCGCGGTCGATCCGGGCGGGGAACGGTGGTACGTGACGCTCGCCCACGGGAATCCCTTCGGCTCGGTCGTCGCCTATTCCACGGAGACGAACCGTCCGCTCGGGAGCGCCGAACTGGGGCTCTTCCCCGCCACCATGCAAGTGACGCCGGCGGGCCTGCTCTTCGCGGCGAACTTCAACCTGCACGGCGAACACGAGCCGAGTTCGGTGTCCGTCGTCGACGTCGGCGCGATGATCGAGGTCGCGCAGATTCCGACCTGCACAATGCCGCACGGCTCGCGGCTCACGGCGGACGGGGCGCGGCACTACTCCGTGTGCATGATGGATGAGTTGCTCGTGGAGGTCGACGCGCACCGGCTCGAGGTCACGCAGCGCTTCATCCTCTCCCCGGGCGAGGAGCAGGCCTGGCCGTACGACTGGCTTCCGACGCGGCCCGTGGGGGCGCCCGGCTGCAGCCCGACATGGGCGCACCCGGCCGTGGACGGACGCCATGTGTACGTCGCCTGCAACCGGAACGCGGAGGTGCTGGAGATCGACGTACAGTCGTGGCGGGTGACGCGAAGATTCGAGACGGGCGAGGGTCCCTACAATCTCGATGTTTCCCCGGACGGCTCCATCCTCGTCGTGACGTACAAGAGCGGACAGGCAACCGGGGTCTGGGATCTCGCCAGCGGGACGGAGGTGGCCCGGATCCCGAACACGCGGACGCTGCCGCACGGGATCGCGATCTCTCCGGATTCGCGGTACGCCTTCGTGAGCGTGGAGGGCGTGGGCGGCGAGCCGGGAACGGTGGACGTGATCGACCTCCGCGACGGGGTCCGGGCGGCCAGCGTGGACGTGGGCAAGCAGGCGGGCGGCATCGCCTTCTGGAAGGTGGAGCCGCGGTGAGGCGCGGCGCGCTGACCGTACTCGCGGGGGTGCTCGCGGGCGTGCTCGCGATCGGGTGCGGGGACGGGGGGAGCACGGAGGTCGGCTCACCGCCGACGGCCCTGATCCCCGTCTCTTCCGCCGTGGACACGATCGTGACGGGCGAGGCCACGGACCCCCCGATCGCGGTCCGGGTCGAGGATGCGCTCGGGAACGCGGTCGAAGGGGCGCCGGTCCGGTTCGTCATCGTGCGGGGCGAAGGGGAGCTTTCGCCGGGCGTCGCCGTCGCGGGGCGGGACGGCGTCGCGGAGTCGGTCTACCGCGCCGGGCCGACGCCGGGCGAGGCGGAGATCCAGGCGGACATCCCGAGCGCCGCGAACGTCCCTGCCCTCCGCTTCCTCGTCCTCGCGGAGGCCGCGGACACGGTCCTCCTCAGCATCGTGGAGGGAGACGGCCAGCAGGCGGAGGCGGGAAGCCAGCTGTCGCTCCCGTTCTCCATCCGCGCGGAGACGACAAGCGGCGCTCCGGCCGGCGGCGTCCGGCTCGGCTTCGACTGGACCCCGCCGGAAGAGGTCCTGGATGTGGCGGCAGGGGAGGAAGCGCCAGAACTGCTGGAGGCGGGGGACACGGTAGCCGTGGCGGAACCGCCCGCGCCGCGGGAATCGCCGGAACGCGGGGGCACCCTCACGCACGACGTCGTGATGACGGATGCGGACGGACGGGGCGGCGCCGTCTTCACGCTGGGCTCGCGACCGGGCGACTACCGGATCCGCGTCTTCGCCATGGGCGGCGTGTACTCGGACACGCTCTCCTTCTCGGCCACGGCTCTCGCCTCGCCGGGCGGGGCCGTACAACTCGACTCGATCGGGAGCGGAAGACTCGCTGCCGGTACGCGGGCGCTTCTCTACGGCAGCGGCTTCCGCCCGGTTCCGGACGACAACCAGGTCCGGATCGAAGGCACGGCGGCGACGGTGGTGAGTGCCACGGAGACGGAACTCACCGTTGAAGTGCCCGCCTTCGCCCGCACGTGCCTGCCCGAGCGCGAGGTCGGCGTGCGGGTGCTCGTGGGTTCCGACGCGAGCAACGGTCTTCTGCTGCCGATCGAACCGGCGAACCTGCGCGTAGATCTCGAGGTCGGCGAATCGCTCACGCTGCGCGGGGCGGTCGAGGTCGAATGCGTCCAGTTCGCACCCGGAGCGCCCATGGAAGCGGGCGAGGCGGGAGAACCCGGAGCGCCGGAAGACATCGAGCCGGAGACACCCGAGTATCGAATCGTCATCGGCAATACGGGGCGTAACGCCTCGAGCGGACTCCCGCTGCGGATCACGGTGCGGACGCCTGCCGACATGTCCGGGGATGGCCCGGCGACGGCGGTGGACCGGGGGACGGTCGACCCCCGGATCGCGGAAGCTGCGCTCGCCGGCACGAGCAGGGACATCGGGATTCGCGCCCGCACGCTTGCACGCCTTGTTCAGGCCCGGATCTCACCCCTTCGACCCGATGGATCGACGGCGGTTTCCGCGCCGGTACCGGGAGACACGGTCGAGTACTTCTTCTCCGTCGGACCGGAGATGGCGGCGACCTGCGTCGACCCGGCGAGCACGGTGCGGGGTACCGTGCGGGCCGTGGGCGACGGGGTGGTCCTCGTGGAGGATCTCGCCGCGCCCGCCGGAGGTCCGACCGAGGAAGAGTGGCTCGCGCTCGCCCGGGAGCTGGACGGGACGGTTCTTCCGACGGTGACCTCCTATTTCGGTCCGCCCGAGGACATCGACCGGAACGGGCGCGTCGTCATCCTGTTCACGCCCGCCGTGAACCGGCTCGGCGACGGCGAGGCGGGCGTCGGCGGGTTTTCCCTCCCCCAGGATCTTGCCGCTTCGGGACGGGGCGACGGCGAGTTGTCGGACCCGGACGGGGGAATCTGCCCGGCGAGCAACGAGGCGGAGATCGTCTACAGCGTGAGCGCGGACCCCGATGCGACGCTCGGCCGCGCGATCTCGGCGGAGGACGTGCTGCGCGAGACGCCCGCCCTCGCGGCGCATGAAATCCAGCATATCGTCAGCGCCGGGCGCCGGGTGCCCACCTCTTCGGCGGGTTTCGGGGCGGTCGAGGAGATCTGGCTGGACGAGGCGCTCTCGAGCCTGGCCGAGGAAGTGGTGGGGCTCGCCGCCCTCGGGCTCCCGGTGGGCGACCGCCTCACCTTCGAGCGCGTATCCGAGACGCCCGAGGAACTCGACACCTTCAATGCCTACATGCTGCGCAACTTCCGCAACCTCGGCCTGTACATGCTCGGACTCCCCGGCGCTCCCACCGTCTCGACGGACGACCTGGACGGCGTCGGCGGGTTGCAGATGCGGGGCTTTGGCTGGTTCCTCCTGCGACGGCTCGCGGACCAGGCGGGGGGGGATGAACGGGCCTTCTTCCGGTCCGTGGTCGGGGGCGGACAGAACTA
>VXMR01000057.1 GCA_009841005.1 Gemmatimonadales bacterium
CGATCCGCCGTGTGACCGGCACCGGCGAAGTAGAGGACAGCCGCGTAGGCATGCCATCCAAGTGCCACCTCGTGATCGCCAACCCGCCGTACACCCGCGCGGGCGGCCCCGGCGACGAGAAGAACACGGTGTGGAACCCAATCTTCGGTTCGCTCTTGGACAAGCGGGACGCGGAGAAGATGAAGAAGGCGCTACGAAAGGCGCTCAACGGGACGGCGGCGAGCCTGTATGCGGGGCTGGGATCGGCCTTCGTGGTGCTCGCACACGAGGCACTGGACATCGGGGGACGCTTGGCGTTCGTGCTCCCCGCGACGATCCTCACCGGCAGCCGCTGGGCACCGATCCGGCGTCTCTTGCTGTCCAAGTACGCGGTGGAGTGGGTGGTCGTGAGTCACGATTCTCGGAACCGGAGCGCCAAGAAGGGGCTGCCCGGGCGGCTGTTGGTGTCGTTCTCCGAGTCCACACGAATCGCCGAAGTGCTGATCGTCGCGACCCGGCGGCGGTCAGGTGACTCCAAGGGCTGCCAAGCGTGCTTTGTGAATCTGCTGCGGAATCCGGACGAGCCGATCGAGGCGCTGGGTCTGACCCGGAAGCTGCTGACTCTGCGCGATGGCCTCGCGCCGCTTGAGCCCGCCGGGATCGACATAGGGGAAACGACGTGGGGGAATGCCGTCACGGTTCCGCAGGAAGACCTGCCGTTGGAAGGCGGCCCGTGGTCGCTCGCGACATTCGTACAGCCGGGACTGGCTTTGATCGCGAAGCGCATTGCGTTGGGAAAGCATGGAGGGCTCGGTTCTGTCCCGATAGCGGAACTCGGGGCGTTCGCGGACTTGGGTCCCTATCATATGCAGGTCAAGAACCCCAAGTACGGACTGTTCACGGTGCGCGAACGACCGTCTGGAGCGACCGGCCCAGAATGGGAACTCCGGGCGGGATTCCCGGCCCTCTGGCGGCATAAGGGGTTTCGGAACAAGTCTCTGGAAGCACAGCCCGACTCGCGGATTGAGCGGCGGGCCGACCGCCTGAGGAGCGATCAGGATCGGATGCTGGCGAAGAGCGGTAGATTGCACTTGGCGGCGGAACTCCGGTATGCCCCGCAGCGATTGGCGGCCGTCATTACCGACAAACCGATGCTCGGGGTGAGATCGTGGATATCCGTTCTGCCCCGCAATCCGGCTCCGGGCAAGGACGAAGCCTTGTGCCTGTGGCTCAAACTCCACCTTCGGGCTCCTCCTTCGAATCATGCACGGCAACCGGCCCTACTTGGGCCGCTCGGCCGTGCCCCACGAACTCGCGCGTACCATGCCGGTGCTCGATGTAGAGCGCTTGTCGCCGAACCAACTCGCGACCGCCGCAGCCGTCTACGCCGACCTCAAGCACCGCGAGCTTCAGGGCTTCACCGCGCTGGCCGATGATCCCGTCCGGCGCGAGATCAACGAGTGCCTATGCCGGGAGGTGCTTGACATCGATCCCGAGATCGTGGCCGACATCACCCGGAAGCTGGCTCTGGAGCCAACGTTGCATGCCCGGCACTGAGGACCAGCGCAGTTGTGCTCGGCCATCGCCAAGGGTTCAGCGGGTTCGCCGCTGGCCGGTTGTGCGCCGCCAAAAGCGGCTCAGGGAAGCCTCGTGGCCGGTCGTAGTGAAGTGCCCGTGACCATGCGGACAAGGGGTATTCTTTCCCGCCATCCGACCCGGTTTTCCCGTTTTCGCGGCACGGTCCAGCAAGGTCCAGTACAACGGCAGGAAACGCAGATCGTGCGGCCCTGTAAGTAGTTAGCCGATTTCCTGCCCGGATTCGGACCTCAGGCGATCCGCCGGACGGGCGCATGATCGCCTACGTGGGGCACGACACGACGACGTTCGACTACATCGAATCCGCCGTCTATGTGATGAACGCGGATGGATCGAACCCGCGCGCCCTGACGGCCGAAATGGACCGCAGTCCCGGGGCGCTGCACTGGGCCCCGGACGGAGCCGGCGTCTACTTCGACGCCGCGGCGGACGGCTACCGCAACATCCACTACGCCTCGGTGGATGGCGACGTGCGGGCGATGACCGAGGGCCCGCAGATGTTCGGCCTCAACGACGTGAGCGACGGCGGCATGGCCGCGGGGATGTGGGGCGACGCGCACGAACCCGGCGACATCCATGTCTTCCCCGTGGACCGGCCCGACGGGCGCACGAGACTGACGGATGTGAACGCCGACGTGCTGGCGGGCGTGACGCTGGGCGAAGTCGAACAGGTCTGGAGCGAATCATCCCACGACGGACTCCCGATTCACGGCTGGGTCATCAAGCCCCCGGACTTCGACGCCTCGCGGCAGTATCCGCTCATCCTCGTGATCCACGGCGGCCCGCACGGCATGTACAACGGCGGGTTCAACTTCTCGTGGCAGGAGCACGCGGCGAACGGCTACGTCGTCCTCTACACGAACCCCCGCGGCAGTTCCGGCTACGGCACGGAGTTCGGGAACGCGATCCAGTACGACTACCCGAACCACGATTTCGACGACCTCATGTCGAGCGTGGACGAGGTCATCTCCCGCGGCTACGTGGACGACAGCAACATGTTCGTCTACGGGTGCTCGGGCGGCGGCGTGCTGACCTCGTGGGTCGTGGGGCACACGGACCGCTTCCGGGCTGCGTCGGCGAACTGTCCGGTCGTGAACTGGTTCAACTTCCCCAACGAGGTCGACGGCAACTACCTGCGCTGGTACGCGGACTTCCGGGAGTTCCCGTGGGTGGACCCGAGCGAGCACATCCGCCGCTCGCCGATCACGTACGTGGGCAACGTCACGACGCCGACGATGCTGATGACGGGCGTCCTCGACCTGCGGACGCCGATGTCGCAGACGGAGCAGTTCTACCAGGCGCTGAAGGCGCAGAACAAGCCGACGGCGATGGTCCAGTTCCAGGGCGAGTGGCACGGCACGTCGCGTCTGCCGTCGAACTTCCTCCGCACGCAACTCATCCTGCGGAAGTGGTTCGAGCGCTGGGGCACCCACGATGACGAGCGCACCGCCGCCACCCAGACCGGCTCGTAGCCGACGCGGGTCAGGCCTGGAAGGGGGTTTCGGAGAGGACCTTGTCGAGGCCCGAGATCAGGAGGTCGGCGTCGGCTTCGGAGAAGACGAGCGGGGGCTTCATCTTGATCACGTTGTGGTCCGGGCCGTCCGTGCTGAGGAGGATCCCCTTGTCGCGCATGCGTTGGACGGCGGCGTCGGCGAGGTCAGCGGCCGGTTCGAGATCGTCGCCCTCCCGCACGAACTCGATGCCCGTGAACAGGCCGCGGCCGCGGGCGTCTCCCACCGGGGCGTGACGGTCGCGTAAACCCTCCAGGCCGGCGAGTAGGCGCTGGCCGACGATGGCGGCGTTCTCCCGCAGTCCCTCTTCCTCCATCGCGTCGAGGACGGCGAGGCCGATGGCGCAGGAGACGGGGTTCCCGCCGTAGGTGTTGAAGTACTCCATCCCGTTGGCGAAGGACTCGGCGATCTCGCGCGTGGTGATGACCGCGGCGAGCGGGTGGCCGTTCCCGATCGGCTTGCCGAGGGTGACGATGTCGGGGATGACTCCGTGCTCCTCGAAGGCCCAGAAGTGGGACCCCACGCGGCCGAAGCCGACCTGCACCTCGTCGGCCACGCAGACCGCGCCGTGTTCGCGGGCCGCCGCGTAGGAAGCCGCGAGGTATCCGGCCGGAAGCGGGATCTGGCCGCCGCAACTGAGAATCGATTCGTGGAAGAAGGCGGCCGCGCCGGGCGGGCGGTCCTCGAACCAGGTGGGCTCCGTCTCGAGCGCCTGCGCCGCCTCCCCTACGTGCGCGGCGTAGAGCGGCGCAACCTCGTCGCCGGGCCCGCGGTGGAGCCCCCGGAACCGGTCCGGCATGGGCGCCATGCGGACCCAGGGCCGGAGTCCCTTCCCCCCGGGGCCGTTGAACTTGTAGGGACTCAGGTTGACGACCGAACTCGAGTTCCCGTGGTACGCCCCGTCGAGGACAACCGCGCCCACCCGGCCGGTGTGCGTGCGCGCCATGCGCAGGGCGAGTTCGTTGGCCTCCGTGCCGGAGCAGACGAGGAAGCACACATCGAGCGGAGACGGGAAGAGGGCGGTGAGCCGCTCCGTGTATTCGAGGATCGTCTCGTGCAGGTAGCGCGTGTTCGTGTTGAGCGCGGCCATCTGGCGGCGTGCCGCCTCGTTCACCCGCGGGTGCGAGTGGCCCACGTGCGCGACGTTGTTCACGCAATCGAGGAAGGGCTGGCCGTCGATGTCGTAGAGCCATGCGCCCCGGCCCCGGACGATGTGGAGCGGTCGCCGGTAGGAGAGGCTCAGCGAGGGACCGAGCCGCCGGTTCCGGTCCTCGATCAGGGCGGTTGGGCTGCGCGGTCGCGGGGCCGCGGCCTCGCCCGGGAGCCGGAGCAGGTGGTTCGGGTCGGGGCTCACCGCCGTCCATGTGCCGCGCCCGCTCGGTGCGGCGACGCCCGGGAAGGTTCCCTCGTAACCCAAAGGATCGAGGAGGATCTGGAAGTGAAGGTGCGGGGCCCAGTCGCCGTTGTCCGGCGGAGACCCGATCCAGCCGATCGTCCGACCCGCTTCCACCACCTCGCCGTGTGCAACTTGCGGTAGGGATTCGGGCGACAGGTGCCCGAACAACGTCCGAAATCGGACGGGTTCATCCGACGCCGCGGCCTCGCCGGCCGGGTCCTCCAGTTCGTGCTCCAGGATGATCGTGGGGCCGTAATCCAGGCGGTCGGCGTTGTCGCGCGCGGACACGACGCGGCCGCCAAGCGGCACGAGGACGGGCGTCCCCGGCTCCGCGAACAGGTCGACGCCCAGGTGAACGGTCCGCCACTCGTCCATCTCGTTTCCCGGCGCGCGGAAGGCCTCGCCCGTGTACCACCAGCGCACCTCGTCGTAACGGCCGATGCCGACGGCCGCGCCCGCGTCCCTGATCCGGTCGAACAGCCGCCGCGAGAAAGCCGCGTGATCCGTGGGATCGAAGGTCCCGCCGTCGTCCCCCGACCCGACGCTGAGGTCGAGCGTGACGGTGGGCGCAGTGCGGGGGTCCGGATCGAGCACGGGCGCTGCGCCCGGGGCGGCGCGCTCGAGTGCCGCGATGACCCGCGCGGTCGAGGGACAGGGCGCGTGTCCGCAGGCCTCCCGCAGCCGGTAGCGTCCGAGGTTCGCGGGCGTCGCGTCCAGCCGTTCGAGCACCTCCCAGGCGGGGGCCTGGCTCACGAGCAGGTACTCGTTGCCTGGCTCCTGGGCGCCCCGCACGGACGAGATGGTCACGCTGAGCGCGAGCCGCAGTTGCGCCAGCTCGTAGAGGACATCCGCTTCCGCCTCCACAACCTCGTGCTCCGCAACGTACCCCCGCGCCACCTCGCAGAAGGCGGCCACCGGATCGCGCGTCCCGAACCCGGCGTAGGCACACGCCACGGCGAGGTTCGCCACCGTCCACGAGCGGATCGTGTCGCCGAAGTCCACGATGCCCACGAGGTGGGGCGCCCCGCCCTTCATGCGCCGCGGATCCACATGGATGTTGGCCGGGTTCGCGTCGTTGTAGATCAGACTTTCGCGCAACTCGCCTGCCCGCGGCCGCACGACCGCCGCGTACCGCTCGAGAATCCGCGCGAGGACTTCGCGCCGGTCCGGTTCACGGATCGCGTTCAGGTTCTCCCCGATGAGCGAGGCGGCGCGGCGCAGGTCCCAGATCATCGGCCGGTCCGCGCCCGCCAGGTGCGAGGACGAACGATCGAGGATCCCGGCGAGGCGGCCGATCTGCCGGCGCAGTTCAGGTCCGTGCGGCCGGAAACCGTCCAGCGGAATGCCCGGGACCGGTTCCAGGAAGCGGGCGAAGTGGGTGCGCCCGCCGATCGCGTGTTCGACGAGACGCCCGCCCGCCGTCGCGTCTGCGGAGGCTTCCGCGTCCTCCCCCCCCGCGGCGGAGCGCCAGTGCGGGAGCGCGAAGCAGGCCTGGGACTCCGAGAGCGCCGCCAGCATGGCCGCTTCCTCCTCGAGGACCGCGCGGTCTTCGAGCAGGTTCGAGACCTTCAGGTATCCTCGGACCCCCGACCCGCCGGAGGTGTCGCGGGAGGTCGCGTCCCGAATCTCGAACACCCGGTCGCGCTCGCTGGCGCACTCGCGGGCCGTCCCGCGCACGCCCCATGAGTCCCGGACGAGCCTGGCCGCTTCTCCCTCCGAGAGGGAAGGCCTCCCGGCTGCATATCCGGCGCCAAGCGTTTCCATGATGGCCGAAGCTCCCACCCGGCAAAGGTCCGGTCAACCGCGCCGGATATTGCCGCCCGCGTCGGTCGAAACGAGCTTTTGATCCCGGTCTGATCGCTCTGTCACATGGAGGAGAGTCATGTCGCTCCGCTTTGGGCTCCTCGCTTCAACCCTGCTCCTGGGTGTCGCGGGCTTGCCGGCCGTCCACGCGCAGGAGCGAGTGTACGCCGTGGCCTCTCCCGCCGAGTTGGAGTTGGAGGTCGGAGCGTCCTTCCAGCTTGCCGCCGAGATTCACGGCGCCGAGGGTGATGATGCCGCCAGCGAGGTACGCTGGTTCGCGGCCGACGATGGCGTGACGGTGACAGCCGAGGGCCTGGTGACCGCGGTGCGGCCGGGCGAGTCGCGCGTGGCGGCGATGTTCCGCGGCCAGCCGAGTTGGGTGACGATCCGCGTGCCCCGGCTCGAGCCCGCCCGCATCGGGGCCCGCGTCGCCGGCCCCGTCTACACGGGCGCGACCGCGGCCCTCCATCTCGAGGCTTACACGGCACCCGGCGACGCGGTGAACGATGTCGCGTTCGCGTTCGCCTCCGCCGACCCGGGTGTCGCGACGGTGGACGCTGCCGGACGCCTGCTCGGCCACGGGCCGGGACGGACCGTCATCACCGTCTCCGCGGGAGACGCCTCGACCCGGGTCGACGTGACTGTCGAGCCGAACCCGGCGGAGGAATACGAGGTGGTGGCCTCCGGGGATGTGAACTCGCTTTCGACGGGAGATGTCGCGGCCCTCCGGCTGGTGGGCCGCGACCCCGGGGGTGGCGAGATCCCCCTGGCGCCGCTCTGGAGCGTGACCCCCAGCGGGGCGAGCGTCGAACCCGTCGATGGACGCGGACTCTTCGTGGCCGAGGCGCCGGGTACGTACCACGTGACCGCGGTCGCGGGCCCGGCCATCGCCCGGACGGTTTCCGTGCGCGTGGGGCCCCGCCGCCACACCGCACGGCTCGAACTCGTGGGGAGCGGGATCACGTCCACGCACCGGGCGGGCGACACCTGGGTGTTCGAGGGCGTGGACGGACGCGACTACGCCTATCTCGGCACCTTCTACCACGACTGGATGAAGGTGTGGGATGTGACGGACGCCACGCGGCCCGTCCTCACCGACTCGATTCAGCTCGATGCCCGCCGCATCAACGATGTGAAGATCCACCCGAACAATCGCCTCGGGATCGTCACCCGCGAGGGGGCCTCCAGCCGCAGGAACGGAATCGTCCTCCTTGACCTCTCGAATCCCGCCCACCCGGAAATCCTCTCCGAGTACACGGACACGGTGACGGGGGGTGTGCACAACGTCTGGATCCTGGGGGACGAGGATCTCGTCTACGCCTGCCACAACGGAACGAGCGAGATCGTCATCATCGACATTTCCGATCCGGCGAACCCGCGCGAGATCAACCGCTGGGCGCACGACGAACCGGTTCGCAGCCTCCATGACGTGATCGTCCAGGACGGCTACGCCTATGCGTCGTTCTGGAACGAGGGCATCTACATCCTCGACGCGGGGGCGGGCACGCACGGGGGCACCGCCCGCGATCCGAAGCTCGTCTCGCGGTGGGTGTCGGGGCAGGGGAACACGCACGTCGCCTGGCGTCACGGGAAATACCTGTTCGTGGCCGCCGAGATCTACCCGTCCGACTGGGATCCGAACGCGCTCGGCCCCATTGAGGCGCGGGGCTACGTGGAGGTCCTGGACATGACCGACATGGATGAGCCGGTGAAGGTCGCCCACTACACCGTGCCGGAAGCCGGGGCGCACAACCTGTGGAGCGACGACCGCGACCGGCTCTACGTCGGCTACTACCAGGCGGGCCTGCGGGTGCTGGACATCTCCGGCGAACTGCGCGGCGACCTCTACCGCCAGGGCCGCGAGATCGGAGCGATCAAGACGTCATCGCCGGACGCCGCGGTGCCGAACTGGTCGATGACGTGGGGCGCCCAACTGTTCAAGGGCCGGATCTTCACCTCCGACCTCCACTCCGGCCTGTGGATCGCCCGCCTTGTCGAAGAGGAACTCGTCCCATGACAATTCCCATGACAGTGAAGGATCGCACCATGAATCGCACCACACTCGGGAAGGCCGCGCTCAGGACGACCGCCGCGCTGGCTGCCGCCGTTTTCACGACCGTCTGGCCGACGTTCACCGCCGACGCACTCGCTCAGGCGGCGCGCGCTCCCGCTTCCGGGCAGCAGGTCGTGCTGGTCACCGGAGCCACCTCCGGCCTCGGCCGCGAACTCGCCCTGCGGCTGGGCGCGCGGGGCGATCACGTCATCGTCCACGGCCGCAACGTTGAACGGGGCGCGGAGGTGGTGGATGCGATCAACGCGGTCGGACCCGGGAACGCCCGCTTCTTTCGCGCCGACTTCGCGTCTCTCGCGGAGGTTCGCACCTTCGCCGAGACGCTGCTCGCCGACTACGACCGGCTGGACATCCTGATCAACAACGCGGGTTTCGGTTCTGCGCCGGACGAGCGGTGGGTCACCGAGGACGGGCACGAGTACCGCTTCCAGGTGAACTACCTCTCCACCTTCCTGCTCACGCACATGCTGATGCCGCGCCTGCTCGACAGCACGCCGTCGCGCATCGTGAACGTGTCGTCCGGCGCGCAGACGCCGATCGACTTCGACGACGTGATGATCGAGAACAACTTCAGCGGCCGCCGCGCGTACGCGCAGAGCAAGCTCGCCCAGATCATGTTCACGCACGACCTGGCCGACGACCTGGCGGGGACCGGGATCGTGGTCGGCTCACTCCACCCGGCGACCTACATGCCGACGGAGATGGTGCGGCGGCTGGGGGCGACGCCGCGCGCCACCATCGCCGAGGGGGCCGATGCCGTGATGCAGGTCGTCGACTCCGACGACTTCGAGAGCGGGCAGTACTTCAGCGGCCTCAATCCGACCCGCGCGAACGATCAGGCCTACGACCCGCAGGCGCGTGCCCGGCTCAAGCGGTTGAGCCAGGCACTGACCGGCATTCGCTGCCGGGGCGGTCGCTGTCGTTTGGTGGACGACGCCTCCGGGTAGCTGGACGGCCAGCTAGGGCTGCGGCGCCAGGGCTTCGAGCGCGGCCAGGATGTCGGCGTGCTCCGGGCGGACGCGGTAGTCCACCTCGGTGAAGCTCCAGCGCACCGTGCCGTCCATGTCGATGACGTAGGTCGTGGGGTGCGGGAGCTGGCGCCCGCGCCCGGAGTCCTCGTTCAGGAGGCCGTAGCGATACGTGATCGCGGAGCCGTCATCGGACAGGAGCGGGAAGTCGAGCGCGTAATCGTAGTCCTCGAGGACCCGGTCGACCATGAGACCGATGTCCTCGGGGCTGTCCGGCGCGATCGCCAGGAGCTGGGTCCGTTCGCGCTGTTCGGGCGTCATGAAGTCTCGCAGCTCTCCGAGCTGCTTTGCGCAGTACGGTCACCAGTGGCCGCGGTAGAAGAAGAGGATGACGTCCTTCTCTCCGCGGTAATCCGAAAGCGTGATCGGCTCGCCCGTGCTCGAGAGGGCCGTGAAGTCGGGCGCCGGGCTGCCCGCGAGCACGCGCTCGAGGTCCACCGGGGGCAGGTCGCGCCCGTCCACGGGGCCGAGCGCCACCTGGGCAGCCTCTTGCGCCGCGGTCTCGTCGGCCCCCGCCGCCGCGGCGGCGTCGCCATCTTCGGTGTCTCCCTCGGGTGCGCAGCCGGCCAGCCCGACCGCCACCACCGCCCCCGCTGCCCAACACCGGAGGTAACGCGCGTCCATGATCCGCATCTTCCTGTCTCCCTATCCCTGTTGTGTGCGCCCGCGAACGCCGCTGCCGTTCGCGGGCCCGGCAACGCTATCGCACCGGGGGCGCGCGCGACAGCAGCGGCGGCCATCGGCGGCGGCCATCGGCGGCGGCGCCGGCGTGGCTCGGGGGTCCGGCGCGTCTTGCGTACGCCACGGGCGGTTCGGACTATTTCCGGGACACGACACCAAGTGGTCCCGATCACCGGTTCAGGGGACCTCGGTCATCAGCTGGAGCCCATGAAATGCGACACGATTACAGCCCTCGAATCCTCCGATTCTCCCTCTCCTTCGCGTTCGTCCTCACCGCTTCCACGGCGGATGTTGCCGCGCAGGAGGGTGCGGACGGCTATCAGACGCCGGCCGCCGAACTCGCCGCACTCGTCGACGCCCCGGCGACCCCGGGGATCAGCCTGAGTCCCGACGAGTCGGTGATGCTGCTCACGATGCGGCCCAGCCTGCCGTCGATCGCCGAGGTCGCCGCGCCGGAACTGCGGATCGCCGGACTGCGCATCAACCCCCGCACGAACGGCCCCAGCCGCGCGCGCCCCTCAAACGGTCTCGCACTTCGCACCTTCGACGGGGAAGAGCGCGCCGTGACCGGCCTGCCGGAGAATCCGCGCATCCGCAACACGCGCTGGTCGCCGAACGGGAGCACGGTGGCGTTCACGCACGACACCGACTCGGCCGTGCAGCTCTGGATACTCGACGTCGCCTCCGCGGCGGCGCGGCGGCTGTCGGACCTCGATCTCGTGAACGTGGGCTTCGGGGCCCCGTTCAACTGGTCGCCCGAAGGCGACTTCCTCTACGCCATGGCGGTGCCGCCCGGCCGCGGCCCCGCGCCAGCCGAGCCGATGGTTCCGACGGCGCCCATGATCGAGGAGACGTCGGGGGAGGCGGCTCCCGCCCGCACGTACCAGGATCTGCTGCAGGACCAGCACGATGAGGCGCTCTACGAGTACTACTCGACGGCGCAGCTGGCCCGCGTCGGTCTCGACGGTTCCGTGGCCATGGTCGGCGATCCCTCGATCTTCTCGGGCTCCTCGCCATCGCCGGACGGCGAGCATCTGCTCGTACAGACGACCCACCGGCCGTACTCGTACCAGGTGCCGGCCTCCCGCTTTCCGCGCACGATCGAAGTGTGGGACACGCAGGGGAACGTGGTTCACCGGGTCGCCGAACTCCCGCTCCAGGATGGCGTCCCCACGTCGTTCGGGTCGGTTCCGACGGGCGTGCGGTCGATCTCGTGGCGCGCCGACGCGGACGCGACGCTGTATTGGACGGAGGCGCAGGACGGCGGCGACGCTCTCGCCGAAGCGGACATCCGCGACCGGGTGTTCATGCACGCGGCGCCCTTCTCCGGCGAGCCCGCAGCGATCGCGGCGCTCCCGCTCCGCTACGGCGGCGTGATGTGGGCGGAGGAAGGGTTCGCCTTCGTGAGCGAAAGCTGGTTCTCCACCCGCCGGCAGCGCACCTACCGGATCGATCCGGACGCCCCCGGCGAGATGGAGCTGATTTTCGATCTGCAGACGGAGGACCGCTACAACAACCCCGGCTTTCCGATGTTCACGACGAACGAGCGCGGCCGGGGCGTCCTCATGACCGCCGACGGGGGGGCTTCGATCTACCTGGCGGGGCAGGGCGCTTCGCCCGAAGGCAACCGTCCCTTCCTCCGAAAGCGGAACCTCGATACGGGAGAAGAAGAGGAGTTGTTCCGCTCGGCGGCGCCGTACTACGAGGGCGTGGTCACGCTCCTCGAGGATGGGCGGCTGATGACGCGGCGGGAGTCAGTGGACGAGCCCCCGAACTATTTCGTGCGCGACCTCGAGCGGGGGACGACCAGCGCGGTGACCGAGTTCCCGCACCCGTATCCGCAGTTCGCCGGTATCCGCAAGGAGGCGATCCAGTACGAGCGCGGGGACGGAATCCCGCTCTCCGCCACGCTCTACCTGCCCGCGGACTACGACCAGGAGCGCGACGGTCCGCTGCCGACCTTCGTGTGGGCGTATCCGACCGAGTTCAAGAGCGCGGCGGCGGCCGGCCAGCGGCGCGACTCGCCGTACCAGTTCACGCGGATCCCCTATGGCGGCGCCGTACCGTACGTGACCCGTGGCTACGCCGTGCTCGACAACGCGTCGATGCCGGTCATCGGCGAGGGCGACGCCGAGCCCAACGACAGCTTCCGCGAGCAGCTGGTGGCGAACGCCCAGGCGGCGGTCGACGAAGGCGTGCGGCGCGGGGTCGTGGATCCGGACCGGGTCGGGGTCGGCGGACACTCCTACGGCGCGTTCATGACCGGCAACCTGCTCGCCCACTCCGACATCTTCCGGGCCGGCGTGGCTCGCAGCGGCGCCTACAACCGGACGCTGACGCCGTTCGGCTTCCAGCGGGAGCAGCGGCTCTTCTGGGAGGATCCGGACCTCTACCTGTACATGTCGCCCTTCATGCACGCGGAAAAGGTGAACGAGCCCATCCTCATCATCCACGGCGAGGACGACAACAACTCGGGCACCTTCCCCATCCAGTCGCGGCGCTTCTACGCCGCGCTCAAGGGGCTGGGTGCGACGGCGCGGCTCGTGTTCCTGCCGGCCGAAAGCCACGGCTACGCGGCGCGGGAGTCGGTCCTGCACGTCCTGTGGGAGACTGACCGCTGGCTCGAGATGCACGTGAAGCCGGCGAAGCCCGTCACCACGACCGACGACGCGGGAAGCTGAGCGCCGGCGCCGAAGTCCCGCTTCTGGTCGAGGCGGAGGGTCCCGTCCGGATCCTCCGCCTCAACCGTCCTCACCGTCTCAACGCCGTAAGCCTCCCCATGTACGAGGCGCTGGAGACCGAACTCGCCCGCATCGGCGCCGACTTCGAGACGCGCGTCGTCATCGTGACCGGGACGGGACGGGGGTTCTGCTCAGGGGCGGATCTCAAGGCGCACCGGGATCACGAGGCGTCGCGCGCGGAGCGCCACGCCTACATCGAGACGAGCCAGCGTGTGTTCCGGGCACTCCAGACGCTGCCGCAGCCCGTGGTCGCGGCCGTGAACGGACACGCGATCGGGGCGGGCTGCGAACTCGCCCTCTCGTGCGACTTCGTCCTCGTGGCGGAGGAGGCGAAGCTGCGCATGCCGGAGGTCGCGCTGGGGACCTTCATCGGCGGCGGGACGGCCTACACGCTGCGTCGGCGCGTGGGACACGCGCGCGCGGCCGAGCTGATCCTGCTGGGGCGCTACTTCACCCCGCAGGAGGCGGGAGCGTGGGGCTTGGCCAACGAAGTGCTTCCGGCGGGGGAGGTCCTCCCCGCCGCGCTCGAACTCGCCGGACGACTGGCCCGCAACGCCCCGATCTCCATGCGCCTCGCCAAGCGCCTCCTGGACCGGGCGGAGTCCGTCGACGCCGAGGAGGCCCTCCGACTCGAGGCGGAAGCGCTCTTCACGTGCATGGCCTCGGAGGACTGGCGCGAGGGCCTGCGGGCATTCGCCGAGAAGCGCGACCCGGTCTATCGCGGCGCCTGACAAGCGAGGCGCCTGCCGGGGCTTCAAGTCCATTCACCGCCTCCAGGCCGCGGCATCGGGGATTCCGCGGCTGAACAGCACCTCAAGGTCTTGCCCGGCCCCGGCGGCGGCCCGGGCTGCGGCCATGGCGGCCTGAGGGGATCGAGGCAGGTCCCGCAGGATGCCGCGCACCTGACCGGTGCGGGGGTCGCGCAGGATAGCCATCGGCGCGTTGCTGTCGGCGTTCAGGGCGACGGAGCCGCCGGGGCCGGTGAGCGTCACGCTCGCGAGGGCGTTCTCCCAGGTGGATTCCACGGGGAGCGTGAACGCGAACGACGAACTGCCTCCCCCGTGCGCCACCTCTGGAATGTCGAAGTTCAGCGCGAACAATTCGACGCCATCCGCATCACTTCCCACCAGCCGGTAGTCCGCCCCGTATGGCGGCAGTCCGGGCGGGGCGTCAACGACAAAGGCCGGCTCCAGTGAAGGAACGCCGTCGGCATCGGCACCCCCCCAGAGGAGCAGGGACCGCGCCGGAGGCGCGGGCGCCGCATCCTGCTGGAACCCCTCAACTTCCAGGCGATAGCGGAGCGCACGAGAGAAGTGGTAGCCGCCGATCCAGCGGGGGGGGCAATAGGACAGGAGGTCCTTGCGGCTGGGCGGAACCAGCTCCTCGGAACGAAAATCGAAGCCCCAGGAGCCGATGGACCCGTCACGATGGGGGTAGCGCCCGTCGACGAGACTTGGGCTGCCGCAGGGGGCATGGAGCAGGCTCATGTTGTGACCGAGTTCGTGCGCGACCGTGGAGGCACGGGGCTTTGCCACGGTCGTCCAGCCGCCTCCGGCATGGGCCACGCCCGCGGCTCCTCTGGCATTCGGCATGATGCCCATCCAGTGGCCCGTCCCCCCTTCCACGACTCGAAGCGCCGTCACGTCCCTGAGGAGTTGGTAGATGTCGTCCGTCGAGTTCAAGACGTTGGCATGCACCGTCACGTCCATATCCTCCACGGGCAGTAGCATGTGCGTGTCCGTAAATAGGGAGTGCCCGGCGGTCATGTTTTCGGTCAGGTCCAGGACCGAGGAGTCCGGATCCGATTGCCACAGGAGCGGGATCACGGTCAGATCGAGGAGCGGCATGTCGTTTGTATCGATGCTCGCGCGTCCCGTTGCGGGGATCCGCTTCTCGACCAGCAGGTTGGGGTCCAGCGTATTGTCGGGATCGATCTCGATGACCATCTCCAGACCCGGCACCAGCACGGAGCCGGGAATCTCCGCATCCGACGACAACGCCAGCGACGATTCGTCCACCTGGGTCGGGATTGTGGCCGACTTGGCCGGAATCGTGACGGTGTGGACCTCGTCCCCGCCCAGGTAGAACGTCGCGCGGACGGGCGGGATCCGGGCGTCCGTTTCCTTCGTCGCGGTCGCGAACACGCGCAGCAGCGCGGGCTCCCCCGCGACCAGAGGAACCGGGAACGATCGGGACTGAACGGCCTGGACAAGGTAAGCGGCCGGCAGCTCACAGAGCGGAACGCGCTGCCGCGGGACCCCGCGCAGCCACCTCACGAAATCGAGGTCGTTCGGCGCGCACAGGCTCGTTTCACCCGTCAGGACGGCGGCGACGTGTTCGAGCGCAGTGAGGGTGGTGGGCAGGGCACCGGCCATCTCGGTGTTGCCCGTCAGATCGAGGATGCGCAGGGAGTCCAGCCTGCCGATCTCGGGCGGCACTCGTCCCGAGAGCTCGTTGTGATCGAAGCTCAGGTTTCCCAGCAACGGCGCGTCGCCGATCTCGGGCGGAATGGGCCCCGAGAGGCTGTTCCCCCGCAAGATCAGGGTTTTCAGGGAGGGAGCCTTTCCGAACTCGGACGGAATCCTGCCCGTAAGGTCATTGAGCCTGAGGTCGAGCGATCGCAGCTTCGGCAACTCGGCGAGTGCGGGGGGTATCGCGCCCGTCAGATGCTCGTTGTACAGGATCGCCAGCTGTTCCAGCCTGGAGAGTTTGCCGAGTTCCGGGGGAATCGTGCCCGTCAGTTGGCTGTCCGACAGGATCAGGGTGTTGAGGTTGGAGAGGTTTCCGAGTTCGGGCGGAACTAGATAGCTCGTGTCCCGTGCAGTCCAGCAGAGTACATCATGTCATCCATAACACGTTATTAGACAGATACTTCCAAGACTACATCCGGGTTGCATCGTCCCTTGCCGTCCGCTGACATCCCGTGTATTCTTCCTTGTAGAGTGATTTGGAATGTGATACACAACCACGGAAGGAACCCGCATGACGAAGCGACCCAGGACGCTCA
>VXMR01000101.1 GCA_009841005.1 Gemmatimonadales bacterium
CAGGGGTATGCCCTTGCAGCCTCTGGGCTCTATGCCGAACGGCTTGTAGACCCCGCGCGGGCACGCCTGTCCCTCCAGCCAGCGCTCAGGCTTGAACTCCTCGGCGTCCCGCCAGTAGTCGACCCGGCGGTGCATCACGTGCGTGACGACGTCGACCAGAGTGCCCTTTGGTATGAAGTAGCCGCCGAGCGACGTGTCCCGCACCGCCCGGCGGGGCACCAGGAGCGGGGCTGCAGGCTGAAGACGAAGCAGTTCGTTGAAGACGGCCTCGGCGTAAGGGAGCCGCTCGAGGTCCTCGGCACGCAACGGCCGGTCGCCGGCGACGCGATCCACTTCCTCCTCGAGCCGCGCCCGAACCCCCGGATTGCGGCTCAGGTAGTGCGGAATGTAGGCCATCGCATGAACAGCCGGATCCCAGGCGCCTACGAACGCCGCATACGCCTCGTCGCGAATCTCCGAGTCACTGCTGAAAGACCAGTCCGACTCTCCCCGCTCCGTGGCCTGGACCAGGTGCGCGATCAGGCTCGTCTCCCGGCTGTCGGGATCCCTGGCCTTCCGGATCGAGTCGTACACGGCCTCGTCAAGCGGTCTGATCGTCCTGCGCGCCTTCAGATCGTGCGGCAGGGGCAGTTTCCTGATCAGCTTGTAACCGGGCATGGCGAACACGATGAAGCTGAGCTTGGCCGCCCTCAGCATGGCGAGACCCGGCCCCGGGCCCAGTTCACGCCCGGCGCCGAGCATCGAAGTCGTCAGCGCGTTCCATGTGTAGCGCTCGACCTCGGCCCGAAAATCGACGGTGCTTCCCGCCGTGAACCCCTCGGCGAAGGACGAGGCTTCCGAGACGGCGATCCGCCTGAACGCCTCGGTCCGCTCGGGAGTAAACGCGGTGAGCATGAGATCCGTGAGGCGTCGGTGCTCGTCGCCGAACGGCGTCCTGGCGAGGCAGGGGGACTGAATGACCTCGAAAGCGAAAGCCGGAGTGTCTTTCTGGAACAGCTCCGGATTCCGCCCGAGGGCCTCCTCGGCGATGTCCGGGTCGAAGACCGCGCAGTGCCTGCCGTTGGGCACTTCGAAGTAGACGATGTCGCCCCAGCGTTCGTAGAGCCAGTGGAAGAAGCCGGTGTAGTCGGCCGCCAGCCGGCGCATGGTCCGGAGCTTCTTGCGCGGCGGACCGGGAGGAAGCTGGCGATCCGGCCGGGTTGTGGGGTCGGTCCGCCGTTCTGTGGTGGTCACGCTTGCGGTGCTCCCGGAGGCGACGGTGTGATTGACGAGGGCAGTGCCGGACGGCTTCGATTCAAACTGCATGCCGCCGGTGATGGCGGGACAGTCCGCAACTGTATGACAGGATAGTCATATCGCATAGTCAGAGGACGGATCGGACAGTGTACACGAGCGCGCGTTGGACCCTAGTGTGTTGCCATGAACCGCTCAATGAAGGAATCAGCCGGCGGCGCCGTACCTTCACCGCCCGGTCCGAAGGGTCAACGACTCCGGAACCTTCGAGAGCGGACGAGCGACTTCAGCGAGTTCGCGAACCGGCTCCGCCACGAGTACGGAGACATCGTCTCCTTCGAACTTCCGTTCATGAAGTGCTGCATCGTCTTCGACACCGAACTCATTCGCGAGGTCCTGGTCACGCAGCAACCGTACTTTCGGCCATGGTTTCCCGGCGACCTCACGGACGACTTCAAGTACGGCTCGATCTCTCTGCACCAGGGCGAAGAGCATCGGCGACGAAGCGAGTTCATGGCGTCGGCCTTCGCCGGCGACTCGGAGGGCGCCTACGCGGCGATCATCGCCGAGAAGGCGCTCCGCCTGAGAGGCCGGCTCCTTTCCCTCGCGGGCGACGATGGGGGCGAGGGCGCCGACCTCGTCAAGGAGTTCGAACGTTTCGCCTGGGACGCCATCGTCGAGATCGTCCTCGGCCGCGACGTCCAGCTTCCCCGTCGACTGGGCGAAGACGCGCTCGACCTGCAGAAGATGTACCTGCTGCTGGACATCGTGCCCGGACCGAAGCTGCTCAAGTCGCTGCCCCTGCCGACCCTCCGGCGGGGGAGGAAAAGCGTGAAGCTCGTCGACGACGCGCTCTACGCCGCCATGCTGAAAGCCCGCGCCTCCGGATACTCACGCAACGACATCGTCGCGAAGTACGTGCGGGCCATGGATCTCGATGGCGCCGCGGGAGGGCTGGACACCGACCAGGCGATCCGGGATGAGCTGATCATCCTGCTCACGGCCTTCATCGACGCGCCGACCAGCGCCCTCGCCTTCGGGGTCCACTATCTGGCCGCGAATCCCGATGTCCGCCGGAAGGTGGAGCGCGAGGCGGACGCCGTCCTGAATGGCGGCAGCATCGACGAGACCGCCTTCGACAGGCTCCCGTACACCAGCGCCGTACTCGACGAAGTGCTCCGGATCGACCCGCCGACGCCCGTGATGTTGCCCAAGGAGGCGACGGAGGACCGTCTGCTCGGCGGGTACCGGATTTCCGAGGGGACGCTCGTTCACGTGGCGATGCGGGCACTGCATCACGCACCGGAGCACTGGGATCGGGCGTCGGACTTCAGGCCGGAGCGCTGGCTCGAGAATCCGCGCCCACCCTGTCCGGCCCATGCCTACATCCCGTTCGGCCTGGGCCCTCACTTCTGCCAGGGGATGGACATCGCCAGGAGGCTCTTCGTGTTCGCCGTGGCGGTGCTCGCCGAGCGGCTCCGGCTGGAACCCCGGTCCGCCGAACCGCCGAACCGGAACGATGCCGCCGTCGGCGTGGTGGGACCGTGGACGGCGGACGTCAGGGAGCGACATGGCTGAGCCGGTGCTCGTGGCCCGGATGATCGACACGATCGACGCGGACCCGGAAGCCGTGTTCGCGACGGTCGCGCACGGCGGCCGGCACGGCGAAGCGATTCCCGAAGTGGAAAGCGTGGACTTCGTTTCCGACGAGACCATGGGCGCCGGGGCGCAGTTCCGGGAAAACCGGGACTGGACGGCGGTCCAGGTGCTGTTCGCGAAATTCGCCAGGCTGCACAGGAACGTCATCGAGTGCATCGAGTACGAGCCCCACCGGCGAGTGCGCTACATGTCCAACGGCGCGGGAGCGCGGTGGCATTCGATCTACACGCTAGTCCCGGTGGACGAAGGCCGGACGCGACTGGAACTCCGGCTAGAGATCCGCCCCAAAAACCCTCTGGGCAGATGGCTGCCGCAGCTGATGAAGGCCCCCCTCCAGGCCAGCACCGAGGCCGACTTCAAGGCGATCAAGCGCCACATCGAAGACGGCGCGAGCTGAGCGGCGGGAGTTGAGCGGCGAGGGCTGAGCGCCGGGGGCCGCTGATCCGTCGCGGCCTCCCGCGCTATCGATCCAGCGCCACCCACACGCTCTTGAGGTGCGTGTACTTCTCCAGCGCCGAGTGGAAGCCCAGATCCCTGCCGAAGCCGCTCTCCTTGTAGCCGCCGAACGGTGATCCCGGCGCCGACTGGTGGTAGGTGTTCACCCACACCGTCCCCGCGTCGATCTCCGCCGCCAGCCGGTGCGCCTTGCCGATGTCGCGGGTCCACACGCCGGCCGCGAGCCCGTACAGCGTATCGTTGGCCTTGGCGACCGCATCGTCTACGTCGTCGAAGGGGATCACCGCCGCCACGGGGCCGAAGATCTCCTCGCGGGCGATGGTCATCGCGGGGTCCACGTCGCTGAAGACGGTGGCGGTCACGAAGTTGCCGCGCCCGTTCACCTTCACGCGCTCGCCGCCCGCCACCAGGTTCGCGCCGTCGCGCCTGCCGGCCTCGACGTACCCCATCACGCGGTCGAGCTGCTCCCCGCTCACGATCGCCCCCAGGCGCGTCGTCGGGGCCATCGGGTCGCCCACCGTCGCCTGCTCGGCAAGCCCCTTCAGCCCGTCCAGGAACTCGTCGTGCACCGCGCGCTCCACCAGGATCCGGCTCCCCGCCGCGCACACCTCGCCCTTGCCGTAGAAGACGCCCATCGAGGCGCCCTGCACGGCCACGTCCAGGTCCGCGTCGGCGAAGACGATGTTCGGCGACTTGCCGCCCAGCTCCAGCGACACCTTCTTGAGCGTCTCCGCAGCCTCGCGCATGATGATCCGGCCCACCTCGGTCGAGCCGGTGAACGTGATCGTGTCCACCCCCGCGTGCCGCACCAGCGCCGCGCCCGCCGTCTCCCCGAAGCCGGGCACCACGTTCAGCACCCCCGGCGGGAACCCGGCCTCCCCGGCCAGCTCGCCCAGGCGCAGCGCGGTCAGCGGCGTCTGCTCGGCGGGCTTGAGCACCACCGTGTTCCCGCAGGCGAGCGCCGGCGCCACCTTCCACGCCGCCAGCGTCAGCGGGAAGTTCCACGGGACGATCGCCCCGACCACCCCCACGGGCTCGCGCAGCGTGTAGTTGAGGAAGGGCCCCGGCACCGGGATCGTGTCGCCCTGCACCTTGTCGGCGAGCCCGGCGTAGTAGCGGAATACCTGCGCCGCGATGGGCACGTCGGCCTGCCGCGCCTCGAAGTACGGCTTGCCGTTGTCCCGGGTCTCGAGCAGGCCCAGTTCGTCGGCGTTCGCGTCCACCAGGTCCGCCAGCTTCCAGAGCAGCCCGGAGCGCTCGTGCGGGTTCATCCGCCGCCACGCGTCGTCGCGGAACGCCGCGCGCGCCGCCGCCACCGCGCGGTCGACATCCGCCGCGTCCCCCTCCGCCACCTCGGCGATCGTCTCCTCGGTCGCGGGGTCCACCGTCGCGAAGGTGCCGCCACCCTGCGCATCCGTCCACTCGTTCCCGATCCAGAGGCGGTCGCGAATCGTTTCGGGGGTCTTGTCGGTCATGTTCGGAGTCCCTTGGGGGTTGGCGTGTCAGCCGCGCCAGCCGCCGCGCCGGCCGCTACCACTCGGCCGAATCCTCGTCGAACACCGAGGTGGGCAAGCTGTACTTGTGCTCGTATCGGCCCAGATTCGAGACGGCGAACAGGCTGCTGAACCGTTCCATCGAGCGATACGAGGCCAGCGGCGGCGCGAGTCTGCGCAGTATCCGGTTGCCCAGGTTCCGCAGCCGCAGCAACGGCACCTCTTTCTTCAGTCTTGCGGCGGGATACCTGAGCTGGTCCGCCAGCCTGTTGCCGATCAACTCGCGGGATACCTGGTACATGAACGCCGCCATGGAACGCCGCTCGTCGGGTTTCTCGTACCCCAGCACGATCGGCGCGCTGTTGATGATGCTGTTCGCCATGATGATCGCGTCCTCCGCGGGCGGAGGTTCGCAGAGCGACCCGATCTCGAAGCGGCGCACCGAGGATTCGAAGTCGCGAAACATGATCTCGTCGGGTATCCCGAGCAGGAGACCGGTGTGGCGCCAGACGTGTACGTAAGCCTCGCGATCCCTCTTGCTGAAATCGCCGCCCAGCTTCGACACATGCTGCATCAGCCGCCCGGAGAAAGCTGCGGCGCCAAGCAGCATGTGGGCGGCGCTGAGAGGAACCCCGTATACGGAGTGATCCCATTCATCGGACGTCGCGATCAGTCGTCTGGCCTGCGCGTGGACCAGTCGGATTCTGATCGTCAGTCTCCACCCGTCGCCGCCCGGCTCGATACCGCCGGGCAAATACTGATCCACCAACTGCTGCAGGTTCTGCTTGAGCCGCCGCACCCCGTTCGTCGTGATCCGCCCTCGGATACGGAAGGAGCGGCTGATCAGGGTCGAAAAGCCCTCGATGATCGCCCCGCCCACCAGCGCGCCCAGGACCATGTCCGAGTTGCGCAGAAAGGCGCGCGTCGCGTCACGGTACAACTCCCGATCGAACCAGTCCGGCAGGGTACCTGTCTCGACAAGGAGGTCCCGCAGCACCTGGGGCGTGCCTTTCGGTACGTCCCCGCGGCCTTCAAGCGCCTCCGCAATGATCCTGTGCACCCCCGCGGGACTGGCGGTCGTGGCCAGTGCCGCCACCACGGCATCCGCGACGGGATCGCCTACGTTCGTGTGGCGGATGTACTGCTCCGCCAACTTGGCATCCACCTTCCACGCTTCCGCGTAGCCATCGATGTAACAGGACGGAATGTTCAATTCGCGGTGCCTTGCTGCGCCGGGGGGGCAGCCGAGCGCGAAGGGCCGGTGGCCGCAGGTCAATCGTCTTCAAAGAGTCTGCTCTCAAGTCCCGGGGCGGGACAGAAGTAAATGGTATGAATTGGGAGATATATCGGACTGTTGGGCGGCATATTCGATAGTGACATGGACCGGCCACAGTCTGACTCGACTGGCGCCTGGCGCCGTGCCGCGCGCTGGCGGCAGCGGGATGGGCCGCCGGGCGCGACTCCGGCGGCCCAGGGACGGGCTGCTAGGGGCGCAGCTTCCGCGATCCGAGCCAGACGCCCACGACGCCGATCACCGGGTTGAGCCAGGGGAGCCATGCCGGCTGGCTGGCGCTCATGGTCGCCTCCATCATCGACACGTCATCGGGGCGCGGTCCCGTCGCCACCTCCACCGGAATCAGGGCCGACACCACTCCGAGCACGATCATCATGCCGATCAGGATCATGGCGCCCTTGGCGTCGTGCGCGACGCGGGCACAGACGCGTCCGCCGATGTACGCCCCCGCGAACCCGATCCCGATGGAGCCGAGTATCCAGCCGGCGGCGACCTCCCACGTACCCGGCTGGAAGGCGCGCGAGGGGCCCAGCGCCAGCCAAAAAAGCGAGGAGAGCGCGAAGAGCACGGCGACGATGGCGATGTAGCCGACGATCGCGGCGAGAATGTTCCTGAGCATCATGTTCCTCCCTGGAGTTCGGCCTCGCCCGGAGAGACGGCATGGCGCGCCGGAGGGGCCAATCGTTCGGCTCGATCAACGTAGACCGTCGGCTCCTCGAATCAAGAATAACCCCCGCCCGAGGCCTCTCGGCGTGTCGGGCGGGGGGCAAGTGTCCTGGTCGGGCGCGTATGCCGGAGGTAGGCCGGAAGGGCCGAGGTTCAGAAGACGACGCGGTAGGAGACGCTGAGGGCTCTGCCGGCCTCGGGCATGATCTCCTTCACCCTCGACAGGTGATGCCGGTACTCGGTGTCGCCGAGATTCTCGAGGTGGAGCGTGACGACGTGCAGCCGGCCGGCGAAGGTGAAGCGCATGCCGCCCGAGACGCCGAAGATTGCGTATCCGTCGGTCGGTTCCTCGAACCTTCCGGTCCGCTCCTGGCTCCTCGCCATCCGCGTCTCGGCCTCCACGAACCAGTCCACCGGGGAATAGCCGATCGCGAAGCGGCCCTGGAGCGGGGGCATGAACGGGAGGGGCTCGTCTGTGGCGCTGAGCGTGCCGCGCACGTACGACGCGGCGGCCTCCACCTTGAATCCGGCCGGCATCGACCACTCGAGCACGCCCTCGAAGCCGGTGAGCACGGCGTCCTCTCCCACGAACTGGTAGATGGGGAGCCGGACGCGGCTGAGTTTCCCCGTCGCCTGCGGAAAGATGTAGCCCGAGATGGCGTTGCGGAACCACGTCGCCTCGGCGTTCAGGCGTTGTCCGGTGAGCCGCCCGAACAGGTCGATCCCGAGTCCGGTTTCCGTCTCGAGCGAGGGATTGCCGACGTCGAAGGAATTGGACGCGAGGTGCGGCCCCTCCGAGTAGAGTTCGTGTACATCCGGGGTGCGAAAGGCGCGGCCCACGCTCCCACCCACGGTGAGGGGGCCGGACAGCCGCAGAAGCGCACCCAGCGATCCGGAAAGCGCGTCGAAGGAACGTGAGCGGATGTGTCCGATGTCGGAGGTCGGGTCCTCCTCGTCCGGTTCCAGCTCGACCCGATCGTAGCGGAGCCCGGCCTCGATCGAGACCGGATCGAGCTGTATCTCCTCGAGGAGATACGCGGCCTGCGTCCTGCGCCGGGAATCCGGGTTGTAGAGCACGCCTCCGTATCCGAAGTCCTCAAACGAGACTCTGGTTCCGATGGCGCCCGATGTGAACGGACCCCATCGCCCGTGCCGTACCCGAGCCTCGCCGCTCACGATCTCGCGCTCGTACATCGCACCGAGAATGCCGGAGGACTCCTGCTCGTGATGCTGGTACGTCGTGTAGCCCGCATCGACTTCGATCGCCTCCAGGCCCTGCCCGGGCCGGATGACGCTGCGGAAGCGGCCCGCGGCCCTCTCCTGCTCCGTGCGCACCGGGTTGGTGTGGCCGCCGAGGAAGCCCCCGGGGATCCCGTAGTCGTTCCTGAAGACGCGAAATGACGCGCCCGCGTAGCCCCAGTCGTCCACCCACGAGGTTCCGGCCGACGCGCTCCATACATCCGTCTGGGTTCCCGCGAGCCTCCCGACAGGCGTCCGCAGATCCCCGGACTCGCGCTTCGACACCTCGACGCGGAGCGGGACGTTTTCGGTGATTCCGACGGTCATCTCGCCGCTTCCCCCGAGGGCGCGCGTCGCTGACTGCCCCTGCATCGAGGCGAAGCCGGTCGGGCGGTACGGCACCGCGCGGGGTACCTCGTCCCGCACCACGTTGATCACGCCTCCAAGGACGCTGCTGCCGTAGAGAATCGCACTCGGCCCGCGAATCACGTCGATGCGCCGAGCCGTGGAAGGGGAGAGCGCCGAGGCGTGGTCCAGGCCGCTGTTGATGACGTCGCCGACGCGCCGGCCGTCCTCGAGGATGAGGATCCGGTCTCCGGACAGGCCGCGGATGACCGGCTGGGCGGTGCCCGGCCCCATGCTGTTCACGGCGACGCCCGGAACGGTCGACACCGTCTTCGCGACGGTTCCGGCCAGCTGCCGCTGCAGTTCCTCCCCTGCGAAGACCGCGGAGGGCCGGATGGCCTCGTTTGCGACCGTGGGGCTCAGGACTGCCGTGACAACGAGATCGGGCGAAGGAACGGCGGCGACTTCAAGGTCGACCGCGGCCGGCTCTCCGTGGCCGACATCGAGCGTCGTCGTTGCGTACCCGAGGCGATCGACCCGGAGCTGGTACTGCTCGGCGTCCGGCACGGCGATGCGGAACGCCCCGTCTCCGTGCGTGACGGCGCCGCGGCCCGTGCCGACGACCGTGATCGTCGCGCCCGCGAGCGGCATCCCGTCCTCCGCCGACCGAACGATCCCCTCGAGGACGCCCTCGTCCTGTTGCGCCTGCGCGGCCGAAGGCGGCGCGGCGGCGCTCAGGCCCACGATCAGAAGAAAAGGAACTGCAATGAGTCGTTTCATCATGCCCGTCCTGGAAGGCTTCCGGTTGCTCTCGCTCGCTGCGGGTGGTGTCGAGCCGGGGGAGTGGCCGAGAGCATTGCGGCCCTAATGATAATGGATTCTCAATAGGGGGCAACCGGGCTGCTATGACCGCGTCAGCCTCCGGAATCTGAACAGGGTGAGCTGCGACCTGTTCGCCCGAAGCCAACGGACGACCTTCTGCGTAGGCACGAGCATGGACAGGGTCACCGAGGGAGATGTGAGCGGGCTGACGGTCGAGTATCCGGGTGCCGAGAACGCGGGCGGGCCCGGGGAGTTGGACCGTCGCGACCGGACGCGACCGAGGCGCTGGTTTCGCAGGATCGTGCGGTGGGGAGTGACGGCGGTTCTGCTTGCGGTGCTTCCCTTCGTCCTCCTCGTCCGCGGCGGCGTCTTCGCCTGGCAGCAGTGGGGGCTGGGGGCGTGGTCCTCTCTGGCGGTCTCGGCGGCCGCCACCGCGCTGCTCCTGGCGTTCTACGCGTGGGCGGCGAGCCGGCGCCTGGGGGCGGGGAAGCGGCTCCGGAGGTTCGCGACCCGGATTGCGGCGCTCGGCGCCGGCGCGTTCGTGCTCTACTCGCTGCTCGTCATCGCGGGTGGGAACGTGAAGTCGGAAGAGGTGCGCTCCGAGTACCTGGGCCTTCATCCCCTGCTGCGGATGGCCGTATCGGTCTTCGTCCTGGCGGACCCCGACGCCGTGATCACCGATGCGGCGCGCACGCCCGATTTCTACGCCCGGGCGGGGCTTCCGGCCAACGAGTCTTCCCTGCACTTCCGGCAGGACGATGGCTTCGTCCATGCGCTGGATCTTCGCACCATGAACCGGCCCGCATGGCGGAACCTCGCGGCCGAACTCGCGTTCCGGGCGATGGGCTTCCACACGCTCCGCCACGTGGGCACGGCCGATCACCTGCACGTGTCCCTGAGGTCGCCGGGCTAGGTGTAGATGCCAAGGACGTTGTCCACCGGATCGACGAGTAACCGACTCCCCCGAAGGCTACGGCCACCTCGGCCCGCCCGGGCCACGGCGGGAAGATCTCGAGCAATCATGGGCGTGTCGCCGCCCGTGCATCGGCTTAAGCAAATCCAAAATGCAATTTTCAATTTGCTTAAGGCCTTGTACGGGTTTTCAGGCACCCACCACGGGCACGAAGTTGGGATCCCGCTCGGACGGTTTCGACCGGCTGACGCCCGCAGGGCAAGCGGTGCCGATGAGGACCCTTGACCTGGTCGGATCGGCCGTGAATCTTCGGAGACGGTTGAGAATGGGTCTCATTCTAATCCAGGAGCCGAGGAAGCATGTCACGCAATCACATCGCAACCCTTGCCATCGTCATGATCCCGGTACTGACGGGCGGTTGTGGCGGGGAGGGACATGCGGCGGAGTCCGAGCACGCCGCCGCAGAGTCCACCGAGGCCATGGGCGACGTCGATGCCGCCGATGCAGCGGCCGCCCTCCTGAACCCCAACCTCGCCACCGAAGCCGAGTTGACCGCGGTCCCCGGGATCACGGCGGAGGTTGCCGCGACGGTCGTCGGCGGACGGCCCTACCTGCGCGCGGAGGATCTGCACGCGGCGCTGGGCGGGGCGATCGGTGACGAGGCGGCTCTCGCGGCTTACGGCGCGTTCTGGCTGCCGATCAACCTCAACGACGTGACGACCGACGAGATCCTGCGGATTCCGGGTGTGGGCGACCGGATGGCGCATGAATTCGAGGAGTACCGCCCGTACGTGGACATGGGCGAGTTCCGCATGGAAATCGGGAAGTACGTGGGCGAGGAAGAGGTCGAGCGGCTCGCGCGCTACGTGTACGTCCCGATCGACCTGAACAGCGCCACCCGCGAAGAGATCATGGCGGTGCCGGGGATGAGCGAACGCATGGCCCACGAGTTCGAGGAGTATCGCCCGTACACCGACATGGACCAGTTCCGGCGCGAGGTCGGGAAGTACGTGGACGAGAACGAGGTCGCGCGGTTCGAGCGCTACGTGACGCTGAACCCGGGGGGATAGCCGCGGGTCCGGGCGGGGCGCGGGCTGACGTCGGCCCCGTGGCGTCGATGCGATGATCCGGGCAGTCATCTTCTGGCTGCACCTCGCGGTGGCCGCGGCCGCAGGGGTCGTGATCCTGATGCTCGCGGCGACGGGCGTGGTCCTGTCGCTGGAGGAGACGGTGACGGGACTCGCGGAGCGACGGTACGCCGTGGCCGCGCCGGAGGGTGGGGTACGGCTGTCGCCGGAGGAGATCGCGGGGGCGGCGGGGTTTGCGGCGACTTCGCTGAGCTATCGGTCGGACCCGCGCGCGCCCGTGCGCGTGCACGAGGGGCAGGGCCCGTACGCCCGCGTCGATCCGTACACTGGGCGGGTGCTGACGACGGGACCGGGCGGACTCGAGCGGTTCTTCGAGAGCGTCCACAACTGGCACCGCTGGTTCAACGTCTCGGGAGGCTCGGTGCGTCGCGCGCGGGCGGTGACGGGGGCGTTCAACCTGGCCTTCCTCTTTCTCCTGCTGACGGGACCCATCCTCTGGATCCCGCGGCCCGTCACCCGGCGGTCGCTCGCCAACGCGATCCTTCTCCGTCGCGGGGAGAGAGGCGCCCGGCGCGATCTCAACTGGCACCAGGTGGTCGGGATCTGGTCCGTCCTCCCGCTCGTCGTGATCGCGGCAACGGGAGTCACTTCGTCGTATCCGGCCGTGGGAGACCGGGCCTATCCGATCGTGGGGAACGTGGTGCCCGCCGGGGCATGGCCGCCCGAATCATCTTCCGAAGGAGTGGGAATCGAGGGGGCTATGATTGCGGAGACGGCGATCGCGGAGGACTCCGCCCGCGCGCCGGGCTCCGCTGGCGTGCCGGGCTCCGCTCGCGCGCCGGACCCCGACCTGAGGGCCGTGCTCGCTACCGCCGAGGCGTGGACGCCGGAGTGGCGGACGCTGATCCTGAACGTGCTGCGCCCCTCGGACGGTGAGGTCCGCGTCGAGGTGCGGGCGGGCCGAGCGGGCCAGCCTCACAGGACCGGCGTTCTCACCCTGGACGCCGCCTCCGGCACCGCCCGCGCATGGAAATCATTCGCCGACGACACGCCCGGGCGGCGTGCGCAGCAGTTCCTGCGGTACGCGCACACGGGAGAGTACTGGGGGCTTGCGGGTCAGCTGCTGGCGGGACTCTTCTCGTTGGCGGCCGCGCTGATGGTGTGGACCGGCCTTTCGCTCGCGGTGCGCCGGCTGCGACGCTTCGTCGCGAGCGCCAGGCACACCTGATGAGCCTGGCTCGGGCTCCGCAGACTCGAGAGGCGCCCGCTCAATCTGTGACGTGAAGTTGTCGCCGTTCGCGGACATTCGTGATTTGTCTTAGTTCGACGACATCGCATGATTGTCGCTGATCGCATACATTTTAGCCGGTGACAGTGACTCGTAACCGGACGGTAGGCGATGCAGTTTCGCACTCCCCTCGAACTCGGCCTCCTGATCCGCCGGGCCAGACGTGCGCGAGGAATGACGCAGGCGGACCTCGCACGGGCGGCCGGCGTTGGCCGGCAGTGGATCGTGGCGATCGAAGCCGGCAAGCCGCGAGCCGAACTGGGCAAGGCGTTTCAGACACTTGCGACGCTCAACCTGTCGCTTTCGATCCACGGCGAGAAGTTCCCGGAGCCCCCAGGTTCCCGCGTCCGCATCGCCGTCCCCGACATTGAGGCGATCGTTGGAGCCCACGAGGGTCCAGAGTCGTGACCGAACGCCTTGTCGCGGTAGCGAACGGCAAGGTCATGGGATCCCTGTCGCGCCGGAAGCACGAGCGGCTCACGTTCTCGTACGATGGAGCGTGGCGCCGGGCGCCGGGCGCATACCCGCTGTCCCTGTCGATGCCTCTCGCCGGCGCCGAGTACGGGCACGACGGCATCGCACCGTGGCTGTGGGGACTCCTGCCGGACAACGAGAACGTTCTCGCGCGATGGGCGAGACGCTTCCACGTCTCCGCGCGGAGCGCGTTCTCCCTGCTGCGGGCGACGGGCGAGGATTGTCCGGGCGGAGTCCAGTTTGCGCCCCCCGACCGCGTCGAGCGCCTGCTCGGCGGGCAAGATCCGGAGGTCGACTGGCTGACGGAGGAGCAGGTCGGCGCTCGCCTGCGCGCGCTGAAGGAGGACGGGAGCGCGTGGCGTCTCCCCGGAGACGCCGGCCGGTTCAGCCTTGCGGGCGCGCAGGCCAAGACGGCTTTGTACTTCGCCGACGGTCGGTGGGGAGTGCCTCGCGGCCGGACGCCCACGACGCACATTCTGAAACCTCCGATTCCCGGCTTTCCGGGACACTGCGAAAACGAGCATCTCTGCCTGACGCTCGCCCGTGCGCTCGGCGTCGCGGCGGCTCGCTCGCGGGTGCGCCGGTTCGGCGAACAGACGGCGCTCGTCGTGGAACGGTACGACCGCGTGGGGACTGCCGACGGCCTGGTGCGAGTCCACCAGGAAGATCTCTGCCAGGCCATGGGCCTGCCGCCGACGGCGAAGTACGAGAGCGACGGCGGTCCCGGTTGCGGCGCCATGGCCCAGGCGATCCGAACGCACTCCACCCGTCCCGGGCACGACCTCCGGAGGTTCGTCCGCGCACTCGCGCTGAACTGGGTCATCGGCGGAACCGACGCGCACGCGAAGAACTTCTCCCTGCTGATCGGCGCGGGCGGGCGAGCGTCTCTCGCCCCTCTGTACGATGTGGCCAGCCTGCTGCCATATCCCGAGCACTACGAGCCGAGGCTCAAGCTGGCGACGAAGATCGGCGGCGAAGCCCGTCTGGGATACATCCGGACAAGGCACTGGACACGTTTCGCCGGGGACGTGGAGCTCCCCGCCGCGGAGGTGCACGCATTGTGCGAAGGCGTTGCCGTCGACGTGGCCGGCCGGTTGGCCGGCATCGTCGCGGCCGCCCGTGCCGACGGTCTCGACGACGCGATCCTTGATCGGCTGGAAGAGAGGATCGGCGCGCGCGCCATCGCGTGCCAGGCGACCATGCGGGCGTAACCGCGGTCCCGCTGCCCGTGGCGGCGTCTCCTCGCGCTATGCAGGCGGGCCCAACGAGACGGGGGCCTCTCGACATGGCGGCGCCGAACGCCACCCGGAGGAGCAGGTATGGGAGAGCGTGCGTGAAGTCGGGCGCCATGGTCGGGGTCAGCCGGAGGGCGGCGTGTATCTCCCGTCGATGGCGGTCCAGCCGCCGTCGGCGAACAGGACGGTGCCGGTGACGTAGCTGGCGGCGTCAGAGGCGAGGAAGACGGTCGGGCCGGCCATCTCCGCGGCGCTGCCCCAGCGGTTGAGGATGTTGCGCGCGGCGTAAGCGCCGTACCAGTCCGGGTGGTTCTTGATGGGTGCCGTGAGCGGGGTGTCGATCACGCCCGGCGCGACGGCATTCACCCTCACCCCGCCGGGCCCGAGTTCGGCCGCGGCGGTGCGCACCATCTGCACGATTCCCGCCTTGGTGGCGGCGTACATGCTCTGCCCCGGCTCGACGACCACCGAGCGGATCGAACTGAAGAGGATGATGGAACCCGATTCCTGCGCGGTCATGATCCGCCCCGCAGCCTGGATGACGTGAGCGCCCCCCTTGAGGTTGAGGCCCAGCACGCGGTCGATCTCCTCGTCGGTGTAGTCGAGGAGGGGCTTGCGCACGTTCACGCCGGGGGTGCAGACGACGACGTCGAGGGACCCGCGGGCCGCCGTGATGGCCTCGAACGCGGCGGTGACGGCGGGGCCATCCAGGATGTCCAGGCGGGCGGAGTCGGCCTCGCCCCCCGCCTCCCGGATGGCGGCCGCGGTGCGGGCCGCGGCGTCCGCGTCGATATCGAGGCAGGACACGTACGCGCCGGCCTCCGCACACCCGATCGCGACGGCTTCGCCGATGCCGGAACCGCCTCCGACGATCGCAGCGGTGCGTCCCTTCAGGCTGAACATCGCGGTCATGGGGATTCTCTGGCAGGGTTTCGTGTGGTGTAGGGCGCGACACAATGTAGGGACCGCACTCGCCGGGCAACCGGCCCGCATGTCCCCCCGGCCCGGAGATCCGGATGCACCACGCAGACCCGCCGACCGCCGTTCGCCGGGCGGACCGCGTCCTCGCCGAAGTGGAGGCCGCGCGCGACGAGATCGTGGCCTTCACGGCGGAGATGATCCGGATCCCCACGGTGAATCCGCCCGGGGAGTGTTACGGGGAGTGCGCCGACCTGATCGGCCGGCGGCTGGAGACGATTGGGCTGGCGGTCGAATACGTGGCGGCGGAGGGGCGCCCCGAGCATACCGCCGAATATCCGCGGGTGAATGTGGTGGGACGGGGCGCGGCCCCTCCGGGAGGCCCGCGGCTCCACCTTAACGGCCACTTCGATGTGGTTCCCCCGGGCGACGGGTGGACGGTCGACCCGTTCGCGGGCGTGGTGCGCGGGGGGCGCATCTACGGGCGGGGGGCGTCGGACA
>VXMR01000084.1 GCA_009841005.1 Gemmatimonadales bacterium
GAGAGCGGGATCGCGCTGGCCGGCCTCGCCGGGTCCGGGCCGGGCGGCCGGATCGTCAAGGCCGACGTCGAGGCCGCGCTGGCCGCCGGCGCCCCGGGCATCGCCCCGGCGCCCGCGCCCGCGCCGCCCACGGCGCCCGGTCCTCCGGCGCCCGTGCCGCCGGCACCCGTGCCGCCGGCGCCCGCACCGATCCCTCCCGGGCTGGAGGACCGGGTCGAAGAGGCGAGCCAGATGCGGAAGGCGATCGCGCGCCGGCTTGGCCAGTCGATCGGGCCTGTCCCCCACTTCTTCCTCACGACCGAGGTCGACATGGGCCGGGCGCTCGAGTTGCGCGCCGACCTCAACGCCCGCTTCGCGGACGGCAAGATCGGGGTGACGGACCTGCTCCTGAAGGCGACCGCGGAGGCCCTGAACCGTCACCCGGCGGTCAACGCGTCGTGGGAGGAGAACGCGATCCGCTACCACGGCGCGGTCCACCTCGGCATCGCGGTGGCGCTCGACGAAGGCCTCATCACGCCGGTGCTGCGCGACGCGGGCCGGAAGGGGCTGCGGCAGATCTCGGTCGAGGCGCGGGACCTCATCGCCCGGGCGCGGGCGCGCAAGCTCGCGCCGGAGGAGTACCAGGGCGGGACCTTCTCGGTCAGCAACCTCGGCATGTTCGAGATCGACCAGTTCACGGCGATCATCAACCCGCCGGAAGCCGGCATCCTCGCCATCGGCCAGACGGTCGAGAAGCCCGTCGCGGTGGACGGCCAGGTCGTCGTCCGCAAGCGGATGCGGGTGACGATGTCGTGCGATCACCGCGTCATCGACGGCGCCACGGGCGCGGCGTTCCTCGGCACCTTCAAGGCGATGCTCGAGAACCCGCTCGAGATGATCCTCTAGCGGCCATGGCCTCCTCCAGGGCCACGGGCCTCTTCCAGCGGCCATGGGCTGCTCTAACCCTCCAGGAACAGAGAGAGTGAAGGGATAGATGTCGGAGACATACGACGTCGTCGTAGTCGGGGCCGGACCGGCCGGCTACGTGTGCGCGATCCGGGCCGCGCAACTCGGCCTCCGGACGGCCTGCGTCGAGAGCGGGTCGTACGAGGGCGGCCTCGGCGGCACCTGCCTCAACTGGGGCTGCATTCCCGCCAAGGCGCTGCTCGAGAGCGCCGCGCTCGCGCACAACCTCCAGCACCACGGCGCCCGCATGGGCGTGAAGCCGGTCGAAGTGGAGTACGACTTCCCTGCGGCCGTGAAGCGCAGCCGCATCATCACCCGGAAGCTCACCGCTGGCGTCAAATACCTGCTCGGGAAGAACAAGGTCGACATCGAGCAGGGCCGCGGCCGGCTGGCGGGAGCGGGCCGCGTCGCGGTCGAATCGGATGGCGAGACCCGGGAGATCGCAACGCGCAACGTCGTCTTCGCAACCGGCTCCGTGATGCAGACCTTCCCCGGCTTCGAACTGGACGGCGAGAAGGTGATCGGCAGCCGCGAGGCGCTCGGTCTCCAGGAACTCCCGGCGAAGATGGCGATCGTCGGGGCCGGATTCGTGGGCGTCGAGTTCGCCGATGTCTTCAACGCCTTCGGCGTGGATGTCACGCTGATCGAGGCGCTCGACACGCTCGTGCCGCTCGAGGACCCGGAGATCGGGAAGGCGCTCGACCGCTCGTTCAGGAAGCGCGGCATCCGCAATCTCACGAACACCCGCGTCAAGCACCTGGACCGCGACGCGAGCCCGATGGTCCTCACGGTGGTGAACCCGGACGGCAGCGAGACCGCCGAGGAGACGGATCTCGTGCTCATGGCCGTCGGTCGGCGGCCGGTGAGCGAGAATCTCGGCCTCGAGAAGAACGGGGTCGCCGTGGACGACGGCTTCATCCGGATCGACGAGTGGTGCCGGACGAACCAGCCCGGCGTCTACGCGATCGGGGATGTGGCCGGGCAGCCGATGCTGGCGCACGTCGGGTCGCACGAGGGCATCGTCGCCGCCGAGCATATCGCGGGCGTGGCCAAGCACCCCATGACGTACGGGAACATCCCGTCCGTCGGGTACTGCCACCCCGAAGTCGCCTCGATCGGCATGTCCGTGGCGCAGGCGGAGGAGGCGGGCCACGAGGTCGTCACCGGCAGGTACCCGCTCGGGGCGCACGGACGCGCGCTCACCGCCGAATCCGCGGACGGTTTCGTGAAGGTCGTGGCGGACGCCAAGTACGGCGAAGTGCTGGGCGTCCACATGATCGGCCACAACGTGAGCGAACTCGTGGCGGAGGTCGGCATGGCGCGCGAACTGGAAGCTACGCTGGACGAGATCGTGCGTCATGCGCACGCGCACCCCAGCATGGCCGAGGCCGTGATGGAGGCCGCGTTCGCCGCGCTCGGGCGCTCGGTCCACATGTAGCGTAGTGAGGGCGCGGGGGCCGGCGGCGCTTCGATGAACGGAGAGCGGCAGCTCCGGGTGGTCGACCTCGGTCACCGCGAGTACCGGGAGGTGCTCGAGCTTCAGCGCTCCATCGCCCGCTGGCGCCGGACCTCTCCGCCGGATCACGACCTCCTGCTCCTCGTCGAACACCTGCCGGTCATCACGGTCGGGCGGGGATCGAGAGACGACGTCACGCCCCCCGACCCGTCATGGCTCGCCGAGGCGGGGCTGGATCTGGTCGAGATCGAGCGCGGCGGCGACCTCACGTATCACGGCCCCGGCCAGCTCGTGGGCTATCCGATCCTCGACCTCCGCGCGCACCGGAAGGACCTCCACTGGTATCTGCGCCGCATCGAGGAGGTGCTGCTGCGCGTCCTGGCCGAGTGCGGCCTTCCCGCCTTCCGGGTCGCTTCGTACACGGGCGTGTGGACGGGTTCTCCACCCGCCGGGAGCCTCGAGACGATCGAGGAGGACGGGTTCGGGACGGTCGCCGCCGGACGCGCGGAGGCGCTCATCGGGGCCGGCGCGATCCGCAAGGTCGCATCGATCGGCGTGCACGCGAGCCGCTGGATCACCTCGCACGGCTTCGCGCTCAACGTGACGCCCGAGCCTCTCCTGAACTTCCGCGGGATCGTCGCGTGCGGCATCCACGGCGTCCGCATGACGAGCCTCGCGTCCGAGGGCGCCTCCCTTACGCTGGAAGAGGCTGGCGAAGCCGTCGTGCGTGCGTTTCCGGCGGCGTTCCCGAGCCTCGCGCCGTCACCGGGGCCGGAAGCCGGCCTGCGCATCTGACGCTCCCGCGGGAACGTATTCCACGCGCCACTTCACGCAGTTGCCCGCCCTCGATGAAGACGGCCTGACCGATCCACCCGCGTCGGCGCCGGGCCTGAGCCCGCTCGCCGCGACGCTGGACGCTTCCGTGTAACGTTTGGCCGCCGCGCGGCATATAGGGTTGTGGGAGCGTGCCGCGATGTTCCCTGTCGCGGCCGAAGCCGACGCGCTGCTTGGTCTGCAGCTGGCGCGATCAGCCACACTGATGAGTCGCCAGCGAAATCGGGTCAACTCCAACGCAGCCTAGCATAAGGGAGGAGAGGATAAGGAGTAGGGCCATGCGCGGACGAGGACGACGTATCGCACGGAGGAACATGCTGGCGGCGTTTGCGCTGGCGATGGCAGCGAGCTTCACCCTGCCTTTCACGGCATCGCCCGACCGCACTTACGCCAGCGTGTCGGCGCAGCTTGTTCTTCAAGCCCGCAAGATTCCTTTCATACCGGTCTGGATTTGTCTAGGCGCGTGTGACGGCGGGCAGTGCTGCTACATCGGCCCGGCGTAAGACGGGAGCATACCATGAACGCGCCCGGTTCACGCTACGTGCGAGGGGTCTTTACGCTTATTCCTTTCGTGACGGTCGCATGTGCTGAAGATCCCGCACCACGCGTCTCGGCGGAACCCGTGGTGGACATGAAGGCGTTCGAGGAAGCGTTTGAGGTGGTGCGGGTGGTGACCTTGGAGGAGACCGACGATGTAATGACGGTCACACCTAGGATCGTCGCCGACGGTCAGAGCTCGATGGCGTTCACGATGGCCTTTGGGCTAGGTGGACCCGAACCGGCGGTCTACGTGGCCGACGCAGGCCGTGTGGTAGCGGTTTACGGCGAGGATCTGGAAGGTTTGTCGGATCAAGTAGCTTCGCTCGTGACCCCGGACCTCGTGGAGGGAAAGACGTAGGTTTGCTAGAATCCCGTCAGGAGCGACGATTAGCCGACGAGATCGAGCAGGGCGAGAGCAAGCCGCTGGAGCGCTTGTACAAGGCGTATTCGAAGGAGTTGTACAACATCGCGTATCGCTTCACCGGGTCGACGGCGGATGCTCGCGATGCCCTACATGACGTGTTCTGTCGGCTCCCCGAGGCTCTGCGGAGCTATGATCGGAGGCGCCCGCTCGGGCCGTGGCTCCGTGCTGTGACGGCTAACGCTGCGCTGGGGCGACTTCGGCGGGAGCGTCGTCGAAACGAAGTCTCCCTATCGGACGAATCGGTTAGCGGGGCGCTGGCTGGGGGGACCCCCGCCCTAGATTCAATCGTGCTGGAAGAAGCGCTGTCCTCGCTCTCGGACGGATTGCGGCACGTGATCGTCCTGAAGGAACTCGCCGGTTATTCGCACCGGGAGATTGGCAAGCTGCTGGGAATAACGCCTGCAGCCTCACGGGTGCGGCTATGCAGGGCACGAGCGACCCTCCGTGCCATGTTCGAGGAGTAGGGGGCTGTACGATGTCAACCGACAGACGAAACGAACACCTCGACGACCTGACCCTGAGCCGCTTCGCGGACGGCGAGTTATCTGTGCGTTCTTCTCGCCGCGTCCGGTCGCATCTTCGATCATGCGAAGCGTGTCGCGAAGAAGTCCAGTTTATTCGCACCTTGAGCGCCGCGATCCGGAGCATTCCCTCTCCGAAGCCGCCGGACGAGTTGTTCGACGATCTCTTCCGCCAGGAGCCAGACGGTGCGGCGGTCGTCCAATTCCGGGCTCCGCAGCGGCGGTGGAGCGCGCTTTCCCGAGTTCCGTTCCTGCCGGCATGGGCCGTTCTGCCGGTGCTGATCGCGGTCGTTCTGGCGCTCGCGGTTGGAACCGACCGGGTGATGGCCGGCTCGAGCTCGCTGAGCCTTCAATGGGAAGAGCCGGATGAGCTGGCGCTCCAGTATGAGACGGTCTCGTTCGCTGCAGAATCCCGCCTTCGCGCCAGGCTGCGCTACTGGGTCCCAGACTCGCTACGCTACGGCCAGACCGCGTCGGGATACGCCGTGGTCGAACTCTCCGGGCGGGGACCAGGTGTCTTCTCCGGCGCCGTGGACCTGCCGCCCGGCACCGCCTACGCCGTCGCCGCTGTCGAAGACCTGGCTGGAACCTACATCGACACCGACTTCGGCCGGCTCTGGGAATACCTTGAGACAGAAGAGCGGGAACGACCTACCTTGCAGGCGCGGCGCCACCAACTGCTGGCAACTTCCGAATTGAGCGCGGCCAGAACGGCAGCGGTCGCAGAGGAGGCAGCCGCACAGTTCCCCGAGCAGCCCGAGTTCCGGGTCTGGCAGTTGTTGTTCGCGCAGGGGGCGGTTCCACCCGAATCGCGGGATTCTCTCCTACGGGAACACGCCGCGCGCCTCGTGGCGATGGACCGGCTGGCTCGGGAAGGGAATCCCGACCCGGTGGAACTCGATGCTCTCCATCGCTACTCGGCGCTACTCGGGCGGCCGGACTTGGCGAGCTACTGGTCGGACCAGCTGATGAGCCTGTACCCGCAACACGAAGCGGCGGTGCTGCTCCGCCTGCAAGCGATCGCCCGTTCCTCCATGACGACTCGAAGAAAGCTGGAGGCTCTCGAGGAGAGCTGGACGAGTGTGAGGGTGCCGATCACCGCGCAGATCGGACTCCGGCTCGCCCTCGAACTTGCAGAGCCCGACGTCTTCGGGATATGGCTGGATCGCCACTCGCGAGCCTCGGTGTTTCGTGACCTGACGTACGACGCTGAGCTTGCCCGGGATCTGATGGCCGTACCCAAGCTGGCGTCACTCGCCGAAGTGTGGATCCTCGACCGGCTCGCCGATGGAGACCATCAACTGGAACCGGACCGGCCGCTGGATCAAGCCCGTCGGAACTTTCGAGCCGCGCGGAGCCGACTCCGCGCACAGCTCAACATCGACCTCGCCAATCTCCGACTCGTGCGAGGGCAGCTACGTGGGGCGCTCGAGGCGGCGGACAGGGCCGTTGAACAGACTTGGAGTTCCGAGGTCTTTCTCGAGGCGGCCGAGATCCATCGGGCTGCCGGCTCCGATCTCCGCGCCGCTGAATTGTTGTCGTTCGCTCAGGTGGACCCGATCACGCCCTCGAGTTCCCGTCCACGCACCGATCCGCCTGGGGGACTCCCCAGCCCTTCGGAGGGGGAACTGGCGACAGCTCGGGCGACCATGTACAACCGTGTCACGGCCACATTGCTCGACGAACACGTCGACCTCAATGCGCACATCCGGTTCGCGACGGGCACCGAGACGACGCTCCGCGACGCTGCGGGCGGGAGTCCCGTCGTAGTGGTGTACGCAGTACGACCCGACTTCGTAGCCGACGAAGCGTTAGCACTGCTGGACGCGAACCTGGAGCGGTTAGGTTCGGCCGGCGTGCAGGTTCTCCGCATAGCTCAGCAGACAGCCCCGGCCCCGTTGGAACGATCCGGCTTCGACTCACGCTTCCATTACGACGTGCGATACGAAGCCTGGGACGATCTTCGGGCGTGGCGCGAGGTCCAATACTTCGTGTTGGATTCGGGCCGAATCCGCCACCGCGGCGCGGATCTTGGAGAGGCCCTCCGCGTCTCTCTCGTGCTCTCGACACGAGCCGTCGCGTCCGATTGATGTAGTCACTCACCGAAAGGACCCAGAAACATGACTTGTAAGCGCTTGCTGACAGCCGCCGTGATCGCCCTCGTCACCGCGATCATCCCCGTCACAAACGAGACCAGCGCCGCATTTGGCGTGGAATTGTCGACCGCTGCCTGCGCGGAAGCGGGTTGTGGATACGTGACCTGGGTGGACTGCATCTGTCCCGACATTCAGATGCCCAACCGTAGCCCGCAATGCGACGAGTAGTCTCTGGTGGTATGAGCAGGGCGTTGGCCAAATGGACCGTCGGCGGGGTCATCGCGGTCGTGATCTGCGCGCTGGGGCTGGTCCGGTCAACGGGGGAGGAGGCGAGGCCAGCGGTCCCGGTACGTCCGACTCTCGTCCCCGAAGTCGTGTACTCTGACGACTCGCTGGGCTGGGTCGTCGACCTCGGGCTGGCAGGTGGGCGCCTCGTGGGCATCGACGCGTTGCTGGACCCCAGTGTGCATGTCTTCGATCTCGGGAGCCTGGAGCGTCTGGCTTCCTACGGGCGGCGCGGCGACGGACCGGGCGAATTCAAGGACCCCGAACAGATCGTGCCGGGAGGCACGGACTCGCCCGATGAGGTGTGGATTCTGGACGGCGTCCACCAACGACTGACGCGGCTATCCCTCGACGAGATCGTAACGGGATCCCTTGTCGAGCCCGAAACGTTCCAGATGGACGGCCCGAACGCCGGGTCGCTGGTCCGTGCCCCCGACAGCCACTGGTTCGCCGGTGGCTGGATCACCGGAGGCCGGGTGGCGCGGTACCGGCCTGATCGAAGCTACGATCGCACGATCCTCGGCTTTCCCGCGGGAGCCGCAGCGCCCGGAATGACACTCCTTCAAGCGTACGAAAGCCGTGTTGTAGCGGACCCCGCCGGGGGCAGGCTGGCGGCGGCTACGCTCCTTGGAGGACTCCTCGAGATCTTCGACTACGATGGCGCGTCCATCGCGCAGGCCGCTGTCCCGGACGCCTTTCAGCCGACGTGGCGACAGGGACGATCGCGGGGCGGAAGGGCCGTCATGTCCCTGGGACCGGAGACGCGCTACGGATTCACGGATCTGGTCGCGACGGAGCGTCGCGTTTACGGCCTCTTCTCGGGACGTAGCGTGGCTGAGCCCGGAACACCTTGGGCCACGACGCAAGTTCAGCTCTACTCTTGGGACGGCGCCTACCTTGGAACACTGCAACTCGGCCGAGCTGCGGAGGCGATCACGGTGGACGCTTCCGACACCTGGCTCTACGCGAGCGGACCCGATCCCGAGCCGTGGGTCGGACGGTTTCGGCTGCCGGAGCCGTAGCGACGCACATTGAACAGCCTTCCTGATGGCGGAGGGAGCGGCTATTCGCTTTATGTCCTAGGGTATGGCCCATCCAACTGGAGCTGTCCCGCTTTCGCGGACGGTTGATTTCTGTGGTTGATCGCCTTCGTTGGTGTTTCTTGGAGTCCCTCCCAGACTCCGGAGAGAGGTTCGGGGTGCGCGCCTCAGGTGCGCCTCAGGCCGCATGGTTCCTCTCGTAGCCGGCCGGCGACTCGTAGCCGAGGGCCGAGTGAAGCCGGCGCGTGTTGTAGAAGCCTTCGATGAAGCCGAAGACCTCGCGCCGGGCCTCGGCTGCCGTGCGGAACGAGCGCCTCCAGATCAACTCGCACTCCAGCGTGGCGAAGAAGCTCTCGCACAGCGCGTTGTCGTACGCGTCGCCCGCCGAGCCCATGGACTGGGCGATGCCCGACTCGCGGCAGCGCTCCCCGAAGGCGAGCGAGGTATACTGCGAGCCTTGATCCGAGTGGTGGACGACGCGTCGCTCGGGACGGCGGCGCGAGAGAGCCATCGCCAGCGCGGCCTCGACCAGCTCGGTCCGCATGTGCGTCGCCATGGCCCAGCCGATGACGCGGCGGCTCCAGACGTCGAGCACGACGGCCAGGTACAGCCAGCCGGCCCACGTGGGTACGTACGTGATGTCGGCCACCCACAGTTCGTCGGGCCCCGAGGCCGAGAAGTCACGGTTCACCAGATCCGGTGCGGGCCGGGCCTGGGCGTCTCTCTTCGTCGTCGCCGTCTTGAAGCGCCGCCTGCTCGCGCCCTCGATCCCCATCGTCCTCATCAACCACCCCACGCGCTTCCGGCTCACCCGCTCGCCCTCGGCCCTGAGCGCCGCGTGGATCCGCGGACGGCCGTACGTCTCGCCGCTGCCGGTCCAGATCGCCCCGATCTTCGCCTCGAGCTCCGCGTCCCGGCGTGCGCGGGCCGAGGGGGGACGCTTCAGCCAGTCGTAGTACCCGCTGGGGGAGAGACCCAGCACATGGCGCGGAGCGAAAACACGGCCCGGTGCGCCTTCATGAACGCGTACCCCCGCCGGGGATCGATCCGCTCTCCCTCGCAGGGCACCGCCGCGCAGCGGTGGTCGGGCCGCGGCTTTTTTAGGATGTCCCGCTCCGTCCGGAGCCGCCTGTTCTCACGACGCAGACGCGACACCTCGCTCCGCGCCTCCGTCGTCAGCCCGTCGCTCCGTTCCCCCTCGTCCAGCTCCGCCTGCTTGACCCAGTTGCGGATCGTCTGCTCCGAGGGCTCGAACTCCCGAGCCAGCGAGCCCGGGCTACGACCGGACCGCGCAAGCTCGACCAGTCGCTCCCGGTACTCCGGCGGGTACCGCCCCGCTCTTGCCACCACGACACACCTCCTTGGTTCGCCCAATGGAAAGGTGTCCGTGAAAGCGGGTCAACTCCACACCGCAAATGAGTCAAGTAACTTGGAGTGGGTACATCTTCAATGTACACAGCCCAGACAGTTCGTTTCCGGCCCGTGGCGGGGTCTACGTATTCGACAAGGGGTACGAATTCAACAAGAAGGCGTACTACGTCGGCCAAACCAGTAACCTTCGGGATCGGCTGAGCGGCCACGAGAAATGGGACGACGCCGAAGACCTCGGCGCGACCCACATCCATATCCGGTTGGAAGCTATAGAGAGCACACGGCTACGGATCGAACGAGAGATCATCGACGAGTACGACCCGCCGCTCAACGACGACTAGGACAATAGGGGGAGAACGGAGTTGGGTAGTTGGCTGAATCTGGCCACCCGCAGCGGACTCAAGGCCCGCAGGCGCTTGCACCCACGAGGGTTCAAATCCCTCACTACCGTTCCCCCCGCGTGTCATGTCAGGGGATGGAGCCGGATCACCGTAAGACCCCGCAGCTTGGCAGCCGTCCATGGCGGCTGAGAACGGTGACACATTCGGCGGGAGAGAATGTGACATCCGGCCGGGAGTGACGAGCTCAGCCGTCTCCCATCGGCACCGGGGGCTCCCAGAGTCCAGATTCCAGACGCGCAAGCGTGGTGCCCTTCGGAGCGGCCTCGCTCGGCTGCGGTGCATGCGTACTTGCAACTATGGCGGGACCACACTCAAGACTTTCCCACTGGTGGTCACCGGAAAAGCCACTGGCGTGACGAACGTCCCCATTACGCCAGTCGCGAGTTCATAAAGGAGGATAGGTCGGTCGATCTTCCACTCCTGGATCACCCACCGGTCAGGGGCGATCATGCCGAATCGGAGCCAGCCGCGGAAGCGGGACTCCAGGATTCTGGTTCGGGCAAACCTTGGGCGCGGAAAGCGCGATTGGATGTCCGCCCTCAGAGCTGGCTCCAGGTGTCGCCGCAGGAAGGGGCCCAGCGAGACGTACCGGAACTCGAGCTCCCGCGGTTCGACGGCCATGGTATCGATCCACAGGACACCCGACACTTCAACGACCTCACGTCCTGGCCGGGGCTCGAACGCCAGCCCAGCCGTGCCCTCATCCTCGGCCTCGGTCGTACTCAGGCAATGCGTCGCAAGGAAGCCCGGAGACACCAGGGCGTCTCCGTCCGGGACGTAGAAGGTGGTCAACGTATCGTTGATGGCCTCGGCGTATCCGTGCGTCGCGAGGTATCCGGGCGAAGCGTTATACAGAGATCTTGACTGAACGACGGCTGTGGTGTCGTACCCGTACAGGAACTGCCCGCGCCTCCACTCCTTGATCGGTCGTACGATTCGCATCCTCAGGTGACCGATGTCTTCGGTGTGCGAGACGGAAGCGAGGATGGGGACGACCGATTCGTAGAGGTCGAACGCACGCTGCCGCTCCTCGGGCGTCGTCGGACAGTCGGTCTGCTCCGTGACCATCAGCTCCGGGAGCGGTATCGGCTGCACCGGGATCTCGAGGCGCAGGGGGCCGGTCGCCTGCGCGGAGTCGATGCGGATCGAACCGGAGGTCCACGAGTCGTAGCCGATGCGCGCCACGACGACACGGTACGCGCCCGGCGGCGGCAGCGGCAGGTTGAACGCGCCCCGCCCGTCGGAGAGTGTCTCTCCCAGCACCGCATCATCGAGCCCCACGAGAGAAACGATCGCTCCATCCACCGGAGTGCCATCGCGCTCGGACACAAGAATGCCCGACAGCCGCGCACCCCGCTCTTGCGCCGCAACTGGAAGCGCGAGCGGCGTGAGACCGAGAACGATGGCGATGGCTAGACGGAGCCGCACGCGCCGACTCGTCATCGGTCGGAACGCCTGATCCGCAGCACTTGGACCGCCGGCACGCCGAACCCGTCCCGGACTTCCGCCCACACCCGGCCATCCCTTACGGCGAGCAGCCGGGCACCGTCGGGAGCCACGACGCGCGTCACCTTTCCGTCACTGCTGTTGCCGCGGACGACGAGCCACTCGTCCTCGTTGTCGGACGGGTCGTAGAGTCGAAACCACAATCTGCCCTCCGGGTCCATCAGCACACCCTCGTCCACGATGCCCCGCCCCCGATTCTCGACCGGCGGGTGGTGGCCGGGCGCGTCGAGCGCGTCCAGCACCGCTTCGACCCCGGCCGCGCGGCTCGGGAAAACGCCGCGTTGGACCATGCGCTCCACGGGTCCGAGATCTTCCGCCCACGCCTGGATCTCGCCAGCCTCCAGTGGGCGCGGCTCATACGACACCTGAACCGTGTCTACGGTACCTCGCAACACGGCGTGCCGTTCCGCGACGAAGAACGCGGGAGAGCCCTCCGGCTTCGGACGCCGGATGACCGCCACGCGCCTCCCGAAAGAGCCTACGGCAAGCATGTCGCTGTGAGAAAATGGATTGCGCAATCGCAGGCTCCCGTCGCCCGTCGGCACCTGGGCCGCGATTGATCGGTCCCGAAGGTCCAGAAGCGCAAGCGACTCGCCCTCTGAAGTCCGCCCGCGTTTGACGCGGAAAGCAAGCACCTCCGCAAGCGCGTCCCTCTTGGCCCACCTGAAGGCGAGCACGCGGCTATCCCCGAGGACCGCGAACGGCCGGACGGGTTCGCCTCCGGCGGCCGCAGCATCCCATATGGCCGGGCCAAGGTCCGCAAGGCTCTCCCCGGTCGAGGCGTCGTACAGATTGACGCGGGGTCGCCCCGCGTCCACGACCCACAGCGTGTCCCGTCCCAATAGCCCGATACGCCACGCCGAGAGCAGCTCGCCTGGACCTTCGCCCCGCCGACCGATTCGCCGACGGAAGGCCCCGTCCGGGCCGAACACCAACACACCCTCTGTCCGGGCATCCAGCATGAACATCGACCCGTCCGCCGCATGGACTAACTGCACGATGTACGTGAGAGGCACGCTATCGGGGACCGCCAGACGGGAGACCGCGACGAGCGTGTCGCGACGCTCCTGGGCCGGCAGGCCCGCAGCCGCGGCGAGAAGCGCCATGACGGCAAGCACCACCTTGAGCATGATCCGATCTCCTATCCATACCTCGGGGCCGCCGACAATCGGAGGATGCACCGGGCCTCGGTTTCCTCCGATCATCGGCAACGCCCGAGTGGCCTCAGATGACGATCGACTCGGTCCGACGACGCATTTCCTCCGCCTCATCGGAACCGTACGACCGCGCCACAATGCGGCTCCTGCAGTCCCGGAGGTACTCGGCCTGCGAATCCTGTGCCCCGATTTCGTGGGACGTCGAGGACGCGAACGTTCGCTCCCGCAGAAGCGCCCCGTCGGCGCCTACCTCGTCGAACGCGATCCTCGGGTCGCACCACAGCCGGCCCCACGAGGCGCAATAGAACTCGCCTTCATCCCAATCGATGCCCATGACGCAGCGGTCGTTGACGCCGGAGCCACCGCCTTCACAAATGCCGGTGAAGTCGTCGCACGTTGCACAGTCGAAGTCCCACAGCTGCGCCTGCGCGTCGTCGGGCGTCAGGGCCGCGATGCCGAGGATGATCGCGATGACAGGCGCGGAGGCCGCGAGATCGTTCGCCGCAAAGGCGGCTCCCAAGGGGGCGCGGACGATCTCCGGGCACACGGGACTCACGGCTGCGGCACCCGAAGGGGCGAGCCATACCGTGTCAGCGCTCCAGAAGAGGGTGCCGTCCCCCTCCGGTGACAGCGCACCGCCGCGCACGACCACCTCCGCAGGCAGGACGCGCCGACCGGACTCGGCCAGCACCAGGCGGTCCCCTTGCGCGGCGACCGGAACCGCCGCCATGCCAGCCGCGAAGAAGACTGCAAACGAGCCCACGTTCATCAACTTAAGGTCGTGTGTCAGGGATTCCTCCAAGGGAAACCGTGAGCCGGAAGCGGCGGCCCAATGTCCCCCCACACGCCTCATATGCCTGGAATTAGGCGGACGTTACATGCCCGTTCCGGGACGACCGTGCGTACGGCAGGAAGGGGTGGAGCAGTCCGCGGGGACTCGTGGGCGGAAATGTTGCCGAAACGCGGGCTTGGACCGACCTTGTGGCCCGTCGCTCACCTATGGGGGTGACCCGATGTCCGTCGTCGAATCGCACAAGGATGGCTTGCGAAGATGAGTACGATTCTCGGGATCCTGCTGCTCAGCACGGTCGTCGTCGCCCTGCTGCTCGGACAGCTCGCCCGGATGTCGCTCCGGGAACGCATCCTTCAGACCACCGCCATGCTGGCCGCGGCCTTCATCTTCTACGGTCTCGTCGTGCTCCTGGAGAACGCCACCCACTAGTCCGGCATGACACGTCACTAGCCGGCCGGACGCTACGCGCGCGGACGGCTAACCGCCGTGAACCGTCGTGGCGGATACGGCCGCGGCGGCGGTTTCGTTCGGGCCGTGGACGATCTTGGAGCCCTGCCAGGCGGCGATTCCGATCATGAAGGTCGCGAACAGGCCCAGCAGGAGTACGAAACGCCGCAGCCGGCGGTCGTCGCGCTCGTGCAGCGCGAAGGCGGCGAGCGCGCCGGCGGTGAAGGCGGGGACGGCCGCCCACGTGGCCCAGAAGCGGTGGGTCTGGACGATGCCGGGCCGCACAAAGGTGCGGTCCGCGACGACGTCGGCGGCGGCGAGGCCGGTCAGATAGGCCGGGGCCACGAAGGCGCCGGCGATGACGAGGGCCACCAGCCCCCACAACTCGAGCGGCTCGCGGTCGCGCGCCCACCCGTACAGACCGACGGCGCTCCCGGTCGCGGCGAGGACGATGGGGAAGGCGTGCATGATGTTGTGCAGGTATTCCCAACTCACCGCACCCCACCCCCGCTCCGTACTCCACCACCGCTCCGCGCGCTGCCCCGACTCTTCATCATCTTGACACGCCTTCCAGCCCGACTAGAATATCGCTTCCCAACTCGGCCCCCTTCGTCTAGTGGCCCAGGATACCTGGTTCTCAGCCAGGAGACAGGGGTTCGATTCCCCTAGGGGGTATGCGCCGCGGCGGGTCCCGACCGGATCCGCGCGGCGTTTGTCATGCCACGACGGTTCACGTCACGGCGTGTCCGGCGCGTTCAGGCTCCAGTCGTATTCGTGGTCGAGCGACCCGTCGAAATCCCGAAGCTGCTCGGCCAGGTCGCCCTCGGCGTACTTCCGCAGGTGTTCGAGCACGCCCGCCTCGGAATCCCCGAAGTCCTCCTGGTACCAGAAGTAGATGCTGGAGACGACGCCGGACGCCTGGCCGCGGAGCGTCACGCCCCGCGGGTGATTCACGTAGTCCCGCGCCGCCTGGTCCAGGAGGCGCTCCAGGTTCTCCGCGGTGTAAGGCTCCGGGGCGAGGTTCGGACAGCCGATGCTGGCGCAGTTCACGCCGTAGTGGATCCGGGCGTCCCGCCAGATGGGACGCAGGATGTCGTGCTCGATGTTGTCCAGCGTCAGCGGGTGTCCGGCCACGTTCGCGTGGATGTCGCGCCACGGGCCCGTGCCGGGAATCAGGCCTTCGTGGATGTCCTTGATCGACTCGACGGGATACTCTTCCACGACGACCCGCAGGGTGACGGCGTTGTAGAGGTTGATCCAGTACGCCATCTGCACGTCCTTCGCGTACTCTCGCGGATCCAGTTCCTGCAGGTAGTCGATGTAGCCGGCCAGGCGCGCCCGGTCGGCGGCATTCGCCCGCAGCTTCGCGTAGTCGACGAGGGTGACGCCGGACGGGTCGTCGGTGATCAGGTAGGCGTCGAGCAGCGCCTGCCATTCGCTGTGGTCGAGCGTGGCGGTATTGGCTGGGTCGTGCGCGTCCCACTCGACGTCGGTGGACGGCCCGGCGCACGAAATCCCGCCGAGCGCCAGGAGGCCGAGCAGCCCCCACGGGGCGAAGCGTGTCATCGACGAGGAATCCCTTTCCGTCCGTTCATTTTCCTGCCTCCTGCGGCCGGGTGGAGCGGGCGGCGCGCCACTGCCGCCAGCGGAGCCGCGCGATCATC
>VXMR01000038.1 GCA_009841005.1 Gemmatimonadales bacterium
CGGCCACGCTGGACGGCGCGCCGGCGGTCTCGGGGGCCACGGTGACGCTGACGCTCGAAACGGCGGTGACGGCCGGCCAGCCGGTGACGGTGGCCTACACCGACCTGACCACGGACGACGACGCGGCGGTCGTGCAGGACCTCGCGGGCAACGACGCGGCGGGGTTCGGCGCGCAGACGGTGACGGTGGCGCCGTCCATCACCTCGGTCGCCTTGACCTCGGACGCGGGCATCGACTCGACCTACGCGATCGGCGATGCGATCACCGCGACGGTGACGTTCAGCGCGGCAGTGGATGTGGACGGCACGCCGTACGTGGCGCTGACCGTCGGGACCCAGCCCAGGCAGGCGGGCTGCGCGACGACCGACGGCGTGACCGCGGTGGCCTGCACCTACACGGTGGCCGAGAACGATGAGGACCCGAACGGCGTCAGCCTGCCCGCGAACCCGCTGAAGCTGGTGGGCGACGGCCAGATCAACGCGGCGGGCACAGACAAGGCCGCCGTCCTCACGTACGCCGCCGTGGCGGAGGACGCCGCCCACAAGGTGGACGGCGTGCGGCCGGCGCTGTCGACGGGAAGCACGGTCACGCCCGACGGCGCGGAGATCCGCCTCGTCTTCAGCGAGACGCTTTCGGCGGCCACCGCGCCCGCGAGCGAGTTCACGGTGACGGTGGCCGGATCGCGGGCCACGCTCAGCGGCGCGCCGGCCGTCTCGGAGGCCACGGTGACGCTTACGCCGGCCACGGCGGTTACTAGCGACCAGACGGTGACGGTGGCCTACGCCGATCCGAGCCCGGGCGACGATGCGAACGCGGTGCAGGACCTCGCGGGCAACGACGTGGCGACGTTCGCCGCGCAATCGGTGATCAACCTCGTCCTGTCCACGGACGCGCGCCTGAGCGCGCTGAGCCTGAGCGGGGTGACGCTGACGCCGTCGTTCCACGCGGACTCGCTGAACTACACGGGGTCGGCGCCCCACTCGGTGGCCATGACCACGGTCTCGGCGACTGTGAACCACGACTCGGCGACGGTCGAGTACCTGGACGGCGGCGGCCAGGCGCTCGCGGACGCCGACGCGGCGGACGGGTTCCAGGTCGCGCTCGAGGTGGGCACCCCCGACACGGTCAAGGTGAGGGTGACGGCCGAGGACGGGGTCACCACCAGGACCTACGCGGCGGTCGTGACGCGGCACGAGGTGCCGGCGACGGGCGTGACGCTTTCGGTGGAGCCGGAGGAGGTGGGCGAGGGTGACGGCCAGACGGCGCTGACCGTCACCGGGACGCTGAACGGCGGGGCGCTCGCGGGGAACCGGGCGGTGGCCCTGTCGGTGAGCCCGGGGACGGCGTCGGCGGCGGACTTCACGGCGGGCACGGCGGCGCTGACGATCGAGGCGGGCGAGACGAGCGGGACGGCGACGCTCTCGCTGACGCCGGTGGCCGACCGCGTGGACGAGGACGACGAGACGGTCATGGTGGAGGGCACGGTGTCCGGCCTCACGGTGACGGGCGCGGAGGTGACGATCACCGACGACGACACGCGCGGCGTGCGGGTGTCGGAGGAGGAAGTCGAGTTCGGCGAGGGCGGGACCGGCACCTACACGGTGGTGCTCGAGTCGCAGCCGACGGCCCCGGTGACGGTGGGCGTCTCGGTGGCGGGCGATCCGGACGTGACGGTGTCCCCGCCGTCGCTGCAGTTCACGGCCGGCAACTGGAGCGCGCCGCGCACGGTGACGGTGCGGGCGGCCGAGGACGCGGACGCGGCCCGCGACACGGCCATGGTGAGCCACGCGGTGAGCGGCGGCGACTACGGCGCCAACGGCGTCACGGCCGCCCCGGTGGCGGTCTACGTCACCGACGACGAGGTGCCGTCGACGGCCGTGACGCTGTCGGTGACGCCGCGGCGGGTGGGCGAGTGGGCGGGGCAGACGACGCTGAGGGTCACGGGAACGCTGAACGGCGCCGCGCTCGCGCAGAGCACGACGGTGTCGCTGTCGGTGAGCGCGGGCACGGCGGACGCGTCGGACTTCACGGCGGGCACGGCGGCGCTGACGATCGATGCGGGCGAGACCACCGGCACGGCGACGCTGTCGCTGACGCCGGTGGACGACCGCGTGGACGAGGACGACGAGACGGTCACGGTCACGGGCACAGTGTCGGGCCTGACCGTGACGGGCGCGACGGTGACGATCGCCGACGACGACACGCGCGGGGTGCGGGTGTCGGAGACGGTGCTCTCGATCGGCGAGGGCGACAGCGGCACCTACACGGTCGTGCTCGCATCCCGGCCCACGGCCCCGGTGACGATCCTCGTATCGGTCAGCGGCGATCCCGACGTGACGGCGTCTCCGCCGTCGCTCGTGTTCGGGACCGGCAACTGGCGCGAGCCGCAGGAGGTGACGGTGAGCGCCGCGCAGGACGCCGACGAGGACGGCGACGAGGCGACGGTGAGCCACGCGGTGAGCGGGGGCGACTACGGATCGGTCACCGCGGAGAACGTGTCGGTGCGGGTGACCGACGACGACATCGACCTCGAGTTCAGGACGCGCGCGGCGAGACTGCACGAGGGCGAGGAGACGACCCTGTGGGTCTACACCAACGGCGTGACCTTCGAGACGGACCAGACGGTCACGCTGACGCTGGGCGGGACGGCCACCAGCGGGACCGACTACGCGCTGTCGGAGCCGGACATCACGATCGGGGCGCGCTCGACCGGCGGGGCGGTCACGCTCGCCGCGCTGGAGGACTCGGAGTCCGAGGACGACGAGACGATCACGATCGCCGCCCACCACGGCGCGTCCGCGATCGGGAGCGTCACGATCACCATCGTGGACGGCACGGTGACGGCGACGGTGCCGGACGCGCCGTGGAGTCTGCTTGCGGTGCCGGGGAGCCGCGAGGTGGCGCTGAGCTGGATCGCGCCGGACGGCCAGGCCGGATCCGATCCGTACAACGGCGGCTCGCCCGTGATCCGCCACGAGGTGCGGCTGGACGGCGGAAGCTGGCGCCCGATTCCAAGCAGCGGCGAGGGCGGCGCGCACGAGGAGGCCTACACGGTCACGGGACTCGCGAACGACCGCGAGTACCGCTTCGCGGTCCGGGCCAGAAACGCCGTGGGCCCGGGCGCGGCCACCCGCGAGGTGCGGGCGACGCCGTCGGGCGGCATCTGCGGCCGCACGCCCCAGGTGCGGGACTTCATCCTGGTCCGGCTGCACGGCGCGAAGGGCTGCGGAGGCGTGACGGCGGACGACCTGGCGTCCATCACCGAGGGGCTGTACGTGAACTACCTGGACATCGCGTCGCTGAAGGCGGGCGACTTCGACGGCCTGACGGCGGTGCCCGAGGTCGACCTGAGCGGCAACCGGATCTCCTCGCTGCCGGCGGGCATCTTCGACGACCTGGCCGCGCTGAGGTGGCTCAACCTGGACGGGAACCGGCTCACGTCGCTGCCCGCCGGCGTGTTCGACGGGCTGGCGAAGCTCGAGGAACTCGAGATCGGCGACAACGGCCTGCGGTCGCTGCGCGCCCGCGTCTTCGACCAACTGGCGGCGCTCGAAGAACTGGACCTCAGCGACAACGAGCTGACGAGCTTCCCGTACGCGGAGATCAACGAGCTGGCCAACCTCAGGCGGCTCCGGCTGAACGGCAACCCGGTCTACGTGCACGGGGTCGTGGTCTCGAAGACGGCGCTCACGATCGCGCCCGGCGGATCGGGCACCTACCGCATGCGCCTCAACCACCACCCCCCGGCGGGCGCGGCGGTCGAGCTGGAGTCGAGCAGCACGCGCGTCTCGGTATCGACCTCCTCGGTGGCCTACGGCAGAACGGACTGGTTCCGGTACAAGGAGGTGAACGTGACCGTGGCGCAGAACGTGAACGTCTCGAACGCGACGATCAGGCACAAGCCGGTCAACTACGGCTCGCCCGGGATGGCGACCCCCACCGTCACGATCACGGTCGCGCAGTCCTCGGGCGACGCCGCCGGCGAGGCCGGGACCGACGGGGCGGAGCGGGAGGCGGCGGAGCGGGACGCCCTGCTTGCGCTGCTCGACGGGCTGACGCCCGAACAGGCGTCCGAGGCGCTGTTCGGCGAGCGGGAGCTGTCGGGCGCGCAGCTCGACGCCCTCGACCGTCTGGGCAACAACAACGGCCGCTACGACCTCGGCGACCTGCTCTCATGGACCGAGCGGTGCCGCAACGGCGAAGCTAAGTGCGGAAGCACGCCCAAGGGTCCCGATACCGCGTCTTCGGCATTCTTCCTGTTCGGCGCCGCCGCGGCCGGACGCCGGAGAACCTCACGGCGCACGAGATGGCGCACCTCCGGACGCCGCCGGGCGCGGGGAGCGGTTCTCGCCGCGCTGCTCGCGGCCACGGCCTGGTCGTGCACGGGTGACCTCGCGGGGCCGCCCACCGCCGCCGAGCGGGAACCGGGCGTCCCGGCGGCCGAACTGCCCACGCCCGCGGCCGCCCCGCAGGGCCCGGGGTTCCTGACCGTCGAGTGGACGGCGCCGGCGGCGGGACCCGCCATCGGCGTGCTGCTCGAACTCGAGGGGCCCGGCATCGAGGCGGTCGAGGCCGCCGACGGTCTCGAACTCTACCACTCCGCAGCCGGCGGGCGGCACCGGATCGTCGTCGCGGGCGCGCTGAAGGACGGTCCGCTCGTCCGGTTCCGGGTGCCCCACCGCGGCCGGCTCGACCTGTACCCGGTCCGCGTGCTGCAGGTCACCGGCGAGGACTACGCGCTCGGAGACCCGCGCGCGTACCGGGCCGTGGCCGCGCCGAACTGACGACCCCGGTGAAGATGGAGACACCACGCTGGAACCTCAGCTATGGGGGCCGGGGTCAGAGGTCGCGGCGGCGGAACAGGGTGAAGGCGATGCCGACGAGGAGCGTCGTCCAGGCGGCGGCCGTGACGAGGTGCCACGCGGGATCCACCGCGGCGGGCGGTGTCCGGCCCGCGGTCTCGACGGCGGCGACGTAACGCTCGTAGGCGGTGGCGTCGTAGTTGCGGAATTCCAGGAGCGGGAAGGTGTTCGAAAACGGCAGGTAGTCGAGCCAGCCGGCGTAGTCCGGCAGGAAGCGGCGGACGAGCGCGGGCAGCATCCCGGACTCGATCGGGCCGATCCAGAGGAACCACACGGCCAGCGCCGCTCCCGTCCTGCGGATTACGAGCGACAGCAGGAACGCGAGCGCGGCCACGCTCAGAAACGCCAGCCCGAGCCCTCCGGCCGCCTGAAGAACGGACAGCGGGACGAGCGGCCCCTCGGCAGTGGCGAGATCGGTCCGAATCAGAGCGAGCAGCGTCGGGATCGCCACGTGGACACCGATGAAGGCGAGCCCCACGACGGGCAGCAGGAGCGATTTTCCCCAGAACCACTGGGACTTGGAGAGGCCGTCGATCACGTTCTGCCGCGCGGTCCGCCAGCCGAACTCCGTCGCGGACAGCAGCACGAGCGTGAGAGCGGCGAAGATCACGACCATGGTGGATTCGTCCCCGAACACGGCGGTCCAGATGTCGGGGAGCCGGAAGCCCTCGCTGCGCTCGAGGAACGGCTGGCCGTGGTTCATGAGCGTGAAGAACGCGTAGAAGCCGAGGGCGATCCAGAAGGCGACCCGCTTCCTCGCCTTGAACCACTCGTTGCGCAACAGCACGCCGAACGCCCGCGCGCCCTTCATTGGATCTCTCCGAACCCCTCGGGCGTGCCCGTGATCTCCATGAAGGCGTCCTCCAGCGATTGCCGTTCAAGAGACAGGTGCGAGGCGTAGATCCCGCGCCCGGCAAGGAAGCGGTTCAGTTCGGAGAGCCCGGCGCCTCCGACCTGCACCAGGACGCGGTCATCCTCGACCCGCGCATGGCCCGCGCCCTCGAACTCCGACACGGCCTGCCGAAGCGCCTCGACGTCCCCGTCGGCGGCCACCGCGGCCACCGTTCGGGCGGAGGTGAGTTCGTCCACGCTCCCCTCGCGGACGAGACGGCCGGTCTCGATGATCGCGACGTGAGTGCAGGTGCGTTCGACCTCGTGCAGCATGTGGCTCGAGAGGAAGATCGTCTTCCCGCGGCCGGCGAGTTCGCGGATTATGTCGCGGATCTCCCGCTGTCCCGCCGGATCGAGTCCGTTGGCCGGCTCGTCGAGGATGATGAGTTCCGGATCGCCGATCATCGTGGCTGCCAGGGCGAGTCGCTGCTTCATGCCCAGCGAACACGCCTTGAACTTCGTCTTCCGGCGCGAGGCCAGCCCCACGATTTCGAGCACCTCGGCGATGTCCGCCTCGTCGCTCCCCTTCACCCGGGCCACGACCCGCAGGTTGTCCCGGCAGCTCAGGTAGGGGTAGAAGTTGGGGTATTCGAGCGTGGCGCCGATCCGCTGGCGCGCGGCGTGCAACTCGGCGGGCGTTTCCCCGCCGAACAGTCGGAAGGAGCCGCCCGTCGGGTTGATGATCCCGAGGAGCATCCCGATGGTCGTCGTCTTGCCGCTTCCGTTCGGCCCCAGGAAACCGTAGACCTGCCCGGCTTCCACCTGGACGGAAAGCTCGTCGACGGCGAGCGTCCCCGCTCCGCGCAACGCGGCGTATCGCTTGGAGAGTCCGTCGGTTTCGATGATCGTCATGTGGGGTCCCGTGGCGTTTCACCGCCGGTGCGCTCTTCCAGTTGCCGCCGGAACAGTTCCGCCTCGGCGAGTTGATCCAGGAGTTCGCCCCGCTCCCGGTGCTCGCCTTCAAGCTGCTCGATCCGCTCGGTCAGCCGGGCGACCGTCTCGCGGTCCCGCCTCATCGGCCCCAACGCTTCCGCCAGATCCCGCACCAGCGGCCGCAGGGCGAAGTGCGTCGCCATCGCAAGAACCGGGATGCCGATCGTGAAGAAGATCGCGACGATGGCGATGATCATCTCTTCCATGTCTCACCCCTGCGCATGCGCTTCATGCGGCATAAGAACGGAACGCATGGCGCGGTGGTTTCGCGAGGACGGAATCCGCCCCCGCGAGGAGCGGCGGGGTTAGCGGGGAGGCCGGCGGCCGAGAATGCCCCGGCCCCACACGTTGTTTCCGCGGTTCACGTCCGGCAGCACGCCGTCCGGGTCGATCTGGACGTTGCGCACGGGCCCGCCGGGCACCTCCAGCACATAGGTGCCGTCCGCCTCCCAGGCCTCCACCGGAACCTCATGTCGGTGCTCTTCCCCGTCCCGGAAGAGGATCCGCACCTCGAGCGGCATCGGGATGCCTCCACGATTCTCGAACACGACCCGTGTCGTATCCCCCAGGCGCGTCACGGAGGCGATCGCCTGGTCGAGGATCGCGTCCTCGTAGATCCAGCCCCTGAAGAACCAGTCGAGATCCTGCCCCGACACATCCTCCATCGTGCGGATGAAATCGGCCGGCTGCGGGTGCTTGTACGCCCAGCGCCGGATGTACTCCCGGAAGCCCTCGTCGAACACCTCGGGCCCGAGGATCTCCTCGCGCAGGAGGACGAGCACCGCGGCCGGCTTGTTGTAGGCGAGAACCCCGATGTCCGCTTCCGGAATGCTGTCGGCCGGCGTGTACACGGCGTGAGTCGGGAGGCGCGTGTCCGTCGCGATCTGGGCCGGGGACATGAGTTGGCCCAGGATCGGCTCTCCACCCGCGAATTCGATGCCCGAATAGTAGTTGATGAAGGTGTTGAACCCCTCGTCCATCCACGCGTACCGGCGCTCGTCCGAGCCCACGATCATCGGGAACCACGTGTGTCCGATCTCGTGGTCCGTGACGGAGAAGAGGAAGGCGCCGCGGGACCGCCAGGAACAGAAGACGATCATGGGATACTCCATCCCGAGCGCGAGGCCGGCGACGTTGATGGCGACGGGATACGGATAGCGGAGCCACTGCTCGGAATAGTACCGGACGCTGTGGCGGAGATATTCCGTGGAGCGCTCCCAGCCGCTGCTCGCGGGCCCGCCGATGCTCTCCTGCGGGTAGGCGGACATGATCAGGACGTCCTCCCAGCCGGCGGCGTCCCAGACGAAGCGGTCGGAGGTGGCCCACGCGAAGTCGCGCACGTTCTCCGCGCGGAAGCGCCACGTGAGCGGGGTCTCGCCGGGGGGCCGCGTGTGATCCTCCCCGGCTTCGTCCGGCCCGATGATGTGGACGGCCTCCTCGGAGAGGCGCGCCTCCGCGAGCCGCTCGCGCTGCATCGGCGTGAGGACCTCCTCGGGATTGAGGAGTTCTCCCGTGGCGACGACGACGAAGTCCCGCGGGACGGTGAGTTCGACTTCAAAGTCGCCGTACTCCAGATACCACTCGCCCTGCCCCAGGAAGGGAGACTGGTTCCACCCGTTCACGTCGTCGTACGTGAAAACGCGGGGATACCACTGCGCGAGCTGATAGATGATCCCGCCCCGGATGTCGAGTTGTCCCATGCGGTCGCCGCCCGTCTCCGGGATCTCGAACGCGAAATCGATCTCGACGTCGAGCTGGCTTCCGCCGGGAGGGAGGGGCTCGCCGAGGAGGATCTCCATCATCGTGTCCTCGGTCCGGTACTCGGGGACCGTCATCTCGCCCTCGAGGTCGGCGCGGACGCCCGAGATCACGAAACCGCCGTCCTTGAAAAAGCCGCCGTGGCGCACGTCCCCGCCGAGTTCCTCCGCCCTCTGCGCCCCGTAGCTGGTTTCCCGGAAGAGGTTCTGGTCGAGCTGCACCCAGAGACTCGTGAGCGAATCGGGGCTGTTGTTCGTATAGGTGATGCGTTCCGTGCCTTCGATGCGGTCGTCGTCGAGTGTGACCCGGATGTGGTAGTCGGCCCGCTGCTGCCAGTAGGCTTCGCCCGGGGCGCCGGCGACATCCCGGAACTCGTCGGGCTCGGGGAGATCGAGGGGTGCGAAGGCGCCCGCCGGGTCGAAGATCCGGCGCAGGGAATCGCGGCGCGCGAGTTCGGCCGCCTCCGCCGCCTCACGTTCTTCTCGTTCATCTTCCTGCGCCGCCAGCCCGCCGTACGGTGACGGATGGGACAGCTGCGGCAGGACCGGCGTAAGCACCGCGAGCAGCATCACGGCGGAAAACGTGCGTGCCCCCCGTCCAGTCGCTCTCATCGAATCTCCCTGTCCCCCACCATGTTCATGGCCGTTCTTCTCACGCGATCCTCATTGGCTGCCGCTGCCCGTAGGAAAGGGTACGCCAGAGCCACTCCAGGGGTCCGAAACGGAACCGCGCGAGCCACCACGGCGACCACGCCAACTGGAGCCCCCAGATCGCCACGACGATGCCGACGCATCCCGCGCCCCCCACCCGCTCGAACAGGCCCAACCCGTGGCCATAGAAGACGAGCGAGCACAGTACGCTCTGTGCAATGTAGTTCGTGAACGCCATGCGACCGACGGCGGCCAGGCGCAGCCGAGCCCGAGCCAGCCGCCCGGTTCGAGCCAGGAGCATCACCAACCCCACGTAGCCCAGAAAGACACCGACGGAGCCGACGTAGTTGAAGAGGGTCCCTCCGAGCTTCGACTGCTCCCAGGCGAAGCCGGCCTCCACGTTGTACCAGACGCCGGCGGCGGCGAGCGGCAGGCCCAACCCCAGCCCCCAGAGGGCGAGCCGGCGGTAGAACGAGGCCGGCCACGTCGCCGAGAGCACGCCCAGCTTGTAGAGCGCCATCCCCACGAGCATGAGCCCCCCCGCTCGCCACAGGAGGTAGCCCGCGAAGGCGACGGTCTCGACGAGGAAGGCGTAGTAGGCACGAACCGGCATCTGCTGCGCCCAGCCCCCGCGCATGGCTTCGATCTCCGCGCCGATCTCCGCCGCCGAGGGCGCCCACTGGGCCGCGACCTCCGCCCGGTCGCCGGCCGGCCAGTACGGAATCGACCAGTCGGCGAGACCCATGACGAGTACGACGATCCCGACCGCGCACCCGCCGGCCCACAGCAGGCGGCGGGGCGCCCAGCCGCGGAACCCGTACAGGATGAAGCCGCAGAGGGCGTAGGGGACGAGGATGTCCCCGTGCCAGATCCCGTAGGCGTGAAGGAGTCCGATCACGAGGAGCCAGAACTGGCGGCGATAGTGCAGCCGACCTCCGGGGACGCCGCGGCGGTCCATGCGCTCGCTCATCATCGCGATCCCCGCGCCGAACAACAGGGAGAAGATCGAGATGAACTTCGTGTCCGCCAAGACGTTGACCGCGGCCCAGATCCAGAAGTCGGTGCCTCCGAGGCCGCCACCCGGAGCGGAGGACGGGTTCCGGTACGCCGAGGAGACCCAGGCGAAACTCCAGATGTTGACGATGAGGATGCCCAGCACGGCGAAGCCGCGGAGGCTGTCGATCGCGTGGATCCGCCCGGATTCCGACACCGGCGCGGCGAGCCGCGGGGACGATCGGGTTTCGGGCGGCGTTTCGGACATCGCGTACCTGTTCGTAATGTTGATTCATCCGTCCCGCACGGGAGCGCATCGCAGCATCAAGATAAGCGAGAGGTGTCAACATGTCCGGGTCCCAGAGCCTTGTCTCCACATCCCTTCCCCTTCGAACGCCGGCGCCGGGATCGAGATGGCTCGCGCTCGCCGCCATCCTGTTCTTCCCCCTAGCCCCCCTGGTCGTCCAGGCTCAGGCGGATCCCGCGCCGGCCGACGCCGGGTGGACGCCTGCGCTGAGCATGCAGTATCGCGGGGTCTCGGGGACCGCGATCTCCCCCGACGGCTCCCGCATCGCCTTCGTCGTGCGCGAGCCGCTGATGGAAGGACCGCAGTCGGAGTATCTGAGTCACATCTGGATGACGAACGCGGATGGGGCGGGGCCCGCACAGTGGACGCGCGGTGAAGCGTCGGCGGGGTCGCCGCAGTTCTCGCCCGACGGCGCCTGGTTGAGCTTCACATCCGGACGCGAGGGAGAAGGCGAGGCGGGCAGCCAGGTGTGGGCGCTGCCGATGGCGGGCGGCGAGGCACGGCAGCTCACGAAGGCGGAAGGGTCCGTGGGGGGATACCGGTGGTCGCCCGACGGGACGCGGATCGCCTTCCTCATGCGGGATCCGCAGACCGCGGACGAGAAGAAGGCGACGGAGGAAAAGCGGGACGTCATCCTCGTGGACCGGAACTACAAGTTCTCACACCTCTATGTGGTCGCGATCGACCCGGGGGCGGACGAGCCCGCGGAGCCGGTGCGACTTACGGCGGGCGACTTCCACGTCACCGGCTTCAGCTGGGCGCCGGACGGGGGGCGCATCGTGTTCGCGCACCAGGCGGACCCCCGCATCAACACGGGCCGGCTGAGCGGCGACCTCTCCACGACCACCGTCCCGGACGCCGCGGAGATCGGTGAAATCCTGGCCGCGCGGGAAGCCGGGGGAGACGACGACGAAGACCCGGCCGAGGACGCCGACAGCGGTCCGGCCGCCGTCGGCGAGGTCGAGCTCCTCGTGGGCGGAGCGGGGATCGAGCGGAGCCCGCACTGGTCGCCGGACGGCGCCTGGATCGCCTACGTGTCGACCGGCGATCAGCCGGAGCCGATCGGGCTCGGCGACGTGTACGTCATGCCGGCCGCGGGAGGCGAGGCGAGGCGGCTCGACACGCCGAACCGCAGCGCGTCCGTGCTCGGCTGGTCCGGGGGTTCCTCCGAACTGCTTCTGCTCGAATCGCTCGGCACGCGTCGGCACGTGCTGGCGGTCCCGGTCGATGGCGGCGAGCTGCGCTTCATCTCCTACGGGGACGGCCTGGTCGGCTCGGTCGCGCTCACGGACGACGCGAGCCGCATGGCTTTCACCTGGCAGACCCCCGATGAGCCGTGGGACGTCTTCGTCTCGCCCACCAACGGGTACGCGCCGACGCAGGTCACGGACCTCCATGCCGGCGTGCCGCGTCCGGAGATGGGGCGCACGCAACTCGTCTCCTGGACCTCGACGGAAGGGTTCGAGATCGAGGGCCTCCTCACGTATCCCGTCGGCTACGAGGAGGGCGAGCGCGTGCCGCTCATCCTGAACGTGCACGGCGGGCCGGCGGGCGTCTTCAGCCAGGGCTTCACGGGCAGCGCGTCCGCATACATGCTGCAGTACTTCGCCCAGCAGGGCTTCGCGATCCTGCGCCCGAACCCGCGCGGCTCCACCGGCTACGGGAAGGACTTCCGCTACGCGAACTTCCAGGACTGGGGCTACGGCGACTTCCGCGACCTCATGTCGGGCGTCGACCACGCAATCGAGATGGGCGTGGCGGACCCGGACCGCCTCCTCCTCATGGGCTGGAGCTACGGCGGCTACATGACCTCTTGGGCCGTCACCCAGACGGACCGTTTCGTCGCGGCAAGCATGGGGGCCGGACTCCCGAACCTGATCTCGATGACGACGACGACGGACATCCAGGACTACCTCGTGGGTCATATGGGGGTCGAGTTCTGGGAAGACTACGAGCGCTACGAGCGGCACTCCGCCATGTACCACATCGCGAACGTGGTCACGCCGACGCAGGTAATCCACGGTGCGCAGGATCTGAGGGTGCCGTTCACCCAGGGGCAGGAGTTCTACCGCGCCCTCGACCGGCGCGGCGTGCCTACGGAGATGGTCGTGTACCCGCGCACGCCGCACGGACCGCGCGAGCCGAAGTTCGTCATGGACGTGTCGGAGCGGATCCTGACCTGGTTCCGGAAGCACCTGGGATCGGACGCGGTCGCGGCCGGGGACGAGAGCCGCTGAGCCGCCGGAGCCTCCCGAGGTTCACCCGGGAGGCGGCCACCCGATTGTGGCTGCACCGGCAGGGGCTCGACGGGCCCCGCGGGTCGACTCCGCTCGACGCCGCGGCGTTCGTCGGCCACCTGGAGCGGACGGGCGCCCTTCAACTCGACAGCGTGAACGTCGTGGACCGGGCCCATTACCTGACCCTCTGGAGCCGGTTCGGTGCCTACGACCGCGCGGACGTGGACCGGTGGGTGTACGGGGACCGCCTCGCGTACGAGTACTGGGGGCACGAAGCGTCGATCCTTCCCATCTCCCACCTCCCTCTCGGACGGCGGCGCATGCGACGCTTCCCGCCCGAGAGCTGGTCGGGACGCGCGTGGTGGGACCGATACGCGACGTCGACGGCGTCGAAGCGGCGAGTGCTGCGGCGGCTGCGCGCGGAGGGACCCCTGGAGAGCGTCGACTTTCAGCCGCAGCCGGCCGAACGCGGGGAGAAGACCGACTCGCTCGGGTGGCGCCTGAAGGAGGACAAGCGCTCGCTCAAGCTGTTGTGGCACGACGGACGCGTCGCGGTGACGCGGCGGCGCCACTTCCGCTGTATCTATGACCTGGCGGAACGGGTCTACCCCGACGGGCCCGCCACGACGCTCGCCGCGTACCACGACAGCTGGCTTCTCATCGCGCTTTCGGGCTGCGGCATCGCTCCTGAGCGGCACCTCGTCAACTACTTCACCGGACCCGAACTCAACGCGGCGGAGCGGCGCCGGACCATCGCCCGCAACCTGCGGAAGAAGCGGATCGTCGAGGTCGAGGTCGAGGGGCTGCGGGGGCCGTGCTACGCCCTGCCCGAACACCTGGACGGCATCGATCGACTCCCGGAGCCCGCCGGGACGACGCTCATCTGCCCCTTCGACTCGCTGCTCTGGCAGCGGCGGCGCGCCGCCGAATTCCTGGATTTCAGCTACACGGTCGAAATCTACGTCCCGGCCGCGAAGCGGAAGTACGGCTACTACGTCCTGCCCATCCTGCACGAGGGCCGCCTCGTGGGCCGGCTCGACCCGAAACTCCACCGCGACCGCAACGTGCTCGAAATCCGGGCGCTGCACTTCGAGCCGGAGTTCGCCCCGACCGCGCGCTTCGAGGCCGGGCTGAACGACGCCGTCGCGGACCTCGCCGGTTTCCTGGGCGCGACCGACATCGCCATGCCGCCGCGCGGCTGAGCGGAGCCTCGCGGGGGGTCGGGTATGGACCCGCGAGACTGCCGGGTCGTACCGTTGGGAAGGTTCTCGCGAACTTCGGAGGTTCACGATGAAACGCCTGTTCCGGCCCTGTCCCGCCCACGCTCCCGCGGCCATCGTCGCGGGCCTTTTCGCCCTCGCGCTCTCTTCCGCCACCGCCCTGGCGGCGCAGCAGGGGAAGCTGCGGATCGTTCAGACGAACTCGGCGGGGGACAACGTCCACATCATCGATCCGGCGACGAACCAGGTCGTGCAGGTGATCGACGGGATTCCGAAGGCGCACGGCGTCGCCGCCGCACCGGACGGGAGCGCGCTCTACTTCAGCAACGAGATCGACCGCACGCTGGAGATCGTCTCCACGGACGTCATGGAGGTCGTGGAGCGGATCCCGTTGTCGGGGCGGCCGCACAACGTGGCGATCAGCAACGACGGCACGAAGGTGTACGTCGCGATCATCCAGGACTGCAGTTGCGTCGATATCGTGGACCTGGCGAAGGGCGCGGTCGTGAAATCGATCCCCACGCGGGGGACGGTACACAACGTGTTCATGTCACCGGACGGGCTGCACGTCGCGGCGGGGATGATCGGGGCGCGCACGCTGACGATCATCGACACGGCGATCGACGAGGCAATCTGGTCGCTCCACTTCAGCGGACGCACGACGGGGGGCTATGCGGACGGCGGGGTGCGCCCGATGGCGTTCGAGACGCACCCGGACGGCTCCACGAAACGCCTCTTCATCCAGATCTCGAACTACCACGGCGTGTACGTCGTCGACTTCGAGAAGCGGAGGGTCGTGGAGAAGCTGGACATGCCTTCGCTCCCGATCTCGCGGGTGACGAACGACGCGCTGCAGGGATCGCCGGGCCACGGCCTCGCGGTGTCCCCGGACGGACGGCAACTCTGGTCGACGAGCAAGCCCAACGGGCACGTCTACGCGTGGTCGCTCCCGGATCTCGAGTACCTGGGCGGGGTCGAGGTCGGCCACATCCCCGACTGGCTCACGATGACGCCGGACAGCCGCTACCTGTACGTGGCGAACGCGGGCTCCAACGATGTGTCCGTGGTGGACACGCAGGAGATGGTGGAGATCGCCCGCATCCCCGTGGGCCAGACGCCGAAGCGCAACAAGACCGTGGTGTTCCCGTGAGTCGCGTCCACCGACTTCGACGACCGGCCCTCCCTGCGCGCCGACGCTCTCTCGGCCGGCTGCCCATCCTCACGACTGCATTCACGCTGATGGCGTCAGGTTCGGCGCCCAGCGGCGTCATGGGCCAGGAACCCCTGAGCTTCGAGCGTTACCGCGAGACCGTTGAGCCCATTTTCCTCGCGGACCGCGGCGGGTGGGGACCCGGGCGGGCGCCCTGCGTGACCTGCCACGCCGAGCAGGGGACGCCGCTGCGGCTTCAGCGGCTTCGCGAGACGGCGAGCGGCGACGTGTATTGGTCGGAGGAGGACTCCCGCCGGAACTTCGAGGTCGTGTCCCGCCTCGTCACGC
>VXMR01000008.1 GCA_009841005.1 Gemmatimonadales bacterium
ACGCCCGGGCGGCCGTATCCCACCTCGCCGCACTCTTCGCGGGCGACCCCGGCGAAGCGCTCCGCCTCGTCGGCATCACGGGAACCAACGGCAAGTCGACCACCGCGTGGCTCACGTGGTGGATCCTGGCCGACATGGGACCCGCCGCGGCGCTGGGCACCCTGGGCACCGTATCCATCGACGGTGAAATCGGCGCTCCGGGGCTGACGACGCCCGATCCGATCGACCTGGCCCTCGAACTCTCCGCGTTGCGGGCGAGTGGCGCGGAGGCGGCGGTGCTCGAGGTTTCGTCGCACGCGCTCGACCAGCGCCGCGCGGATGGTTTCTCCTTCGATGCCGTGGGCTTTACGAGCTTCAGTCGCGAACACCTCGAATACCACCCCGATCTCGAGGCGTATCGGGAGGCCAAGCTGCGCCTCCTCGAGTTGCTTGCGCCGGGCGGCGTCTGCGCGGTGAACGACGATGAACCCGCCTGGAAGGAGATCGCGCCGCCGAACGCCACGGTGCTCCGCTACGGCTTCAAGTCGACGGCCGACCTGTGGCCGGATCAACTCGTGCTCTGCGCGGGCGGCGCGCGCTTCACCTTGCGGGCGCCGGGCGAGGCCGCCGCCGTGTCGCTGCCGCTTCCGGCCGATTTCAACGTGCGCAACGCCCTCGCGGCCGCCGCGATCGCGTGGGGCTTCGGCATGCCGCTCGAAAGGATCGCCGCGCGACTCTCCGAGGCGCCTTCCGTGCCCGGGCGCATGGAAGTGCTCTCGCGCGAGCCGGTTCTCGTGGTCCGCGATTTCGCGCACAACCCGGATTCGTGCGAGCGCGCGCTCTCCTCGTTGCGGGAGATCGTGCCGGGCCGGGTCATCGCCCTCCTCGGCTGCGGCGGCGACCGGGACCCGGGCAAGCGGCCGCAGATGGGGAGCATCCTCGCGCGCCTGGCCGATGTCGCGATCGTCACGAGTGACAATCCCCGGTCGGAAGATCCATCGGAGATCTGCCGCCAGATGGTCGTCGGGCTCCCGCCGGACAGCTACGAGATCGTCGTCGACCGACGAGAGGCGATTGCGCGGGGACTCGCCGAGGCCGGCCCCGCCGACGCCGTCGCGCTCCTCGGCAAGGGGCACGAGACGTACCAGGTCATCGGTGGAGAGCGACTGCCCTTCGACGAGCGCCGGATCGTCGAGGACCTCCTTCCCACGCTTCCGGACGCATCCGGGCTGCCGGGAGCGACGGCGTGACGGCGGCCACGCAGGCTCCGGCGGTGCGCTCGGGCTGGATTCGGGCGGCGCTCCGCCTGGACGCCGGCGGCGCCGGAAGCCCCGGCGAGGGCGGAGAGCGGGCGTACACCGGGGCATCGTGCGATTCGAGGACGCTGAAGCCCGGCGAGCTGTTCGTCGCGCTCGCCGGTGCACGGCACGACGCCGCCGATTTCCTCCCCCAGGCGGCGGCCCGGGGCGCGCCGGGCGCGATCGTTCGCGCCGGACGGGAAGATCTCGCGCTCGGGATGGAGTACTTTCCCGTCGCCGACCCTCTGAAGGCGCTCGGCGATCTCGCGGCCCGGGTCCGGCGCGAATCCGGCGCCACCGTCGTGGCGATCACGGGCAGCTCGGGCAAGACGACCGTGAAGGAGATGATCGCCTGCGCTCTCTCCGGATCCCGCCGCGTGTACCGCACGGAAGGGAACTACAACAGCCAGGTGGGGCTTCCGCTCACAATCCTGCGTGCCTCTCCCGATGCGGACGTCTGGGTGCTGGAAGTCGGAGCGAGCGAGCCCGGGGAGATCGCCCGCCTGGCGGAGATCGCGCGGCCCGACCACGTCGTCATCACGACCGTCGGCGCCGCGCACCTCGAGTGTTTCGGGGATGTGCGCGGCGTCCTGCGAGAGAAGATGGCGCTGGCGCACGGCGCCTCGGGCCGCGGTGCGCTCATCGTGGGAGAGGAACCCGCGATCCTCGCGGAGGCCGCACGGGCCCACCGGCCCGACGCGATCGTGGCCGGCTTCGGACCCGGGGCCGACTTCGCACCCGAGACGCACGCGGTCGAAGCGGACAGGATCGAGTTCCGCCGCGGCGGAACCCGCGTCGCGCTGGGCGTGGGCGGCGAGCACCACCTGCGGGACGCGCTGATCGCGGCGGCGCTGGCGGAATCGCTGGAGGTGCCGCCCAACGCCGCGGCCCAGGGGCTGTCGCGCTACGAACCGCTCGGCCTGCGCGGCGCGCTGCGCCGCATCGGGCGCCTGACGGTGCTGGCCGACTGCTACAACGCCAACCCGGATTCGTTTCGCGCGGCGATCGCCCAGACGCGCGACCTGCTCCCGGGACGCCGCCGCGCCGTGTTCGCGGGCTCGATGCTCGAACTCGGCTCCCAGGAGGTGAAGGCGCACCGCGAGATCGGCGACGAGATGCGGGCGGCGGGTTTCGACGTCATCGCGGCGACGGGCCTCTTCTGCGACGCGCCGTTCGAAGGCGTGCAAGGTCATGCCCTGATCCGGGCGGAGGACCCCGAAGCGGCCCTGCGGCCGTTTGCCGACGCCCTGGAAGGAGATGAGGTCGTGCTCGTAAAGGGCTCGCGCGGCGCCCGCCTCGAGCGGGTCATCGACGAACTGGAAGCCCGTTTCGGAGGGGACGCCTGATGCTCTACCACTTCCTCTTCCCACTCGCGGACCAGCATATCCTGTTCAACGTCTTCCAGTACATCTCGTTCCGCGCGGCCGGCGCCATGGTGACGGCCCTCCTCACCGCGTTCATCATCGGGCCGGGCGTGATCCGCAAACTCAGGAAGCACGGTATCGGCCAGATCGTGCGGGCCGAGGGGCCGGCCACGCACCTCGTGAAGGCGGGCACGCCGACGATGGGCGGCATCATCATCCTCACCGCCTGTCTCCTCCCCACCCTCCTCTGGGCACGTCTGGACAACACGTACGTGTGGGTCGCCCTCGTCGTCACCGCCTGGATGGGCGCGATCGGCTTCATGGACGACTACCTGAAGATCGTGCGCCGTCACTCGCGCGGCCTGATCGCGCGTTACAAGCTCATCTGGCAGTTCGTGCTGGGTCTGGCGCTCGGCGGGTTCCTCCTCTGGCAGCCCCTTTCCTCCTACGGGGCGACCCAGACGATGCTCCCGTTCTTCAAGGATCTGACGGTCGTCATCGAGGTGGCGATCTTCCCGCTGTTCGTCGCCATCGTCGTGGCGGGGAGCGCGAACACGGTGAACCTGACGGACGGTCTCGACGGGCTGGCCACGGGACTCGCCGCGATCGCCGCGCTCACGTTCGGCGCCTTCGCCTACGCGATCGGCCGGGTGGATACGTCGGCCTACCTCGGCGTCCTGTACCTGAACGGGGCGGGGGAACTGTCGGTGTTCTGCGCCGCGCTGGCGGGGGCGGCGATCGGCTTTCTCTGGTTCAACGCCCATCCGGCAGAGGTCATCATGGGCGACACCGGGTCGCTCGCTCTCGGAGGCGCGCTCGGGGCCGTCGCCGTCCTCCTGAAGTCGGAATTCCTCCTCGTCATCGTCGGGGGCGTGTTCGTCCTCGAAGGGTTGTCCGTGATGCTCCAGACCGGATGGTTCAAATTCAGTCGCCGGCGTTGGGGCGAGGGGCGCCGGATCCTGCGCATGGCCCCGCTGCATCACCACTTCGAGAAACTCGGCTGGCCCGAGACGCGCGTCGTCGCGCGGTTCTACATCCTTGGCGTCATCTGCGCGCTCCTCGGCCTGGCGACGCTGAAGATCCGCTGATGGCAGACGACCGACGTCCTCCGCTCTTCGGGCCCGGCGAGCCCGTGGCCGTCCTCGGACTCGGCGTGTCGGGGACCGCCGCGGCGCGTCTCCTGCACGCACTCGGAGCGGACGTATACGCGAGCGATGCGTTCGAGGGGCCTCGCCAGCGGGAGGCCGTGGAAGCCCTCACCGCCGAGGGCATCGACGCGGAGGTGGGACAGCACGACGTGGAGCGAATCCTGAACGCCGACCTCGTCGTGACGAGTCCGGGAATATCGCCGACGGCCGAGATCCGGCGGACGGTGGCGGACGCGGGCGTGCCTACCGTGGCCGAAATCGAGGTCGCCTATCGGCACCTCCGCTCGCGGGTCATCGGCATCACGGGCACGAACGGCAAGACGACGACGACCGCGCTCTGCGGGCACCTGCTGCAGGAGGCCGGCGTGGACGCGCTCACCGCGGGGAACATCGGCCGCCCGCTCTCCGAGATACCGCTGATGAAGCGGCAGCCGGATTGGCTCGTGGTCGAGCTGAGTTCATTCCAGCTCGCCGACCTCAGGGCGTTCAGACCCGAGGTCGGCCTGCTCGTGAACCTCGCGGCGGACCACCTTGACTGGTATTCGAGCATCGAGCGCTACTACGAGGACAAGGCGCGCCTGTTCGCGAACGCCGACGAGGACAGCCGATGGGTCCTGAACGGCGATGACGACGATGTGCTCGCCATGGCGGAACCGGTCGCCGGACACCGCTACATCGCTTCGATCGGGCCGCACGAGGAACCGGGAGCGTGGCTGGATGAAGCGGGGACGCTCGTCCAGCGTCTCGAGGCCGGGGGGGCGCCGGAGCCGTGGATCGCGGCCGGCGAGCTGCAACTGGTCGGCGACCACAATGTCATGAACGCGCTCATGGCGGGTCTCGGGGCGGCGCTCGCCGGATGCGAAGCCGCGGCGATCGGAGCCGGACTCGCTTCCTTCCAGGGACTTCCCCATCGCCTCCAGAGAGTGGGCGAGTTCGAGCGCGTGCTGTGGATCAACGACTCCAAGGGAACGAACGTCTCCGCGACACGCGTGGCCCTCAACGCGTTCCATCGGCCCCTCGTGGCGCTCCTCGGAGGCCGGCACAAGGGCGAGTCGTACCGGTCGCTCGCCCCCGCGCTGCGCGAGAACGCGCGGGCCCTGATCGCGTTCGGTGAGGCCGCGCCGCAGATCGTGCGGGAGCTGGGCGATGTGGCGCCGGTCGAGGTCGCCCGCGGATTTCCGCAGCTCGTGCGCCTCGCCCGCGAGGCGGCCCAACCCGGCGATGTCGTCCTCTTCTCCCCCGCCTGCTCCAGCTACGACATGTTCCCGGACTACCGGAAGCGCGGCCGGACCTTCGAGGCGTGTGTCCGCGAATCGTATGAGGGACCGGCCCCGGAGCGGGCGACGTGACGGAGCACGCCCTTTCACGGGAACTCCCGCGCGTTCAGGAGTTCGCCGGTGCGCCGGCGTGGGTGCGGAATGCGCTCATCGGGATCACGCTCGTCCTCGTCGTGTTCGGGCTCCTCTCCGTTTATTCCGCGAGCTCCTTCGCGGCGCAGCAGAGCGGACTGCCGGGGAACCACGTGCTCATGAGCCAGCTGGCTCGCGCCGCCGTCGGCCTCGTGGCCCTGATCGTCGCCGCCTTCATCGATTATCGCGTGTACAGGCGGTTCGCGTGGCCGATCCTCGCGGCGGTGGCGGCTCTTCTTGTCGTCATGATCCTCCCGTTCACGACGGACATCGCGCCCGCCCGGAACGGGTCCCGCCGCTGGCTGATGCTCGGGCCGGCGACCTTTCAGCCCTCGGAACTCGCCAAGGTGGCCGTCGTCTTCTGGACGGCCGCGCTCGCCGTTCGCAAGCAGCGGGCCTTCAACAGTTTTCTGCGCGGAGTGCTCCCGTTCCTCCTCGTCCTGGGCCCCCTGCTCGTCCTCATCGCGGCGGAGCCGCACCTCTCGGCGACGCTGATCACGGCGGCGCTGGCGGCGACCGTGCTCTTCGCGGCCGGGATGCGCATCCGGCATTTTCTGTTCCTCACGCTGCTCATCGGCGCCGGGGTGGTGTGGCTCGTGCGCTCGAACAGCTACCAGCTCACGCGGATTCTCGCGTTTCTCAATCCGGAGGCGGACACGTCGGGCGCCGGCTACCAGTTGCAGCAGGCGCAGATTGCGATCGGCTCGGGCGGGATCCTGGGCGCCGGCTATGGCGAAAGCACGCAGAAGCTCCACTACCTGCCCGAAGCGCAGAACGACTTCATCTATCCGATTATCGCAGAGGAGTGGGGGTTCGTGGGCGCGGTCACGATGATCGTCCTCTTCCTTGCGTGGACGCACCTCGGATTCCGGATCGCGAAGTCCGCCCCGGATCTGTTCGGGCGCCTGATCGCGATCGGGCTTACGACGATCATCGCCATCGGAGCGTTCGGACACATCGGAATCACGATGGGGCTGCTGCCCACGACGGGGGTGAGCCTCCCCTTCATCAGTTCCGGCGGCACGGGGCTCGTCATGGCGCTCGGCGTCACGGGCGTCCTGCTCAACGTGGCTTCGCGGCGGAGATGCTGACGCATGGCGTCGCCTCGTATTCTGATCGCGGGAGGCGGCACCGGCGGCCACCTGTATCCCGCCCTGAACCTGGCCGCGGCCTTCGGCCGGCTGGCCCCCGAGGTCGAATGCGTGTTCCTGGGCGGCCGGCGGGGGTTGGAGGCTCGCGTGCTTCCCGACGCCGGGTACGAGTTCCGGCTCCTGCCGCTGCAACCGCTCTACCGGCAGCGGCCGTGGCGGAACTGGCGGCTGTTCGCGTCGGCGCCGGCCGTCATTGCCGGCGTGCGGCGCGCGTTCCGGGACTTTGATCCGCGGCTCGTCGTGGGCACGGGGGGATATGTGGCGGGGCCCGCGCTCGCGGGAGCCCGCCTCCGCGGAGTCCCGGCGGCGATCCAGGAGCAGAATGCGGCGCCCGGTCTCGTGACGCGCCTGTTCGCGCCGGGCGTCGACCAGGTCCACCTCGGATACCCCGAGGCCGAAGCCCGCCTCCGGGTCGGCGGCCGCACGCGTCTGAGCGCGCTGGGGAACCCCGTCGCCCCCGCGATGGACCGTACGGCGGACGCCGGCGATTCAAGCCGCCCGGCTCCGGCGCGCTTCGATTGGCCCGCGGGCCGGAACCTCCTCGTCTTCGGCGGGAGCCAGGGCGCGCTCGGCCTCAACCGCGCCTTTCTGCGAGACCTTGAGTGGGCGGCGCGGGACGCCTCGGCGTGGCCGGACGACGTCTCGGTCGTGTGGATCGCCGGACCGACGCACGCGGCCGAACTCTCCGCGCGCACGTCGGAACTCCCCCTCGCGGACCGCGTGCGCGTCGTGTCCTACATCGATGACCTGGGCCGACAGCTGGACAGGGTGACACTGGCGCTGTGCCGGTCGGGGGCGATGTCGCTCGCCGAGTTATGCGCCGCGGGCCGACCGGCCGTGCTCGTGCCGCTTCCGACCTCCGCCGGGGGGCACCAGCTGACGAACGCCCGGGCGCTGGCGGCGGCGGGCGCGGCGGAGGTCCGCGAGGAGGAGAGCGTCGAGGCCGGCGAGTTGTGGTCGCTCTGTCGCGATATCCTCACCGACGATGGGCGCCTGGCCCGGATGTCCGCGGCCGCCGAGAGCCGCGGCCGGCCGGACGCGGCCCTCGAGATCGCCCGCGAGATGCTCACGCTCCTGGATCGGCGCGCGGCGTGACGGGGGCGGCGACGGCTGCGCCCCGTCCGGCGGGGACCGCGGATCTCCCGGCACCCGGTGCCCACGTCCATCTGATGGGGATCGGCGGCGCCGGCATGCGCGGACTCGCCCTTCTCTTCGACCGTGCCGGCTACGTCGTGAGCGGGTGCGACCGCGCCCCCGCGGATGCCCTCGGCGACCTTGCCGCGAAAGGGATCCGGGTCGAGCGGGGGCATTCCATCGCCCACCTGTCCGGGGTCGATCTGCTCGTTCGAAGTTCGGCCGTGCCGGCAGACGAGCCGGAGGTCGTCGGAGCGGAAGTCGCGGGCATACCGGTGATGCGCAGGGCCCGGGCGCTCGGCGCCCTCCTCAACGGGCAGGCGATGGTCGGCGTTGCGGGGACGCACGGGAAGACGACGATCACCGCGATGACCGGGCACGCGGCGGCCGCGGCCGGGCTCGATCCCCTCGTCCTCGTCGGCGGCCGCGTCGACGCGTGGAAGGGGTTTACGCGGCTGGGGGATGGTCCCGCCATCGTGGAAGCCGATGAATTCGACCGCTCCTTCCTCGAACTTCATCCCACGCTTGCCGTGATCAGCTCGCTCGAGCCTGAGCATCTCGATACCTACGGGGACTGGGAGAGTCTCCGTTCCGCGTTCGCGGATTTCGCCGGGCGGACCCGGAACGCCGAAGGTCTCATCTACTGCCGCGATGACGAGGGCGCTCGCAAACTCGCGGAGGCGTGCGGGTTCTCCGGCACGGGGCGCGGTTTCGGGTACGGTTTCGGGGACGGAGCCTGGTGCAGGCTCGAAGAGGCGGGGCCGCGCACGCTGCGCCTCTCCTGGCCGGACGGGACGGTCGATCTCACGCTCCGCGTGCCCGGGCGCCACAACCAGCTCAACGCCGCGGCGGCCTTCCTCGCCGCGTTGCGGCTCGGCGGCGATCCTCGGGCGGCGGCGCGCGGGCTCGGCGAGTTCCGCGGCGTGGCGCGCCGGCTCGAGATGATCGCGGCTTGGCCCGACCTCACGGTCTTTGACGACTACGCGCACCATCCGACCGAGGTCGCGGCGTCGCTCGCCGCGCTGCGGGAAGCCTATCCGGACGCCCGGCTGACGGTCGTCTTTCAGCCGCACCTGTTCACCCGGACGCGCGACTTCGCGGACGCGTTCACCCGCGCCCTGACGACTGCGGACGAGGCGCGCGTGCTCCCCATCTATCCCGCGCGCGAAACGCCGCTTCCAGGCGTCACCTCGGAGCTGATCATCGGCGGGGCCGGAGCGACCGCGGCGCCGATCGACCGGAAGGACGCGCGGGAACTCGTGCCGGCGGAGGTCGGCGCCGGAGAGGCGGTGCTCGTCTTCATGGGCGCCGGCGACGTCACCGACCTCGCGCACGCGGCGGTCCAGCGGCGGGCGGGCGATGCGGTGGGAACGTGACGTCCCGCTCGCGCCCCTGGTCCGCTACCGGATCGGCGGGCCGGCCGCGCGGCTCGCGCGACCTCGCTCGATCGCGGAGCTGGACACCGCGCTGCGCGAAACGTCCGGCCGCGGCTGCCGCGTGCTGGGGACCGGTGCGAACCTCCTCATCGGGGACGACGGAGTGGCGGAACCCGTCCTCGTCCTCGAGGGCGATTTCGGGGCCGTCCGGGTCGAGGCCACCGCCATCGAGGCGGGGGCCGGCGCCCGCCTGCCCGCCCTTGCCCAGACCGCACGCCGCAACGGACGGTCGGGATTCCATTTCCTGGAGGCCGTCCCCGGCACCCTCGGCGGAGGCCTGCGGATGAATGCCGGGTCGAGGCACGAGGGACTCTGGGACCGCGTCGAATGGGCGGAAGCCGTGACGCCGGAGGGCGAACTCGTGCGGGTCCGGCCCGAGGAGGCGCAGCCCGCGTATCGCCATGTGCGCGTGCCGGCCGACTGGGTGTTCGTGCGCGCGCGCCTCGACGCGAAGCCGGCCGAGGCGGACGCCGTTCGCGATGCACACCTGAACTTCCGCGAACGAAAGGTACGGGATCAGGTGTACGACCTGCCCTCGGTGGGTTCGACCTGGAAGAACCCGGGTCCGCCGCATCCGCCGGCCTGGAAGATCGTCGACGAGGTCGAAATGAGAGGGGCCCGGGTCGGGGGCGCGCGGATCCACGAGCGGCACGCGAACTTCATCGTCAATCTCGGCGGGGCGCGCGCCGCCGACGTGATCGGACTCATGGCGGAGACTCGCCGCCGCGCCCTCGCGCGTCTCCGCGTGGCGCTGGAGCCGGAGATCCACCTGTGGGGGTTCGATCCCGCGCAACTCGCCCGCGTGGGGGCCGCATGATCTCTCCCGGGACGTCGCGCTCCCGACGCATCACCCGCCGAGGACGCCGCAGGCTCCTCTTCGCCCTGATGGCCGCCTCGATCGGCCTTTCCGTTCCCATCTGGGTGCCGCCCCTCCTCGCGGCGCTGTCCGCGTTTCAGGTTGCGGAACTCCACGTGACCGGGACCGAGCACATCCCGCCCGACGAGATCAGGGCACTCGCCGTCACCCCGGACGCGTCCGTGTGGGACGACCCCGCGACGTGGGAGGAGCGCGTCCGCGCACATCCGATGGTTCGCGAGGCCACGGCCCGCCGAGAGGGCTTCAACACCCTCGAGATCGCCATCGTGGAGCGACGTCCGATCGCGCTCGTGGCGACGCCCGAACTGCGTCCCGTGAGCGCGGATGGCTACGTGCTGCCGCTCGACCCCTCCGCCGAGTCGCTCGACCTGCCGATCATCCGGGGCCCGGTCGAAACGGAGGGCGGATTCGTGAAGGACCCGGGAATGCGGGAGCTCATCCTCGCGCTCGCGCGCATGGATCGGACGCGGAGCGATTTCATGTCGCTCGTCTCCGAGGTCGGGGCCGCGGCGGAGGGCGGATACCGTTTCCTCCTCCTGCCCGGCGCCGGGGCGGATGTCGTGCTTCTGCCGGGCGATGAGCCCCTGCGCGCCCTCGACCGGGTATCGATCGCGCTCGGGCAGATCGAGGATCGACGCGTCGCACGTGCGGATGCGCGGTTCAGAGGCCAAGTTGTACTGACGCGCGTGGAGGAGCGATGATTCAGGGGGCGGGCATTGTCGGGGTGGATGTGGGGTCGACCAAAACCTGTGCGGTCGTCGCCGCAGTGCATCCCGGTCGCCAGCCCACGGACCCGCTCGAGATTCTCGGCCTCGGCGTCACGCGTTCCGACGGCATGAACGGCCCGGACATCGGGAACATCGAGGCAGCGACCCAGGCCGTTCGCACCGCCGTCAGACAGGCGGAAGCCACGGCCGGCCGCGAAGTCGAGGCCGCCTACGTGAGCGTGCCGAGCGGGAGCGTCCGGACGTCCCGATCGAAGGGCGTGCTTCAGGTCTCCGGCTCGGAGATTACGCCCGCCGACGTCAAGCGCGTGCAGGAGGTGGGCCGGGCCGTTCCGATCCCGCCCGGCCACGAGTTGATACACGCCCTGTCCCAGCAGTACACCGTCGACCATCGTGACGGGATCCGGGATCCCGTCGGCATGGCCGGCACCCGTCTCGAGGCGGACCTCTGCATCGTGACGGCGGACGTGGCGATCTGCCACGACATCTCGAAAGTCGTCGACCGCGCGGGGTACCGGCCGGACGAGCTGGTCATGGCGCCGCTTGCCACGGCGCTCGCCGTGCTTGAGGATGCCGAGCGCGAAGTCGGCGTGGCCCTGGTCGAGGTCGGGGGCGCAACGACGGACGTGCTCGTGTACGGAGGACACCGCCTCCTTCACGCGGCGACGCTGCCCTGGGGCGGATCGATCGTGACGCGGGACATTGCTCGCGGCCTCGGCGTGCACGAAGACGAAGCCGCGCAACTCAAGGAGCGACACGGCGGGGCGCTGCGCGACCGGGCCGATTCGCAGGAACTGCTCGACGTCTCGGGGGCTCGCCACGGATGCGCTCGACGTGTGTCGCGCGAGTTGCTGCTGCACATTATCGAACAACGTCTGGACGAAATCCTGGGTCTGGTATACGAGGAGCTGGAGACGAGCGGAACGCTGGGCGGACTCGAGGCGGGGATCGTGTTGAGCGGCGGCGGGGTCTCGCTCGCGCACGCGGAAGACCTGGCCCGTTCCGTCTTCAACCGGCCCGTTCGCACCGGTATTCCTTCGCTCGGTCTCGCGGGCATGGCGGAGGGCGTCGCGCGCCCGTCGTACAGCACCGCCGCGGGACTGGCGCTGTACGGCGCTTCGCGGGCCTCGGCCGGAGGGTTGGTCGGAGCGACCCGCGCATTCGCAAGAGTCGGTGGGTGGCTACGGGAGTTTTTCTGATGGGAGGGAGGGGAGATATGGTCTTCGCATTCGACGAAAACGGCGTGCGTAACGCAAAAATGAAGGTCGTCGGCGTGGGCGGCGCCGGCGGCAATGCCGTCAACCGCATGATCGACGAGGAACTCGAGGGCGTGGAGTTCATCGCGGTCAACACCGACGCCCAGGCGCTGAAGGAATCCGGCGCCCACCTCCGAGTCCAGATCGGAAAGGAACTCACGCGAGGTCTGGGGGCCGGCGCCCGTCCCGAGATCGGGCGGCAGGCGATTTCCGAGAGCTCCGAGGAGATCCGATCGGTGATCGCGGGTGCGGACCTCGTCTTCGTCACGGCGGGGATGGGTGGAGGCACGGGCACGGGTGCGGCCCCGATCATCGGCGGCATGGCACGGGAAATGGGGTCGCTCTGCATCGCGATCGTCACCCGCCCCTTCCATTTCGAAGGCAAGAAGCGGATGCGGCACGCCGAGATCGGGCTGCGGGAGCTCCGGCGCGCGGTGGACACGATGATCGTCGTGCCGAACGAGCGTCTGCTCGCCGTCGTGGGAAAGGAGATGACCTTCCGCCAGGCGCTAAAGAAGGCGGACGAGGTCCTGCTCCAGGCGACCCAGGGAATCTCCGACCTGATCTCCGTCACCGGCGAGGTGAACGTGGACTTCGCGGACGTGCGTACGGTGATGTCGAACCGCGGGGCCGCCCTCATGGGAACCGGCGGCGCGACGGGCGAGGACCGCGCGGTGGAGGCGGCGCAGCAGGCCATTTGCTCACCCCTCCTCGACAACGTATCCATCAACGGCGCCACGGGCGTCCTCATCAACATCAGCGGCGGTCCCGACCTGACGATCGATGAGGTCACGACGATCAACTCGATCATTCAGGAGGCTGCGGGCGACGAAGGCGAGATGATCTTCGGAGTCGTGCACGATCCCCAGCTTGAGGGCAAGCTCCGCGTGACGGTGATTGCGACGGGCTTCGGAGATATGGTGGAGGACGAGCCGGCACCGGTGGCCGAGCGGGTGATCTCCGCGCGCAAGCCGTCGCCCCTGTCTCCCGCGACCCCGGTGGTCATCGGCTCGAAGTACGAGCGTCCGAATGTGTTCGACGATCGCTCGGCGCCGCCGACGCAACCGGAGTCCAAGCCCGTCGAAGCCCCCGTGGAGGTGAAACAGGCGGGCATCGCGTTCGAGGCGCTCGCCGCCGAGGAGCCGGCGGCCGAGCCCGTGTTCGAGCCGCCGGCCGAGGCCACGACCGAGTCCGAGCCGGAACCGGAGCCTGCGCTCGACGTGCCGGTGTCCGAGGGATCGATGCCCGAAGGCATGGGGTACGAAGCCGAACCGGCGACACCGGACCCGACCACGGAGGAAGTGACGGCCGAGGGAGTGACGGCCGAGGTGGAGCCCGAAGTGCAGGACCGCGACGCGTGGACCGATGCCCGCGTCGAGTTCGAGGATCTCGAGATCCCGACTTTCATTCGGCGACAGATGGACTGAGCACGCTTGAGAACAAGACTTGCTGCTGCGGTTGGACTCGCCCTCGCGGGGGTCCTGGTCGTCGGTTGGGCCGCGTTGGGCCCCCGGGCCGGGCAGACGGAGCACGTCAAGGTCGTCGAAGTGCCGACGCCACCTGCGCCCGTCACGCTGGTGCATCGTCTGCAGCGGGGCGAGACGCTGGGCGATGTGTTCGAGGACCATGGCCTGAGCCCCGCAGCGACGCACGCCATCGCGGAGGCGATGGGCGAATTCGAGAGTCCGCGCCGGCTGCGGCCCGGCGTCGCGATTCACTTCGTGAGCAGACCCGGCGAGTCTCCGGCGCGCATCCGCGTCCACCTCGACGCCGACCGCATCCTCCACCTTTGGTCCGGCGACGGAGCCGCGCCCTTGTGGTCGGCGCGGCTGGACTCGGTGCAGGTCGTACGAGACACGCTTCTCCTCGCGGGTCTCATCCAGTCGAACCTGTTCGACGCGGAGATGTCGGGGGACGTGGAGGCGCTCGGCGACGGGGAACGTTTCGATGTGGCGTACCGCATCTCGCAGGTCTTCGCCTGGCAGATCGACTTCTGGCGGGACCTGCGCCGGAATGACGCCTACCGGCTTCTCATCGAGCGAGAGGTGCGGCCGGACGGATCCGTGCGCGACGCCACGGTGCTCGCCGCGGACTTCCGGAACGACCGGCGGGTCCTCACGGGCGTGCGATTCGAGCATGCCGCGGCCGAGCGCGCGGAGTACTACGACGAAGCGGGCGAAGCCCTCCGGGGCCAGTTCCTGCTCGCGCCACTGGACATCGTCCGTGTGACGAGCGGCTACAATCTCAGGCGGTTCCACCCGGTGCTCCGGCGTACCCGACCGCATCTCGGCGTCGACTACGGGGCGGCGAGAGGCACGCCCGTGCGCGCGACGGGAGCGGGACGCGTGACGCGGGCGGGGTGGTGGGGCAACTACGGGAACGCCGTCGAGATTCGTCACGCGAACAACATCCGCACCCGATACGCGCACCTCGCCAACGTCGCGCGCGGCGTGGCGACCGGGACTCAGGTGGAACAGGGGCAGGTCATCGGATATGTGGGCGACACCGGTCTCGCGACCGCGCCTCACCTTCACTACGAGTTTCTCCGGAACGGCGCGCAGGTGAACCCGGCCCGTCTGCAGTTGCCAAGGGCCGAGCCGATCCCCGCGGAACTGCGCGAGCGGTTTGACATCGTTCAGCACGCCGTGCTCGCGCGGTTGCGAAGCCTTCCGATGCCCATCCATCCCACGCAGCGCGCTCGCCGCACACAGGATTGAGCCCCGGCCTCTGGCTTCTCGTCGCGCTGGGCGCAGTCGCACTCGCCGGCTGGGCCTATGGCACGCGTGAGGAACGTGTCGCGGGGCGCACCGGTCCCGCCGCCGTCCGGGCGGTGGCCGTCTTCCTGATTCTGGGCGCGCTCACCCTGCCCGCGTTGCGCGGCAGCGGTGTGGGAATGCCCGAACGCGTCGTGCTTCTCGATGTCTCGCGCAGCATGACGCTCCCGGTTCGCGCCGGCGACACCGGCGGGGCGACGCGGCTCGACTCGGCCGTGGCCCTGCTTCCCGAACTCGCGCCGGATCGGATCTACCTGTTCGGAGACGGCCCCGTCCCCGCCCGGCTCGATTCGCTGGATGCGCTCGGAGCGACGCACGACGCGAGCCGGCTCGAACCGGCGCTGCAGGCCGCGCGCCTGGGTGGAGCCGACAGCGTGTGGGTGCTCACCGACGGCGAGTTGACGGATCGTGACGCGGCCCGCGAGACGGCCACGGGGCTGGGCCTCGGGGTACGTGAACTCCGGGTCGCCGCGGGCGAGCCCCGGGTAGCGCTCGCTGCGCTGCAGGCACCGGAGCGGGCCCGAGCCGGCGATACCGTCCGCGCCACGCTCGAG